>CAZKVP010000056.1:0-19620 GCA_964556215.1 uncultured Phycisphaeraceae bacterium
CCACCAACGGCACCTACCGTCTGACCAAGGGCCGGGCGTGGGGCTGGGAGGGCACCGGCTGCTGCGTGGGCACCTGCACCCATGTGTGGCATTACGCGCAATCCGTCGGACGGCTGTTCCCGCAATTCGAGATCGACCTGCGCGAGCGCACCGACTTCACGCCGGAGGTCATGCAGGCCAGCGGCAACATCGGCATGCGCGGCACCTACCAGTACACCCCCTGCATCGACGGCCAGTCCGGCATCCTGCTGCGCTGCTACCGCGAACACCTGAACGACACCGGCGGCGAATTTCTCAAGCGCAACTGGATTCACATCGAAAAAGCCACCGAGTTTTTGGTGCAGGCCGAGGCCGAAGGCAAGCCCGGCGGCAACGACGGCATCTTCACCCGCCGTTTCGAGAACACCCTGGACGCCAAATGGGGCGGCGAGATTCCGTGGATCGTCGGCATGTACTTGGCCGGCCTTTCCGCCGCCGCCGCCATGGCGGACGAAATGGGCGACAAGCCCGCCGCGGAGCGTTACCGCAGGATCATCGCCAAGGGCACCCGGGCCTACGCCGGCTATTTCGACAAGCAGGCCGGCTACTACAAGGCCAAATGCACGCCGCAGGAAATGCTGCCGGTGCATGTGGGACCCGGCAGCCACATCGACATGTGCCTGGGCGATTTCTGGCTGGCCCAGGTCGGCCTGCCGCCGATCGGCCGCAAGGAGCAGTTGCGCCAGGCCATGGACAGCCTCTACAAGTACAACTTCGTCCCCGACATGGGCGTCTTCCGCAGGAAGGCGCAGGAGCGGGGCATCAACCCCGGCCGCCATTACGCGGAAGCCGGCGAAGGCGGTTTGGTCATGGCCACCTGGCCGCACGGCGGATTGCCGGAGGCCTGCAAGAAATTCTGGTCCTTCATGTATTTCCAGGAATGCATGACCGGCTTCGAGCACGGCGCCGCCGCGCTGATGGTGTCGCTTGCCAAGGATGAAAACGACCCGCTGCTCACCCAGGGCCTGGCCGTCTGCCGCGCGGTGCACGACCGTTACGACGCCTCGCGCCGCAACCCGTACAACGAGATCGAATGCTCGGACCACTACGCCCGCGCGATGGCCAGCTACGGCGTGTTCATCGCCGCCTGCGGCTTCCATTGCGACGCCTCGAAGGGTTTGCTGCGCTTCGAGCCCAAGCTCGGCGCCAAGGATTTCGCCGGCCCCTTCATCGGCGCCGGCGCCTGGGGCAGGTTCGAGCAAAAGCACACCGCCACCGGCCTGACCGCCAAGTTGGAGGCGCGCTTTGGCGCCATGCGCCTGGCGCGCCTGGAACTGACAGCCCCCGCCGGCTTGCTCGCCGCCAGCGTCAAGGCGCAAATCGGCGGGAAAGCAGTGGCCTGCCGCATGGAGAGCCGCGATGGACGCTTAGGCATCATTTTGGCCCAAACGGTGACGCTGGCAGCGGGGCAGATGCTGGAGGTGTCGGTGGGGTAAAGGTAAGCCGGTGATGTGATCAAAGGCGGCGGCGTGATCACTTTTGATGTGGCATCTTTGAAAAAGTGGCTCTCGGAACAGTCGGACAGCGACGCTGAAAAACGGCGCCTATGACACCCAAACAGGCCCCGCCCTCACTTCCCCTTGGCCGCTGCCGGTTCCTGGCCCAATTCCTTGCGCACCGCCGCCGCAACGGCGGTCACTTGCAGGGCGATGCCCTTGCCCTGGTAGTGGTAGGGATCGGTGTAATACCCGGCATGCTCTTTCATCAGGCCGCTTAGGTCGTCGATCGGCGCCCCGATGGTCTTGGCCAATGCGATGGCGGAGGCGTTGCGCTGGTCGATCCGCGGGTTGAGTTTGGCCTTGTCGCTGCCCGGCTTGAGCGGGGTGGACAGGGCGATGATGATCTTGGCCTGTGGTTGGGTTTTGCGGATCAGTTTGAGCGCCTTCTCATAACCGGCTTGGTATTGGGCCTCGGTGTAACCCACGCCGTGCAAGCCGTTGTTGAAATGGATGACCGCAAAATCACCCTGGGCCAAAGCCGCCTGCAAAGTCGGCTCGAAAGCCGGGTCGCAAACGCACAGCGAGGTGGTCAAAGAGCCCACATAAGCCTGGCGCGCCAAGTCGCGGGTGACGCCATCGGCATAGGCCTTGGTGATGGAGTCGCCCACCAACAGCACATGCGGCTTGTCTTTTTTGTCGGCGCCGGTCAGCCAGAGGTGGGTCCATTCAATGTTCTCGCGCAACGCGCCATGGTCGCCGGCGGCGGGCTTGGCCACCTCGGTGGTGGTGGGCGGCGGCGTTTGCGCGTTGTCGGCACCCGCCCCCACGGCAAAAAAAGTGGCGGCGAACAGGCAGGCAAACGCGCGGATGGGGGAGGTGGGGTTGATCATGGGCACAGTTTAGGCTTTGAAAAAGGGGCCGGGTCCACCGCCAGCCGCCCGCCCCCCGTCGACCCTTCAACTGCCCTTACTGTGGCGCATCCGGAATTTCAGGCTCCATATTTAGCAAGCAATATTACAGCCCCTTGATGCCTTTCATAAATTTGTAATACAACGCCCACAAGCGGCGTCCATTGCCAATCTCCCGCCCCCGCATCCCATCCCACCCCATCCCATCGCCATGAAACACCTGCTCCCCGCCGCCGCCCTCATCCTGGCCCTATCCGCCTGCGCCAGCGCGCAAAATGCCAGCTCCACCGCCAGCGAAGCGGCTTGGCAAACAGAGTTGGCCGCCTACAACATCGCCTGGACCAGCCCGAGCAAAAGTTCCGCCGATTCCATGCCGCTCTCCGGCGGCATTCTGGGCTTGAATGTGTGGGCGCAAGATGGCGACATCTGTTTTCTGATCGGCAGCCCGAACTGCATGGATGAAAACGGCATGCAGGTCAAATTGGGGCTGGTCAAATTGCATTTCGCCCCGGCCGTTTTTGACCAGGACTTCAAACAGGAATTGCGCCTTGGCCAAAGCGAAATCGTGTTCAGCGGCAAGACCGCCGCTGGCGCGCCGGTGACGGTCAAACTCTGGGCCACCACCGACCCCGACCACCCCGTGGTGCATGTGGAAACCGCCGCCGGTGAAGCAGTGGAGGTCACCGCCACCTATGAAACCTGGGCCAACTACGAGCCCAAGGTGGCCGGCGGCCAACTGCAATGGTCGCGCCGCCTGGCCGAAGTCAACGCCCGCCGCCAGCGCGACATGAAGGCGCAGGGCATGGCCGAATTCGCCGGCCAGATTCCCGACCCGCTCTCCGGCCTGACCTGCGGCGGGCAAATCAGCGCCAAGGGCATGGTGGACGCGGGCACCGGCACCGGCAAATTCAACAACATGCCCACCAAATCGTGCGCCCTGAAAACGGCCGCGCCGGTCAAGGCGTTGGATCTGTGCATCACGCTGCGCATGGAGCAAGACAAATCGCTGGCCGCCTGGGAAGCGCAACTGGATGCGGATGCCAAACGCGCCGTCGCCAACGCCGCCGCCGACCGCGCCGCCGCGCTGGCCTGGTGGGCGCAATTTTGGCTTCGCAGCCACATCAGCATCCATCCCGGCGCCGATGCCACCGACAAAGCCTGGACCGCCGGCCGCAATTACCAACTCGCCCGTTACCAACTCGCCGCCAATACCCACGGCCGCGCGATGACGCTGTTCAACGGCGGCATCTTCCCCTGCGAGGGCAACCCGGACCACCGCATGTGGGACGGTTGCCAGTTCATGGCGCAAAACCAGCAGCCGATGGCGTGGGCGGAACTCAAGACCGGCGACTTCGACCTCGCCCGGGTCAGCTTCGATTTCTACAAAGCCCGCACCGAAATGAGCCGCCTGCACGCCAAGAAGTTCTGGGGCCTGGATAACGCCGTGGCCTACACCGAAGCCCTCAGCATCTTCGGCCTGGATGCCATCGGCTCCACCGCCGACGGCCGTTGCTCGCCGAGCCACCTCCATTACCACTACACCTCCGGCCTCAACTTCGCCTATGCGATGCTGGAATACTGCCGTTTCACCGACACCTACGACCCCGGCTACATCGCCCCGGCCGAAGGCTTCATCCGCTACTACGACCAGTATTACCAGAAAACACTCGCCAAGAAGACCGGCAAGCCGCTGGATGGCGACGGCAAGTTGGTCATCTACCCCAGCGATGCCTGCGAGCCCTACCACGGCTGCACCAACAACACCGATGTGATTTGCGGTCTTGAGGCGCTCTCGCAGGGCCTGCTCGATTTGCCGGCGCAATGTCTGACGCCTGAAAAACGCGCCTACCTCAAAGGCTTCCAGAAGCGCATCCCGCCGCTGACCATCGCGCAAACCAAGGACGGCAAAAAGTTCGTCGCCGCCGCCAAGAGTTACGAGTGGGTGTTCTATAACGGCAACATGGACTTCCCCAACATGTACAGCTGCTTCCCGTTCAATCACTTCTTCCTGGGCCGGAAAGGCCCGGGCGGCGACATGGAATTGGCGAACAACACTTGGGAATACGGCCCTGTTCGTCCCGCCGTCCAGCACCAGGCGCAATGCTGGTACCAGAGCTGCATCAACATGGCCCGTCTGGGCCGCACGGCGGACGCCAAGCGGTATGCGATTCAAAAATTCGTGAACAACCCGCACTTGCGCTTCCCCTCGTTCTGGACCAATTACGGCTTCTGCCACGCCCCCGACACCGACCACGCCGGCACGGCGATGATCGGTTTGCAGGACATGATTATGCAATGCGACGGCAAGCGCATTTTGCTCGGCGCCGCCTGGCCGGCGGAATGGAACGGCTCCTTCAAACTGCACGCGCCCTACCAAACCACCGTCGAAGGCCATGTGACCGACGGCAAGGTGGTGGTGGACCGCGTGACGCCGGAAGCACGGCGCAAGGACATCGAAGTGTTCCCGCTCAAGGCGGCGCCCCCGCCGCCGGTGTCGCAGGGCAAGCCGGGCACGGCCTCGTCCACCTACTCCGCCGGCTACGCGGCGGACAAAGCTTTTGACGATGTGGCCGGCACACGCTGGAGCACCGCCGCCGGCCAGAGCACGGCCTGGCTGGAGGTGGATCTTGGCAAACCGATGGCAGTCCGGCGCGCGGTGATCGACGAATCCAGTTACCCGCAGACGACCCGATTCGCCATCGAGGCGCAACAGGCGGACGGCAGCTGGAAGGCGGTGGCAACCGGCACCAGCATCGGCTCCGACAAGGAAGTCACCTTCGAGCCGGTCACCGCGCAAAAATTCCGCCTGAATGTCCTGGAATCCAAACTGATCAACCCCCTCTCCGGGGTGACGGTGAATGAATTCAAACTGTTTGAGAAATGAGCGCAAGTTTTGACTTTCCCGCTTTTTTATTTTCCGGCAACACCCCCCATCCGGAATCCGCATGCGCCTGCCTCTGACCGCCCTTCTGCTCACCGTGCTGCCTTTGTCCGCTTGCGCGCGCGGCCGTTTGCATGAAAACAACGGCACTCTGAAAAAATGTTGAATTTCACCCCAATAACTGTAACTTGAGGCGTCTGCGTCCGTCCCATGCCGACACCTTATTGGACAATGGACCCGCGCCCCATGAACATGAAGCACACCCCTGCGGCTGTCTGGTGGTTGGTTCCCGGCATCGGCCTTTGCGCCTTGGCGGCCGGCGTGTTTCTCTGGCCCGGCCAAAAATCCCGCGCCGCGCAGCATGCCGGCGCCACCCAATCCGGCGCCGTGGCGCCGGCCAAAGGAGTCCGGGTGCGCCATGTGGATTTCGCCAGCCAGGTGCTGCCGGTGCTGTCGGAGAAATGTTTCGCCTGCCACGGGCCCGACGAGCACACCCGCTACGGCGGCTACCGGCTGGACCTGGAAACGGAGGCCAAAAGCGACAAGTACAAAGCCATCGTGCCCAACCACCCGGAGCTGAGCAACGCCTGGCTGCGCATCACCACCGACAACCCCAAGCAGGTGATGCCCCCCTTGGCCTCCCACAAAATCCTGACTTCCGAGCAGAAGCAGACCATCCGGGACTGGATCGCCCAGGGCGCGAAATACGACCAGCACTGGGCCTACAAGCCGTTGGTGCGGCCCGCCCTGCCCAAAGTATCCGACGAAGCCTGGTGCAAGACTCCGCTGGACCGCTTTGTGATGGCCAAGTTGGATGAAAAGGGCATGAAGCCTTCGCCGCAGGCCGACAAGGCGACGCTCCTGCGCCGCGTGTCGCTGGACCTCACCGGCCTGCCTCCCACTTTGGCGGAACTGAATGCCTTCCTCTCCGACGCAAGCCCCGACGCCTATGAAAAACAGGTGGACCGGCTGCTGGCTGCCCCCGCCTTCGGTGAGCGCATGGCCACGCCCTGGCTGGATCTGGCCCGCTACGGCGACACCCAGGGCTATGAAAAAGACAACGACCGCACCATCTGGGCCTACCGCGACTGGGTGATCGCGGCCTACAACGCCGACCTGCCCTTCGACCAATTCGTCATCCGCCAATTGGCCGGCGACCTGCTTGGCGATTCCCAGCATCCGCCGACCCAGGACGACCTGATCGCCACTGCTTTCCAGCGCAACACGCTGACCAACACCGAAGGCGGCACCGACGACGAGGAATACCGCATGGCGGCGATCCACGACCGCACCAGCACCGCCATGCAGGGCATCATGGGGCTGTCCTTCATGTGCGCCCAGTGCCACACGCACAAGTACGACCCGATCCTGCACGAGGACTACTACCGCCTGTTCGCCTTCTTCAACCAAAGCGCGGATTCCGACAAGGACGACGAGCGCCCGACCCTTGACGTCACGGCGAAAACCGGCCAAAAAACCAGCGTTCCGGTCATGCGCGAATTGCCGGCGGCACAGGCGCGCAAGACCTACCTTTTGACCAAGGGCTCCTTTCTGGCGCCGGACAAGGAACGCGGCGTGATGCTGCCCGACACGCCCAAGTTCCTGCCCCCCATGGCCAAGGGTCTGCCGCACAACCGGCTGGGCTTGGCCAAATGGCTGACCGCCAGGGAAAACCCGCTGACCGCCCGCGTGCAGGCCAACCGCCTGTGGGCGCAATTCTTCGGCCACGGCATCGTCACCTCGCTGGAGGACATGGGCCTGCAGTCGGCCCAGCCCTCGCACCCGGAACTGCTGGACTTCATGGCGGACGCCTGGATGACCGACATGGGTTGGTCGGTCAAGAAACTCTGCCGGGAAATCACGCTGTCCGCGGTCTACCGCCAGTCCTCGGTCATCACCGAGGAAGAACTGGCCGCCGACGCGCAGAACAAATGGCTGGCCCGCGGCCCGCGCCTGCGTCTGTCGGCCGAACAGTTGCGCGACCAGGCGCTGGCGGTGGCCGGCCTGCTCAACCCCGAGATGTACGGCCCGCCGGCCATGCCGTGGATGCCGCCGGAAGTCATCCAGCCCAAATCCTTCGGCGGCGTCGGCTGGCATGTGCAACTTGGCGAAGCCGGCCGCCGCCGCGCGGTGTACGTGAAAGTCGAGCGCGGCCAGCCCTATCCGTCGCTTGGCACTTTCGACACTCCGCTGCGCGACCGCTGCACGGTGTCGCGCCCGCCGACCAACACGCCGCTTCAGGCACTGGTGTCGCTCAACGACCCGGTGTTCAATGAATGCCACCAAGGGCTGGCACGCCTGGCGTTGGCTGAAAAGGGCCCGGCCGAGGCGCAACTTGCCTTCGCCTTCCGCCGCGCCCTGCTGCGCGCGCCCAAGGCCGAAGAACTTGACACGCTGAAAAACTACCGCGCCGACCGGTTGGCTTGGTACGCGGTCCACGCCGACGACGCCAAGGCCCGCGCCACCGACCCCTTGGGCGCGCTGCCCGAAGGCATGCAGGCGCAAGACGCCGCCGCCATGACCGACGCCTGCGCCCTCCTCATGAACCTGGACGAATTCCTGACCAAAGGATGATTCGGCCGCTTTCACCGCGAAGCGGTGACCGTTCCTGGCCAGGGGTGCAACCCCTGGAAAGAGTCCCCCAACCCCACCACCCCGAAGGGGTGGAGCCCGTTCCTCCTCCACCCCTTCGGGGTGGCTTCCGCAAAGAACCGTCATCCAGGGGTTGCACCCCTGGCCAGGAACAAGCACTGCTTCGCAGTGCCAAACCCCAAGGCCTTAACCATGTCCCTCCTTCCCCTCACCACCCGTCCCGACGCGCTCTCACCGCAGGACTGGCGCTTCGCCAAGGCCAACCTGCTGACGCGCCGCCATTTCCTGGGCGCCACCACGCAGTCCTTCGGCGCCGCCGCCCTGGCCGGCCTGATCGGCGACTCGCTGCTTGGCCGCAAGGCCTGCGCGGCGGAAGTTGCGCCTGCCGCGCCGGGCCTGGAATGGTCCAAAGGCCAGCCCGGCGTCCTCAAGGCGCCGCATTTCCCGGGCAAGGCCAAGCGCGTCATCTACATCCACCTGGCCGGCGCGCCGCCGCACCTGGACCTGTTCGACTACAAGCCGCTGCTCAACACCTGGAACATGAAGGAGGCGCCCCAATCGCTGATCCCCAAACGCGCGGCTTTCCTTTCGGGCAAACCCAAGATCCTGGGCACCCCCTTCCAGTTCGAGCAGGTCGGCCAGAACGGCCAGTGGATCTCGGAACTGCTGCCCCACTTCAAGACCATCGTGGACGACGTGTGCGTCATCCGCTCGCTCTCCACCGACCAGTTCAACCACGCGCCGGCGCAACTGCTCATGCACACCGGCTTCCCGGTGCCGGGCCGGCCCTCGATGGGTTCGTGGACGACCTACGGCCTGGGCAGCGAGAGCGCCAACCTGCCGGCCTTCATCGTGCTGCTCTCCGGCGGCAAGGCCCCCGACGGCGGCGTGGCCTCCTACGGCTCGGGCTTTTTGCCCAGCGTGTACCAGGGCGTGCAGTGCCGCAGCAAGGGCGACCCGGTGCTCTATCTCTCGGACCCCAAGGGCATGAACCGCGACGCGCGGCGGTCGAGCCTGGACGCCCTGGCCCGCCTCAACAAAATCCAGCACGACACCGTGGGCGACCCCGAGACCTTGTCCCGCATCGCGCAGTATGAAATGGCCTTCCGCATGCAGGCCAGTGTGCCGGAGGTGATGGACATCGGCGAGGAATCCAAGGAGACGCTCGAGGCCTACGGCGCCAAGCCCGGCGCGGCCTCTTTCGCCAACAACTGCCTCCTGGCGCGCAAACTCTGCGAAGCCGGCGTGCGTTACATCCAACTGTTCGATTGGGGCTGGGATGTGCACGGCACCAATCCCAACGACGACCTGATGCACCATCTCCCGGAAAAATGCCGCGAAACCGACAGGCCGGTGGCGGCCCTGATCAAGGACCTGAAACAGCGCGGGTTGCTGGAGGACACCCTCGTCGTCTTCACCGGCGAGTTCGGCCGCACCGCGATGAATGAGGCGCGCAACGGCTCCACCTTTCTTGGCCGCGACCACCACCCCGGTTGCTACACCGTGTGGGTGGCCGGGGGCGGCTTCAAGCCGGGCATGACCTACGGGGCCACCAACGAATGGGGCACCGAGGTGGTGGACGGCAAGATGGACACCTACGACCTGCAGGCCACCCTCCTGGCGGCCATGGGCGTGGACCACACGCGGCTGACCTACCGCTTCCAGGGGCTGGATTTCCGCCTGACCAACTTCCGCGGAAATGTCAACAAAGAACTGATTTCCTAAGCACCCATGTCCGACCCCATCCTCTTCTTTGGCCGCTTCCATCCGCTGGCCCTGCATCTGCCCATCGGGCTGCTGGCCGGGGTGGCGTTTTTGGAAGGCGCCCTGCTCACCTTGCGCCTGTTCCCCCGCCTGCGCCAGCGTCTGGTCAAGGCGGAGGCTTCGCTGGAGCACGCCATCCACCTGCACCTGCCGGGATTGGAGGCCGCCGCCCGCGTGATCCTGGCCTTGGCCGCCGTGGCCGCCTGCGGTGCGGCTTTGCTCGGCCTGATGTTGGCGGCGCGCGGGGACTTTTCCGGACCGTCCTTCGTGTGGCACAAGTGGTTGGGCATCGGCACCGCCGTGGGTGCCAGTCTGGCGGCCCTCTTGCGACCGGCGCACATGCTCACGGCCAAGTTCCGCGCTTGCGCCTACGGCGCCACGCTCGCCGCCACCTTGGGGCTCATGTCATTCGCCGGCCACTTCGGCGGCGTGATGGTGCACGGCGAAAAATACCTCTACCAATACGCTCCGCGCTGGATCCCGTCGTGGGTGCCGGTGATCGGCCAGCCCGAGGAACCCAAGGAACCGCCCGCCGCCAAAGGCTCGGAATACGCCACCGTCATCCGCCCGCTCCTGGAGGCCAACTGCGTTTCCTGCCACGGCCCCGACAAGGTGAACGGCAACTTGCGCCTCGACGACATGGCCTTGGCCGCCAAGCCGGCCCAAAGCGGGCAGGTGGCGGTCAAAGCCGGCAACCCCAACGGCAGCGAAGCCATCCGCCGCCTGCTGCTGCCCGAAAACCACGCCGAATTCATGCCGCCCGCGCCGGCCAAGCCGTTGACGGCCGACCAGGTGCTGGCGCTGGCCCGCTGGATCGAACGCGGCGCGCAAACCGCCGCCACGGCGCAAGGCGCCAATGCCGCCACGGCCCAGGCACCCGTCACCCAGGATGAATTGAAAGCCATGGCCAACCGCGGCATTTTGGTTTACCCGGAAGCCGAGGGCGGCGACGCCCTGGTGGTGGATCTCAGCCGCAACCGCAAACTGACCGACGCCGACCTGGCGTTGGTGGCCAAGGTGGCCGGCCGCATCGGCGACCTCAACCTCTCCGACACCCGGGTGACCGATGCCGGTTGCGCCGCGCTGCCCGCCATGCCCCACTTGCGCATGCTGCGCGCCAACCGCACGACACTCTCCGCCAAGGGCGTCGGCGCCCTGATCGCGCACGCGCCAGGGCTGAACTATGTCAGCCTGGCCGCCACCTCAGGCGACGACGCGCTGCTGGCTGAATTGGAGAAAGCCCCCGCCCTGCGCGAAGCCACCTTGTCTGGCGCCCCGCTTTCGGAGGCGGGCCTGCGACACTTCTTAGCCGCCCGCCCGGCGGTCACGGTGACGCACGAACTGCTGCCCCTGCCCGACCTCTCGCGCCCGCCCTTGGTGCTGGTGTCGGTCAATTCGGAGGAACACAACAACGCCAATTTCCGCGCGGCCAACCTGTTCGACGGCGACCTGCGCACGATTTGGCACACCCAGTACAAGGACAACACGGTCCCGCCGCCCTACGAGATCGTGTTCGAGAACGCCCACCGCGCCAAGGTGGAAGGCCTCGTGCTGGTCCCGCGCCAGGACGGACCCAACGGCACGCCCAAGCAATGCACCTTGCTGGCCAGCGACGACCGCAAAGCCTGGGTCGAAGTGGCCAAGGGGCAACTGTGGGAAACCTACGACAAGGAACCGCGCGCCATCGCGCTGGCCGCCCCGGCACCGCACCGCTTCTTCAAGTTGGTCATCCATTCCGCCATCGGCGGAAATTTCGGTTCACTGGCCGAATTGCGCCTGCTCAAACCGGAAACGGACGGGGCGGTCCGGCGGGCAAAGCGGGATTGAAATTGGGAGGGGATGCGGGTGAAGAGATCCACTTCTGGATGTTGTGGTGTTGGGGAGAATCACCCCGGAATATTCCCTCATTTCACCCGCAAATCCGGGCCAAGTTGCACCCGGCCGGAGGCCGGCATCTTCACCGGCACCTTGCGGTCGCCGATGCGCACCACCGCCTCGGTGCCGGGCTTGCCGGATACCGTGGCGGACACCACAACGCCTGCCTCCCAAGCGCAATCCACACTGAAGCCGCCACGGGCGCGTAGCCCTCTGAACGAACCTTGCGCCGCCCAGGCCTTGGGCAGGGCCGGCAGCAGGTGGATTTCGCCGGCACGGCTTTGCAGCAGCATCTCGGCCATTGCGGCCGTGCAACCGAAAGAGCCATCGAGTTGGATGAGTTCGTTGTGGTGCCTGAAATAAGGAATGTAAAGGCTCAAGCCATTGGGCCCGGTGTTGCCGACCCTGCCGCGCACCAAGGCATGGGCGCGGTCGCCCTCGCCAAGGCTCGCCCACATGGCGGCGCGCCACGGCCACACCCAACTGTAGATGCTGTCGCCGGGCATGTCGGCCGGCGACCAGGGTTTGCCGGTTTTGTCGCTGGTGTCATTGCAGCGCGCCAACAGGGAGACCTTGGCCGCTTGCGCCAAGGCCGGCGTGCCGGTCTTGCTGATCTGCCTTCCGGGATACAGCGCAAACAGGTGCGATGTGTGGCGGTGGTGGTCGGCCGGATCATCGCGGTCGGCCTGCCATTCCTGCAACTGGCCCCATTTGCCAATTTTGTTGGGCGCAAGTTTCGCCTGCATGTCGGCGATTTTTGCGCGGTAGTCGGCGTCCACGCCCAGGGCCGCCGCCACCTTGAGGTAGTCGTCAAAAAGTTCCCAAATCAGTTGCTGGTCGTGCATCACGCCGTCTTCGCGCGGGCCGTGTTCGGGCGACCAGCCGTTGGGCGCGACCAGGGTGCCGTCGGGCAGGCGTTTGAGGCGGTCTTCCCAGTATTGGCAGATTTCCTTGAGCACAGGATGGGCGGTTTCGCGCAGGAATTTTTCGTCGCGGCTGAAATCCCAATGGTCATACACATGCAGGGCGTACCACGCGCTGGAAGGGATGTTCCAATCCCAACCGTTGCCGCCGAAGGGCGATTGGCTGGTGCGGGCGGTCCAGCCGCGCACCTTGGCGCCGAAGGCGCGCCGGGTGGCCACGCGGCAGGCCGGGGCCTGATCCACGATGAAATCCATCAGCGGCTCTGCGCACTCGCCAAGGCCGGTCGTTTCGGCCGGCCAGTAGTTCATCTGGATGTTGATGTTGTTGTGGTAGTCGCCGGCCCACGCCGGCTGGTTGCTGTCATTCCACAACCCTTGCAGGTTGGCCGGCAAACCGCCGGGGCGCGATGAGGAGATGAGGAGGTAGCGCCCCATCTGGAACAATTGCGCCTCCAACTCCGGATCGGCGGCTTCCTGTTTGAAGTTGCCGCCATCGGTGTAGCGGCGCAGGCGTTCGAGGGTGGTGAGTTTTTGGGCTTCCGGCGGGGATTGGCCCAGATCCACTTGGCAGGCGGCCATGAGTTTGGTGAAGTCGGCCAGGTGGGCGGCGCGCAATTGGGCGTGTCCCTTGCTGCAGGCCGCCGCGATTTCCTGCGCCACTCTCGGCATCGGCGCCCCGCCACGCCAACCGTCGGCGTAGGAAGGCTTGTAGTCGGTGCGGGCGTCGAGCAGCAGGGTCAGCGAGTTGCAATCGGTGAAGACCAGCATGTCGCCTTCGACCGCCACTTTGCCGCCGTCATGCTGCACGCGCAGTTCCGCCGCATATTTCAGTTTGTTCGCCATCTCGCCGGTGAAGGAGAGCCCCTGCACATCCGCCAGAACCTTCGCGCCCCCCTGCCCCGACTTCAACCTGATTTTCCCCGAGAACGCCCCCTTCTTGTCAGCCGTGTACCGGAACACCATCACCTGATCCGGCCGGCTGGCGAATGCCTCGCGCGTGATCTTCGCGCCTTTGACGTCGGTGAAAGACACATGGTGGATGCCGGTCGCCAGATCCAGGGTCATCTTGTAATCCTTGGGAACTTGCGCCGCCGCATCTTTCCAGTCAATCCACAGGTCGCCGAAATCCCGGTAGCCCCCAAAGCCCTTGTCGGAAGTGTCATAGCCGCCATCCCAATTGTTGGCCCCGCCCCACAGGCTGATCTCGTTGAACTGAATACGCTCAGAGCCCGTGCCGCCGAAGAGCATCGCGCCCAAACGGCCGTTGCCGATGGGCAGACCTTCAGTGTGCCACTTGCCGGGGTTGGCCGGATGGTCGTAGGTCAGGGGCGCGATCGGCAGAGCTGGCGGCGCGGGCGGAACTTGCGCCACGGAGGCGCAGGAGGCGCAAAAGACGGCGAGCAGCAGAACGGCGGAAGGAATGGGTTTCATCATTTTGGTGCGGCGGCACGACACCGCTTTGAAGAGGCGCGGCACGCGGCGCCGAAGGTGGTTGAACAAGGAACGAAGGCGACTGTAATGCACAAACTCCAAGCCCGCTTCGCGGGCACGGGGCGGAGACTCAGACCGGGAGCGCGAATGCCGGGGCGAAGGCATCAATCCGGAGTGATCCGCAACGTCCTGAGAATCAGCGGATCAGGCCGTTCTTTCTGGCGATGGCAAGGACTTCGGGGTCCACCGGGAGGCGGGCCAACGACAAACCTCGCAGGTGGTCCTGAAGGCCGCCCATCATCCACCGGGGGATGTCGTAGTGGAGCTTGTCCACCGCGACCGGGTTGGCCGGGGTGATTTTGCGGGTTGGGAGCAAGTCGGGGATTTCCAACCGATTTTCGGCGGCAAGGCGGCGGCGTTCGTGGCACGCGGCGACCAGTTCCATGACGAGGCGGGCCTGGCCGGCCTCGAAAGTGTCGCCAAGTCCCGCGCGCTCCATTTCGGCAAGGAAGGCACCGACGGGCGAGAAGTCCGTGTGCTGTGCAATGGCGGGCGGATTCGGGGCCGGAAATTTCGCGCTCAGGATCCAGAAGGCCTTGTCCGAAGCGGGGGGAATCACCGTGCGGGCTTCTGTCGTTTCCACGCCGCGCGGGGAGGCGCCACCGAGCAGGAACTCAACTGTCACGGCCTTGGTCGCGCCGTCCAACTTGAGGAAGAGGGACCCGTCGGCATTCATCCTGGCCGGTTTTCCCCCGACCATGGCACCGGTCACGCTGCCGGTGCCGGTGGAGGCGATGAAGAGTTTCGTTTTTCCGAAATACGAGGGCATTTTTTGCGCGTAGCGCGAGATGCCGGGCGGGATGTGGGGCCAAAGGCGCATGCCGTCGGCGGCGTATTCGTATTCGAAGAGGCCGCGCAGGATGCCGCCGGCGGGGCCCCAGTCGTCGTAGCAGAAGGAGTAGGGTTTGTTCAGTTCGCGGGGCCAGGGCGTGAGGCCCCAATTGGCCAGCGGCGCATCGGCGCGGAAACCTTTCATCAGCGGGCGCATCGCGGCCCATGCGCCGAAGGGATGGGCGAATTCTCCGGCGCGCAAACAGGCGACGCCCATGACACCTTCGTGGGCGGGCCATGCGCCGCCATTGGTCCAGCTTCCGTAGGTCATGTCGCCCTCGCCGGAGTGGTCGTCGTAGCCGGGATAGTTCGGCAGGATGAATCCATGCGGGACGAGGCTGCCGGGAGGTTGCGGGCCTCTGACCTTGCGGAGCATGAAGTCCACGATTCGCCTGTTGGCCCCGTCGTCGGTCACCCGGAAGGCGCCTGCGTCATGGTTGGGATGGGCTTCGAAATAACCGTGCTGGGCCGCGCCAAAAACGCCGTGGCGCCCGTCGGACTCCTCGCTCTTGATGAAGTAGCCTTCGGGCGTCATGAGCCGGGGCAGGGCGCGGCGGACTTTTTGCGCAATGCCGCGGTAGTGGGCGGCCGATTCCGGTTCGCCGCAGAGCAGGGCGACTTCGGCCAGGCGCTCCATCGCCGCGACATGCAGCACGGACAATTCGGTGAGGTAGCCGAACTCGAAACTGCCGTCGGGCTTGCGCACGCCACGGAAAGTCGGCGCAAGGAGGTTGCTGTTGTGCCCGCCTTTGATGAGGTTGGTTTCCGGATCGCGGCGCGAATCGAGGAATGACGCCACCCGCTTCAACTGGGCGTACCTGGATTTGTTGGCGTCGTGGCTGGCCAGCAGGCGGTCGGCCTCCATGATGAGGCCGGCGACGGTGCCCCCGATGAAAAAATCGGTCTTCTCGCGCACGGCGTCGCCCTGCTTGTAGACCGTCCACGCGGTATGGATGGTGCCGTCCATCACCGGCTTGGATCTGCCGCCGAAAATGGCGAAGCCGCCGAAGCCGTTTTCAGCGCCGCCATTCATCTCAATGCCGGTGCAATCGCACAGGCAGCCGTCGGGGGCGACCGTCCCCTTCCAATCGCCGCGCTTGCCGTCCGCCATCATCCGGAACCACATGTCCTGCGAATTGCGGATCCATGAGGCGTACGGTTCCTCGCCAAGGAATGGCATCAGTCCGTAGGTTGCGCCGAAGGAATTCTGCGTCCACCACGCCGGCCAAGACGATCCCTCGGTTAAGCCGTTCCAATCGCGCTTGTAGAGCATCGGCAGGGTGAGCGTTCGCGCCGACGGCCGGATGGATGCGAATGCCGCGTCGATCGCTTCCAACATCGCCGCATCGCCATCCCCTTCGACGAAACGCCCGCAGTAGTCGGCGCGGACTGCCGCAGGCGCCGGGGGCGGCGAGGCGCAGGCGACCGACAAGAACATGGCGCAAACCATCGGGGCGGGAATGAAGGCGCAGGGGAATTTCATCGGAATATCTCTTGGGCAAGACCTTGGGCGTGGCGGGCCATGGGAAGAGGAAAAGGGGAAAGAATGGTCATTGGGCCCAAACGGGCAACACCACATCCTTGCGCCGGGTTTCGGGCATCACCTTGAGTTCGGTGATTTTGCCATCCTTCACCTTGCACTCCACCGTGGTCCGATCCGGCGCATGCAGTTTGAAATCCACATCCCATGTTTGCGGCCAAGCCGGCAGCAGCAGGATTTTTCCGCCGGTTTCTCCCTGGAGCAGCATCAGGTTGGTGATTTCCAGCAGGTTGCCGCCGTTGTCCATGTCGGGCACCCAGTCGTAGTTCGGGCCCCAGGTTGCCGGCCAGCGGTAGGTGCCGTGGGAGTTGCCGCAGGTGGCGTTCAGGTAGCGGGCGGCTTCATCGGTCAACCCCAGCAGGGCGGCGGCGGAGCCGTCGTAGGCTCCCCACCCCGTGGTGACGGCGGCGCCCCGGTGCGCGTAGGCGGACTTCGCTTCGGCCAGAAGCTGCGGGCGCGACAGCGACACTTCGCGGTAGGGCCAGATGGCGTAGATCTCCGGGTTTTCGCAATTGCTGCGGCGCGGATTGTATTTTTCCGCCGGCGCCAGCTCACGGCGGCCCGCTTCCGTTTCGACGGGAATCTCCGGGCAGGCGGCGCGCATTTTTTTGAAGAAGACGCGTTGCTCCGCCGTGGTCAGCGCGTCCGGCAGTTCGCACAGGCGGCGGGTGATGTTGACAAGGCCGGCCGTGGTGGGCGCGTCATTGATGACGCCGTACCAGTAGGTTTCGACGGCCTGGCAGGGATCGATGATGATTTTCCCCTTGGCGTCCTTCTTGAAGCGGGTGTCGAAGTGGCGCAGCACGGCTTCGGCCATGGGCAACACGCGCTCCGCAAGGAAGGCCCGGTCCCCGGTGTAGTCGTAGCGGTCCAGCATCAGAGAGGTCAGTTCGGTGGCTGGATTCCAGTTTTTTCCGACATATTTGGAGATAACTTGGTCGGGGCGCAGGCCCTTGCGGTCCCAGCCGTAATCGCCGCCGCCGTAGGTGCCAAAGGGCGTCATGGTTTCCGGGAAATAGGCGCCCTCTGCGCCCGGGTGGTACTTGGCGGTGCGTGCCTTGGCGATCGGCAGGGCGTCCGCGTAAAGTTTGAAGAAGGGATCCATCAGGTCGAAATCGCCGCAAGCCAGCATCGGATGGTAAATCAGACGGCTGTTTTGCCACCAGTAGCAGTCACCCCAGGCGCGCCAGTCCGCGTTGGGGGTGGCGCCGCGCATGTAAACGCTGCCGATGTGCGGCTCGACATTGAAGAAGCCGCCGTTGAACTTGATGGGATAAGCGCCGCGGCCCTGAAAGCCTTGGGCGTAGCGTTGCAGGACATAGCCGCGGGTGATGGCGGAGGACGGATTGCCGGCTTGGACCGCGACTTGTTTGCCATCGAGGTAGAGGGCCAGGGTTCCATCGCCATCCATGGTGGCCGCGACATGCTGCCGGACGCCGGCTTTGAGGCAGGCGGGGGCCTGCAGGATGCGGTTGCCGACGATCAGACGCAGGGCGTTGCCGGGATAGGTGTCGAGCAAGAAGCCATCGGTTGAGGCGACGGTGCATTTGTCGAAGATGCGTCCCGAGACGAGGGCATTTGGTTTGATCCAGGCCGTCAGGGTCAAGCCCGGTTCTCCCTTGGGCATGGTCGCCGGGAATGTGGCCGGAGATTGGGCCGCTCCGGCGGCGAATTCCGCCGCCACTTGCCCGCCCTTCCAAGCGCCGGCGCGCGCGGTGCGCGGCTCGATTTCGCCCGGAAACTTGCTTCCGCCGTTCGAATCCACGCCGACCCGCAGCGGATGCGCGTTGGCTGGGAAGCTCTTCGGCTCTTGGGCGAAGACCCAGGAACGGCCCCAGAATTGCGCCCACCAGGCTTGGGTGCGGGCGAGTGCGGCCGCGGCGTCGGCGGATTTTTCGGCTTCCCGGTCCAGCCCTTCCCGCCACGTCGCCACCGTGTCGGTTTGCGCCGTGTGGGTGGCCAAACGCAGGTCGAACGCCGTTTGCGGGGCGGCCGTTTTGATCTCGCGGCCGGCTCCGGCCACGAATCCGATTCCGGTCAACTTGCCGCCAAAGGTGCGGTGCAGCAGCGGATCGAATGCGCCGTCGGCCGCAGAGATCGACTGATTTTCCATCAGTTTGGGCACGACGGAGCTCTCGTTGCGGTGATACCACACCACGGCATTGGTGGCAGGGACGAACACATCGGCGCTTTCGATGCGCGGGAAGGGCGCGTTCAGGGCCGTCCAGCTGGAGAGGTCGCCGCCGGCGAGCTCATGTGGACGGTCGCGCCAGGATTCCACCGTGGCGGTGGCCAAGAGTGGCTTGGTGCTCGTACCCGTGACGTGCAGGACATGCGCGCCGCCGTCGACGAACACCCTGAGCGAGAGGCCGCCGCCGGATATCTCCACCACGCCTTGGCGCAACTTCACCTCCTGGCGGAAGTCCTTTGCGCCGGAAAGCGGATCGCCTTCGAAGTGGATGCGCACGCGGCCGAGTTTGAGGAAACGGGAGACTTCCGAAAGCGCGTCGGTGCGGGCGACCAGCAGCATCAGGTCGCCGGTTTTGGCCTCGACCCACGCGTTGGCGACCACTTCGCCGTTGCCCAGCGGCATGGAATCGCGGGAGTCCCGGCCCGGGGTGGTCCATACGACATTCACAGTGTCGAGGGCGGCCGGCAGTTGCTTGGGTGTGGCAGCGCAGGAGGCACAGAGAGCCAGAAGAACGGCGGGAATGGCGAAATGAGTGTTTTTCATGGGAGTTCCGCAACAAGGAGGATGATGAGACGCCAATTCTTGTACTTTATTACACTATACAAGTTTTAGCTCATTAATTGATGTGGGTATACTTCAGGATGCGCGACATGCAACCCTCGACCACCACCTACTATCTGGAAATGCGCTCCGCCAAGGAGCTTTGTCCGAAAAAATGCCACGACGATCGGCTCCGGATAGCCGAAGCCACCGTGCGTCAGTGGCAGTTCAATCGGTTCCTCTACCTTGCCGTCGGGGCGAATTGGGCATGGAACGACAAGAAACAGTGGACGGACGAGCAATGGCGCGAGTATGTCGGCTCGCCGGAGTTGCGCACATTCGTCGCCTATTACGACGGTGCGCCGGCTGGCTATTACGAGTTGATGTGCCGCGCCGAAAGCGGCGTCGAGATCGCCTACTTCGGGATGTTGCCGGCTTTCGTGGGCGGCGGATTTGGCGGGGCCCTGCTGACCAACGCACTGGAAGAAGCATGGCGGATGCACCCCCCGCGGGTGTGGGTGCACACATGCACGCTGGATCATCCGGCGGCCCTTGCCAATTACCAGGCGCGCGGGATGGCGGTTTACAAATTGGCCGGGCAGCCGA
>CAZKVP010000057.1:0-11130 GCA_964556215.1 uncultured Phycisphaeraceae bacterium
CAAGGCGCGGCGGATGTCAAGGCTGGGTGAGGGATGGCGTTTACTGGACGCTTACGTTGAACTCACCCTCGGCCTCTGGCTGCTCTCCGGCTGGAAAAAATCCATTGCCGCCCAAGCCGCCTTATTCCTCCTCGCCACCCTCACCGCCCTGCTCCTCTCCGAATTCTTCTTCTCCGGCGCCCCCCGCGTCTGCGGTTGCTTCGCCAACCTCATCGCCTCCCGGCGCGAAGAAGCCGGCAAGGCCTTGGCTTGGTCCACCGCCCGCAATCTGGCGATGATCGCCGCCTTGGCCTGGTCTCTATGGAAAATGCCTCCCCGTCTCACGGATTCACAAACACCCTCCCCTGAACCCGTTTTGGCCTGACCATGCGCTTCTCAAAACTCATCCTACTTCTCGCCCTGGGCTTCATCCCCCAGGGCTTTGTATTCAGCGCCAAGGCTGTGGAAGACGCCAATCGCTCGGTGTTGGGGTCGCAGGATACCCTCGATGATGCAGAGATTGAAGGCCCCAGCGTGGTCCCTGCCGCACCGGCGACCCCTGCGACTTCTGCCGTCGCCGCAGGGTTGCCGCTGATTGCGCCACCAGCACCAGCACCCGCTCCGGAACCTGCCGCAGTCCCCGTTGCGCCTGCCAAAACGATAGCTCCCACACCCACACCCACACCCGCAACGCCGGCTTCCGTTCCCGCAACCGAAAAGCCCAGCGCTCCAGCCTATCTTCCCCCTGAAACCCCCGAAGCTTCCGCCCCCAAGCCCAGTTGGGACCAAGCCAACACCTTCAGCTCCTCCCGCTTTTCCGACGCTTACCGCAAATATCTTGACCGCGAAGAAGCCACCGTCAAAGAGGCGCTGACCGCCGCCGTGATGGCCATGCCCACCCAGGATGTCAAGGGCAATTTTTCCGTCGTCAATCCGGCCAAACTCAAAGCCAAGCAGGCGGCGGTCAAGGCGCTTAAAACGAATTATCCGCCCGCGTTCTGGGCTTGGCTGAATCAGCGCCCCGACATCCGCCAAGCCTTGTTTTTGACCACCCATCCCACGCCGCCGCAATACGTGGCCAACCTGGCCCATCTGTGGAAGGCGGCGGGGGAGAAGCATGCCGACAAATACGCCCACCTGCTGCTGGCCGCGTCTTTGCGCGCCACGCCGGTGACGGCCGGCGGGGAGCCCTATCCGGTGAGACTCACGCCGTTGGAGGGCAACTTGGTGAAATTGATCAGCCAGGGGAGCAAAGAAGTGCCCGAACCGCTGGTCTTTTTCACCCATCACAAGGACAAATTCGCCCAAGGGCTCAACCTGCCGGAGGCGCAACTGGGCCAGGCCAACATGGAGACCTTGGCTCTGGTCACCGGCACTTATCCGCAGCGCATCACGCCGTCGGTGGCGGATACCGTGTTGCGCCAGATCGCCCGCCTGGAAACCAAAGTGCCGGATTTCAAGGACGGCATCCAGTGGCCCCTGTTCCACCCCGACAAGGCGCCCTATTACCTGCTCAACCCGCTGACCCAGGCGGTTTCCGACCGCGAGCAGGACTATATTTGGGACAGGTTCGCCAAGCCGGAGGTCAGCATTGACGGCAAGCCGCACGGCCGCCTGCTTGGCTACGGCAAATACGGCTGGGAATATGACACGCCGGAGGTGCGCTACCGGAAAAGCCCCTGGCACCCCAGCACCATCCCGCGCATCGTGGAGGACGGCGGGGTCTGCGGCCGCATGGCGCAATTGGAATCGGCGGGCAAGAACACCCTGGGCATCCCTTCCTGCACCGCCGGCCAGCCCATCCATTGCGCGTTGATGTTTGTGGCGCAGAATGCCAACGGCAAATTCAAGGCCGATATCGGCCAGTCGGTGACGGGCAACTGGACCAACACCGGCCCGCATCTGCCGGTGGGCATCACCCCGGCCATCTCCGGCTTTGAGGGGACCGCCGTCAGTTGGCTGGCGATGGCCGAAACCGCCAACCGGATCAGCGAAGCCGACTACTACCACAGTTTGTTTTGCGCCCATGCGGCGGATGACATGCCCAATCTCAAGGACAAAATCCATCTGCTCAAAACGGCGGTGAACCTCAATCCGTACCACTTGGGAGCGTGGAACAAGTTGGTGGCCTGCTCGGCGCAGATGGGGCCGGAGGCGTTCAACGCAGTGATGCTGGCAATGGCGGACCGGTTGGCTTATCCCGACGGGCCGCCGCCGCCCAAAGTGGCGGAGCAAGGCCCGCAGAAAGACGGGAAAGCCGCCAACACCGGCAAGGATGCCCAACCTGCGCCGGCTCCCGTGCCGCAAGCGCCGCCGGTGCCGCGCAACGCCACCGGCGACCTCATCATGCGGGTCTGCGTGGCGCAGATGGTGCCGGGCAACTATGACCGCATGTTGGCGGCCGGCGCCAAAAACCCCAATCAACTGGTCGTTGGCGTGCGCCACATGTGGCAGTTGATGGAAGCATGCGACGATGCCGGCGTGATGGGCGGCGGTGATGCGGTGGATGCGGTGTTCCAAAAATATGCGGCCATGGTCAACCCCGCTCAGGCGGCCGAATTGTTCAAGTCCAATTTTGAGCGGGCCTTGCTTGGCCGCTCGGATGTCTACGGCGCAACTGCCAGCCCATTGACCGTGGTGGTGAATTCATTCTGCGATGTCGGCGCCAAGTTGCCGCCGGCCCAGCGGGTGGGATCGCTCAAGGCGATTTGTGAAAAAGTGGCCAGCGTCTACCCCAAATACCGGACGGGGACCAAAGCCACTTTGGTCTATGGCAAGACCTTTGACCTTTCGCAGGTCCAATCCAATTCGGCCTATGCCTCGGCGTTGAACCAGTTGGTGGCGGCCCTGCGCGCCGACGGTCAAGTTGGATTGGCCGCCCAAACCCTGGCCGCTTACCAGGCCGAGGGCGCGCGCATGGCCGAACAGGGGAGGATTGAAGACCGCAAGCGCTTGTCAAAGGATGTGCAGGCGCAATTGGAGAAGATCCGGGCGGAGGATAAGAAAAGGCTATGAGGAAGAAACGCCCGCTTGCAATGGCCCTGATCGGTCTCGTTCTGGCTCAGGGCGCATCGGCCATCCCATCCCCGCAAGCGGATGCCGACACAGCCGCCTTCCTCGACCAAGCCGAGGCGCAATTGCGCCCGGCAACCGACGCCGCCCAATGTCCGCCCGCCTTCTGGGACTGGCTCCACCACCACGCAGACATCCGCGCCGGCTTGCTGTTGGCCGCGCATCCAGCCAAGCCCCTGCACGCGCAAAATCTGGCGCAACTTTGGCGGGCGGCGGGGGAGAAGCGCGCCGACCGCTTCGCCTCCCTGCTCCTGGCTGGCGCGTTGCAAGATCATCCGGCGGATCAGGCGCAAACTCCAAGCGAAGTTGCCGGAGCGATGGAGGGCACCGGCCCCGACCGCGCCGCCTTGGCGGCCGGCCGCTATCCGCCGCGCGTGGAGGTCTCGGCGTTGGTGCAAATCATCCGCCAGATCAAGCGGCAGCAAACGAGTGCGCCGGATTTGAAGGATGGCATCCAGTGGCCGCTGTTCCCGCTGCAAACCGCGCCCTATTACCTGCTCAATCCGTTTGCGCAAAGCGTGCCCGGGCGCGAGCAGGACTTTGTCTGGGAGCGTTTCTGCCGCCCCAAAGGCAAACAGAGCCGGGTGCTGGCCTACGCCGATGCGGTCTACGGCTGGGAATACACCAAGCCGGATGTTCGCCAGAAAAAAAGCGCTTGGCACCCCGACAGCATTCCCCGCATCCTGGAAGATGGCGGGGTCTGCGGCCGCTTGGCGCGGATGGAGGCCACCGGCAAAGCGGTGCTGGGCATCCCCGCCTCGACCGCCGGTCAGCCGGGGCATTGCGCTTTGATGTTTGTCACGCAAGACCAAAAGGGTCAATACGGCGTTGAAATCGGCCAGTCCGAATCCGGCACTTGGAGCAACACCGTGCCGCATGTGGCGCTGGGCGCCAGCCCGGCGATTGCCGGCTTTGAACGCGAGGCGGTGAGTTGGCTGGCGCTGGCCGAAACGGCCAACCGGGTGAAGTCCGCCGCGTATGCGCAAAGTCTGGCGTTGGCATGGATGGCGCAGGATGCCAAGGCTCCGCAGGCCAAGGCGCAATTGCTTGGGCAGGCGGTGGCGGCCAATCCCTACCACTTGGCGGCGTGGATGGCACTGGCCCAAAGCGCGGCGGCACAGGGCAGTCGGCCGTTCAACCAAGTCATGGGGGAGATGGCCCATGCCTTGAAGGGCAAGACCGGCGAGCGCATCGCGCGGGTGCTGGTGCGGCGCTTGGTGGCCGATGCCTACCGTCCGTGGCTGGAGAAAGCCGCCGACGACAAGGCGCAGCTGGCGGCGGTGGTCGGGGATTACTGGCACCTCATCGAGCAGTTGGATGATGCCGGCGTGCTGGAAGGCTCCGACATTTATCCGCTGTATTTGCGCCACGCCGCCAAGATTGACCCCAAGCAGGCATTGGAAGTGGCCCAGGCTAATTTGGAAATGGCCCTGCTCGGACGGCGTGAAGACGCCTGGCTGCTGGATGAATCCGCCAGCAAAACCTTCACCGCCGTGCGTGGCTTGCAGGAAGTGTGCGCCTGCCTGCCGGTGGCGCAGCGGGCCGAAGTGTGGGCGCAAGTGTGTGAAAAAATCGGGGCGGTCTATCCGCATTTTGAGGTGGTGGCCCGCCCGGAGTTGATCGGCGGCCAGACGCTGTATCCCAAGCGGGTGGTGGCGAACAAATTTCATGCCCAAGCGCAGGCGCAGTGGTGGCTCGCGCTGCGGGAAACTCACCTGGATGCAGAAGTGGAGCGGCAGCGGGCCGTTTATGAAGCGGAGCGCAAACAACGGGAGCGTGAGATTGGACGATAGCAAAACACCCCGGTCTGGCGGCCGGGGTGTTTTTAAATCGGGTCAATTGGACTGTGGCCGGACTTACTTCTTCTTCGCCGGCGCATCGGCTTCCGGCTTCACGCTGGCGGTCAGTTTCGCGCCTTCTTCCGCGCCGATCTCGCGCACGAAGAGGTTGCGGAAGCGCACTTCGCTGCCGTGGGTCTGAAGTTGGATGTTTTCGGCATCCAGCACCGGCAGGCTGCGGTTGAAGTAGTTGTTGAGGATGGAGCCGTTGACGGTCACCTTGCCGTTGAGGGTCACCCACACGCGCGATCCGACCATCTTGATGTCCATGCGGTTCCACTCGCCGATCGGGCTGTCGGCCAGCACCAGCGGCCACTTGCCGGGATTGTCGCCGTTGTCGTTCCACAGGCCGCCGGATCCTTTTTTGACGCCGTTGCCGATTTCCTTGGGATTGGCCGGATCCCAGATCTGCACCTGCGGGCAGCCGCGCAGGTAAATGCCGGAGTCGCCGTTGGGCTTGATTTTGTAGTCCACTTTGAATTCAAAGTCGCCGTAGAACTTCTGGGTGGCCAGGTGGGCATGGTGGCCGTCGGACACGATTTCACCCTTTTCGGCATCGGCATGCCAGCCGGCCTTGGCGCTTTCCATCTGGCGGGCGTAATACTTGGCTTTGTCCTCGGGCTTCATGGCCGCCACATGGCGGGGATCAATGACGCCGTGCTCGGCGCCGGTCCAGGTTTTTTCAAAGTCAATGGTCTTGCCGTCGAACAGGTTGGTGAAGCCGGCCGGAGCGATGTTGTTTTCGCCGCCGGCCGGCGCTTGGAAGGCAGTGCACACGCACTGGCAGGCGGCATTGGCCACGGCCACGGGGGTCAGGGCGAGCAGGGCGACGGCAAGAAAGGGTTGGCGCATGGGGGCAAAAAAAGGGGGGTGGAAAGTCGGACAAGGACGCGCCGCACGGGGCGGCATTACGGCGCCCGCGGATTTTAGCGCGGGGAAGGGCTGGCGCCGGCTCCCGGTTCAATCCAAGGTCTCATTGAGCGTGTAATAGCCGTGGTTGGTCGTCAGCGGCTTGCGGAATGTCGCATTCAGTACCAATACACCGGGTAATGCCGTTTGGGATTGCCGGACAGGTTGTTGACCAGCAGGGCCACCACCAGCATGATGAGGCAGCCGGCCAGCACCGGGCAGGCGATGTACAAAAGGCCCAAGTCATGCACTTTGTCGCTGCCGATGACGGCAATCAGCGCGGTGGCGCCGCCAGGCGGGTGCAGGGTGCGGGTGATGTGCATGGCGGCCACCGCCAGCGAAACCGCCAAAGCCGCCGCAAAAACGGGATAAGTGTGCGGGCACAGCGCGTAGACCAGAACGCCCATGGTGGCCGACACCGCATGGCCGCCGACGAAATTGCGCGGCTGGGCCAGGTCCGCCATCGGCAGGCCGTAAATGAGGACGGCCGACGCGCCGAAAGAGCCGATCAAAAAGACGATGTCCAACTCGGTCAGGAAGCGCCATTGCGCCCCCAGAAAACCGACCAGATAGATGCCAAGGAACGAACCCAGCCAAGACCAGACGATCTTGCGCCACGGGTGGCGGGGCGGGCAGGCATTGCCCTTGTTTTTCATGCGGCCAAGATAATGTTTCATGGGGAAAGGCTCAATGGGTGGGCGCCACTTGCGCCTCGCCGCGCTCGCGTTGGGTGTGGAACAGGTTGACCGAATTGGAAAGCAGCAAAGCGGTGACCGATGAAATCAAGGCGGTGGGCATCAGGGTCAGGCCGCCCATTTGGGTGACCACCAAGGTGCTGCCCAGCGGGGTTTTGGTGACCGCCACGCACAAGGCGACCATGAAGGAGGACATGGCCACCACTTCATTGACTTGCGGAAACCAGTGATGGGTCAGTTGGCCAAGGCAGGCACCCATGAAAAACAAGGGCACGATGAAGCCGCCCTTCCAGCCGGAGCACAGGGTCACCACCGTGCCCAGCAGTTTGCCGCCCAAGGCGACCGCCACGGTGAGAAAGGCGATTTTGCCGGCGATGATGCCCTCGGCCTGCACTTCGCCGTAGGTCAGGGCATAGGGGGTCCAAAACCCCAAGGCCGCCAGCAGCACGCCGCCGATGATGGGGCGTGAAAACGCGGGCAATTTGTCAAAGCCGATTTTCATGCCGCTTTGCAAAAGGGCGAACAGCATGCCACCCAGCGCGCCAGCCACGCCAATGCCCACCGCCCAACCAAAATCCGTCACTTTTAAGGGGCCGACCAAGGGGAATTCCCAAGCCGGCCGCATGCCGGCGCTGGAGAGCAACAGGTAGACGGCATAGCCCGACAGTGATCCCAAGGCTGCCGGGATGATGGCTTCGTAATACTGCAAGCCGCGCCGGTGCAGGAGTTCCAGCGCAAACAACACCGAGCCCAGCGGTGCGCCAAACAGCACCGTGAAGCCGGCCGCCATGCCGGTGACGGTCAAAATGCGCATGTCGTCCTTGCCCAGTTGAAAGCGGCGCGCCATCCACGAGCCAAACAGGCCGGAGGTCTGCACCAAGGGCGCCTCCGGCCCCATGCCGCCGCCGGCGGCCACGCACAGGATGGAAATGGGCACCATCGCGCGGGTTTCGCGGATGGTCTGCGCGCCGCCGTCGACATGGATGTTGTCCACCAAAATTTCGATATTGCCGGTGGGGCCGAGCAGTTTCACGCCAAGGGTCACCAGCAGCCCGACGCCCACCAAAATGCCGGCTTGCAGCCAGGGGCTGTGGTGTGCGGGGCCCAGCAGGGCTTCAAATAATTTCAGCAGAAAGATAAAGGCGGCGCCGATCAGGCCGCAGCCCAGACCCACCAAAATGACCGGCAGTGCGATGCGCGCCGGCAGGTGGGAAAACACGCCGGCGAGCATGTCGGAAGAAGCGTTTTGGAGTTTCTGTTTCATGGGGTGGTTTGAGGAGGGCTGAAAATCATATCGTATTGCGATATACTTTTCCAGCCGTTCAAATACCCACACACCCACCTGGAAAACCGCATGCCCGCCCCCGACCTGACCAAAGCCGAATACGAGACCCTGGCCGAATTTCGCCACACCTTGCGCCTGTTCCTGAAGTTCAGCCAAGAGGCGGCGCTGGGCGAGGGGCTGGCGCCGCAGGCCTATCAGGCGTTGCTGGCCATCAAGGGTTATCCCGGCCGGGATTGGGTCACTTTGGGCGAGTTGGCCGACAAAATGCAGGTCCGTCCCCACAGTGCGGTGGGCTTGGTGGACCGGCTGGCGGCCGGCAAATGGGTGGTGCGGCGGGCGTCCAAAGAAGATCGGCGGCAGGTGCAGGTGCATTTGACGGCGCGCGGCGTGGCCGTGGTGAAAAAACTGGCGGGTGCGCACCGCCATGAATTGGGCCGGGTCGGCCCGCATTTGCGGGCCTTGCTGGCGCGGGTGCAGGAGGGGTGAGCGCAGCGTGCCGGAGGGCGGAGCTGGGAGGGCGGACTTCAGTCTGCCAAAAGAAAACGCGGCTCGACGCCGCGTTTTCTTAACCGTTCTTCAAAATGCGTGCCTCTGGCGGGCACTTTTGTTTTTCGAGGCATTGAGCCCCTCAAAACAGTGGCAGACTAAAGTCCGCCCTCCCAGCCTGGCACTACCGCTGCGGCGGTTTCACCACCCGCACCGAGGCGCCTTGGTCACCGGGGGCCACCACCAAGATGGCGAAGGATTCCACGCCGTCCAGCCCGGTGTTGAGCGAGGCGTAGTCGAAGCGGCCGCGCAGGTCGGTGCGGCCGTCTTTGTGGAATACGGCCTCTCCGCCGCGCTTGGCGTAGACCTTGACATAGGCTTTGGGAACCGGCTTGCCATCGGCGCCGACCACCTGCAACTGGCCTTGGGTTTCAAGCAAGCGCAATTCAAAGGTGTGCGGCTGGTGGGTCAGCACCCGTTGCAAGCCGCCGGCCCCCACCCGCACGATCAGGTTTTTGCCGGCCAAGTCAGCCGGCAGGGCCAGCGGTTTGTTGGCATCTTCCACCGCCAGAACGCGGACTGGTTTGACTACGGGAACTTCCGCAGTGGAGCCATCGGCCAGGGCGAAGGGGGAGCGGGAGAAGAGGACTTCGAGGTCCACCGGGTAGAGCGAGACGGATACCGGGCCGGTGCGGGCGGCAGTGAGAGCGAGTTCGCCGTTTTGCCATTTCGCTTCGAGCAGCGGGGCGGAAGCGGCCGGGTCGAGCGGGGAGGCGGTGGTGGCGCCGGAGGCGATTTCGTCGGCTTGTTGGATGACTTGGTCGAATTTTTCTTTCCAGTGGGGGATGGCGAGGGTTTTGTATTTCTCGGCGATCTTTTTGGCCTCGGCGGGTTTTTCTTGGGAGAAGAGGAGGTAGCAGCGGAGGTAGTCCGCTTGCATTTTGGTTGTCGGGAAAGAATCGCCTTTGTCGTGAACCAAGGTCGGTTCAATCATGCCCCGCACAAGTCGCTCAACATCCTCCGTCCTATCCTGCAACATCAGGTAGTAGGCCACCGCCATCTTGTCGTCAGGAGCAAAGAGATTAGGCTTATACCGCAACACCTCCAACAACCGAGCATACTGCCCCCTCAACGCCTCATTCGGAATCGTCCGCTCTTTCCCCAACTGCAACATCCGTGCATTGATAAACGGGCTGTATTCCAAATGCTCGTAACTCCCACGCTGGGTCGGGTCCACATCCAGCACCGGCGAAGCCAGCCACGCGCCGACTTGATTCGCCAAATCTGTCGTCGCCAGATATTCCTTCGCCGCCTGGGCGTCTTGATGCTTGACCGCATACGACCACAAAGTGGGATTGAAGTAATGCCGTTGGCGCAGCGTTTCAATCGCCTGCTTGTATTGCGCCCCGTCCTTCATCATCCACGCGCACAGACTCAAATCCAGCCCCGCCAGATCCTTGGTCTTCAACCAGTCCTGGATCTCCTCCGGCGTCCCCTCCGCCGCCATCTTGACCCAGGCGTCGGTGATCGGTGCCGGCGCGGTGCGACTGACCTCGAACTTCGCTGCGTCGGCATAGCCCACCACCTTGCCTTTTTCCGACACTTGCGCCGGGTATTGGGTGAAGTTGCCTTCTTCGGGGAAATAGAACTGGAATTCGCCGCGCCACGATCCGAACGGCGCAATTTGGAAGGGTTTGCCATCGGTCTCCCGGCCGCCCACGGCAATCGCGCCTTGGGGGATTTGGGTCAAGAGGTTGAGATCGCGCTCGGTGTCGGTGGGGTTGGAGACCACCACCTCGGCGCCGTAGATGACGCCGGGGCGATACGGGCCGACATGCTGCTTGAGGCGCGCGCGGCCGCGCTCCACCACTTGGCGATCGTCAGCGCGGAAGAAGCGTTGAACCACCGAGAGGTCGCGGGTTGGCGCGGCGTCGGGGATGAGGTTGGAGGTGATGGTGGCGCAAGTTGCGCCCTTCGCTTGCGCTTTGAACGGCAAATCCACCGCGCCCAGTGCCAGCAAGGCTTCGTGCAGATTGCGGTGGGCCAGCAAGAAGTTGGGTGAAAAGAACCCCGCCCGTAAGGAAGGGGACGATCCCTGTCCATCAAGCCCGCCACCGTCCCCTCCCTGACGGTCGGGGTTCCTTGCGAAATCAGCCCAGAACAGCGAATCGGTAATCAGACTGGCATCCGACTGCGCGGACTGGGTCTTCCACCAGTTGCTTTCAGCCCATTCCTTGGCGGCGCCGACATCGCGGAAGAGGGCGGCGGCTTTGTCCTTGCCATCCAAGGCCTCGCGGCGCATGCGGCCTTCGGCGGATTTGGCCGCGACCATTCCGGTCAGGCGGAGGCTTTCCTTCTTTTCACTTTCTTCCCTGGCTGGCGCATCGGCCGCAACTTCGGGGGCAGCGGCGGCGGGAGAGGCCGGCGCAGGTTTGGTAACGGAGTCATCCGAAAACAGGCTCGCCCCGCCGCCGCCACCCTTGCTCTGGTCCCCATTCGCCTGCGCCGTCCTGAACACCCGGTCCAAGAAATTCATATCCACCACCAACTGCCCGGCGACTTCGGCTTCGTGTTGGGCCAAGGGGGAGTCTTTGAGCGCCCGCGCCAGCAGCGCGCGCTCGAAGGCGTTGAGGCGGGCGAAGGCGAATGGTTCCGCGTATTCCTTCACCTCCTCGCCCAGCAGCACTTTGTCCACCAAGGTCTTGTCTTTTTTGTTTTGCAAGAAGGGCTTGATGTGGGCATCAAAGAAGGCTTTGTCCTTGCGCCATAAAAAGAAGTGCAGTTCGTGGCAGGCGTTCTTTTTGTAGAAATCCAACTTGGCGTCGTCCTTCAAATCCGCCCAATGGGTCAACGGCTCGAAGGTGGC
>CAZKVP010000057.1:11230-19016 GCA_964556215.1 uncultured Phycisphaeraceae bacterium
CCAACTTGGCGTCGTCCTTCAAATCCGCCCAATGGGTCAACGGCTCGAAGGTGGCGAAATCGCCGCCGAGATTCGGGTTGAGGGCGGTGAGCAGTTGGAAGTATTGGGATAGGGTTTCGATGCGGGCGCCGGCAGATGAAGCGTCCCCTTCCTTACGGTCGGGGTTCTTTTCATTTACCCACTTCACCGCCTGCGTCTGCGCCAAATGCTCGGCGGCAGGCAGCGGTTTCAGGTTGCGCAAATCGCGGCGGGCAATCTCGCTCAAAGGCAGCGCCAATTCCTTGCTCCAACCGATGGGGCCGGAAACCGCTGCAATCGACACCAGGTTGCGATCGCCCAAGGCCTTGAGCGGAATGCGCAGGATGCCGTCCTTGTCGGGGGTGAGGTCGGTCCGGGTCCAGGCGGGGGCGGCGAGGAAGTCGAGGGGGAAGGAAGAGCCTGCGAACACCTCGCCGCCTCGGCCGTTGATGCTGGGCTTGAGCGCCAGTGTTACATACCGGCGGTCTTTGCCCATCTGCCCTTCCACATTCAATGCCATTCTCCCTCTCTCGCCTATCTCACCCATTCTTACCGCTTGAATCCCGGTCTTGGTTTCCTTGGTCTCCCACGGATTCAAAAGCAAACCCGGCCGCGCCAGCATGTTGCCGGCAAATGCCACCGACTTGCGCCGTTCCAGCACATAGCGGTACTCGTCGTCGAGCACGCGGCCGTTGAGGTATTGGCTGTCCTGCGCGGCCAGTTGCATTTGCCAGGCGTTGGCGTAGGTGATGGGCATCTCAATCTCGGCGCCGGCAAAGCGGTTGGCCGATACCGTCAATTTATCCGGCGCACCGGTGAAACGCAAGACCAGCGCATCGCCTTCGACCTGCCAGCTTTTCAAGGTCGGGGTTTGGCCCACTGGCGTGGCATTCAAGATGCGGTCTTGGCCCAAGACCAGCGTCCCGGCTTGCGGGCCATCTTCGACCTTGAGCGCCAGTTTGCGATCCGGCAGCGCCAGTTCGTAGTCGCCGGCCGGCAAGCCGGCAATGGCAAGCGCGCTGTGTTCCAGTTTCAGTTTGTCGCCAAGATTCACCGTCTTTTGGCCGGCGCGCAGTTCAAACAGGGTGGGCTGCCAACGGGCACCGGCCATGGGCAGGGTCATCGCTTCACCGGCAGCCAGGTTGATCACATCTGGCATCACTTGCGCCTGGTCGCCGCCTGCGCTGCCGTTGGCCTGCACTCCGGCTGCTTGCGCATTAAAGCTGATGCCCTCCGGCAACACGCCCAGCCGCACCCGGCCCTTGTCATCGGTCATCAAACTGGCGCCGCCACGGTTCCAACTCACGCCGCCGGAAAAATTCACCCACACCCGCTCGCCGGCCACCGCTTCGCCATTGGCGCCGCGCAATTCCAGCACGGTTTGAGTGCCGTCTTTGCGCACCAGCAAGGCCCGGGTTTGGGTGTTGCTGCCAAGGTTGCGGCCAAACTCTGCCACGACCTGCACATCCTCCTCTTCCCTGGCCCCCGGCAATTTGGCATGCGCCTGCGCGCCCACGCTGGACGCGCCCATCGGCACCGCGACTTTGAGCGCAATGCGGCCGTTGGCATCCACCTTCAGGTTGTCCAAGCGTTTGCTGATTTGGGTGCCGTCTTGCAGCGAGAATTGCAGATCCACGCGCCAGTCTTCCAACAGGCCGACATCGGCCACTTGGCTGTTCAAATACAAAAGCGGGGTCAAAATCAAGTCGGCTTCATGGCCGCCGACAAAACCTTCGCTTGGGGCATCAAAGGTGCAACTGAGTTGGGCTTGTTCTTTTTCACGGTTGAAGGGCAGCAAGGCGGCCAGCGGCCCGGCAGAGATCACGGCTTTTTGCAGGCCGACCTCGCTGTTGGCGCGGGTGTAGGGGATGGCGGCGCGGCCGTCTTTGTCCGTCGTCCATGTGTGGGTGCCAAGGGCGACGGTGGCGCCGGCCACCGGCTTGCCGTGTTCGTCATTCACCAGCACCAGGTGGCCGGCCGCGCTGGGGCGGGCAAAGGCCAGCAGGCGGCCCTTGCGGATGACGGCGCGGGCGCTGTGGCCGTTGCCGATCAGTTCGACCACATAAGCGCCGGGTTCTTTGAGTTCGTCGAGTTTGATTGTTTCGGCATGGCGCAAGAACGGCCCCTTGCCGGAAAAATCCACTTCGCGTTCAACGGCGGGAATCGAGCCATCCAAAGCCACCGAAGGGTCGAGTTCGGTGCCTTGGCTGCGGTAATAGGTTTGCATGTCCAACTTGTGGATGCGCACGGTCAATTTTTCGACATTCTTCAGGTTGATTTTCAACTCCGGCACCGCATCGGCGGCCACTTGAGCCAGGTTGTCGGGAGCCAGTGTGACATCCACCCGGTCGCGCCATTGGGTGAGTTGGTCGGGGCTCACCAGTTTGTAGACCGCCTCCGGATCGGTGCAACCCGAGGTGAGGCGGGCCTCGGCATACACCCGAATCAAATAATCGCGGTTGACCGTTTCGCGCAGGCCATCCAATTCTTTGGCGTGGTCGAAATCGGTCTTGGTCTTGGCGGCGTTTTCGCCCAGGAAGTGCAGCAATTCGCGGCGGATGACAGAGTCTTCTTGCGGGTAGATCGCCGGCAGGGCGAAGCAGTTGCGGTTGAGGTCGGCAAAGGGTGTGTTGCGCTCGCGGGCTTGGCGGGCGAATTCCGCCAGGATGATGGGGCTGTGGCGCGGCAGGGCCAGATACTCTTTGAGCAGCGCCAGATCATGTTGGCCGTCTTGTTGCAGGGCGGCCAATTTGTTGAACAAAGCGGCAGCCTTGAACGAAACACCGTTGGCCGGCAGGCTGCGGCTGAAATCCACCAGCGCGTCGAGATACGCCAATTGCGCCTTGGGGTCGCCCCCCGCATCCAGCCCATCACGGGGCCGCAGGCGCAGGGCGACGGCTTCGACAAAGGCGCCATCGCCAAGCAAATTGGGCCGCTTTTGTGCCAGTTCACGCAATTGGGCCAGGGTCAGATGTTGATCCAAACTGCGTTGGCCAAACCCGGGGAAGCGTTCCATATCCAGCACGGTCAGGTCCACCACGCCGGCGAAATCCGGCCGGCCAAGCCGGCCCAGGCGCTCCAGCAACTGATGGGTGCGCTCGCGGCTCAGGCTTTTGCCGGCCAGCAGCGGCAAGGCGTCATCGCTGATGGAGTCCAGCGTGGCCGAGTCGTGGGCCAGCAGGTTGTCCAAGGCGCGCGTTTGGTTGAGGAAGTCCGCCGACAGCGCCGTCGGCAGCTGCTCCACTTGCGCCTTGCCGGGGCGCAGGTGGTCGAATGACAAGCCCAATTGCCGCGCAATGTCGTTGCTGGCTTTGGCTGGATCAGTGCCCCAGAGCAAGCACATCTGGCGGTTGCGCATTTCCTGCAGACGGTGGTCGCGCTGGCACAGGTTTTTGTCGGCGGCGCTGTCCCAGGCGTTGAGGATTTTCTCCGCGCCGTTGATGTCGCCCTTGACCTGCGCATCCAGCGCGGTGTAGTAGAAATAATCGGGTGAACCGGGGATCAATTGCGCCAAGGCCTTGGCGCGGTCGAGCACGAAGGTTTCGTCAAACGGCACCGCGTCGGGTGCGCGCTGCTCCTGCGCCTTGGCGAAAGAGACGAAGGAGAGGGCGAGCAGGAGGGCGGCGGTGGATTTGGATTTAAGCATTGGAGGGAGGGTCGGGGTTTGGCACTGCGAAGCAGTGCATGTGCTTGGCCAGGGGTGAAACCCCTGGAAAACCGCTTCGCGGTTCAGGGGCAGGTTACGGCTTCGACTCGGGTGGCGGCGCAAGCTTGCCCTGCACCGTCTGCGGCACAGGCGGGGCGGGCATCGGCTTTGGCTGCGGGACCGGACACGCATCTCCCATTGCGCCGTTGTAAACCGGCGGTGGAGGGGGTGGTGGCGGGCACAATCCTCCGGCCACCACTGGCGGTTTGCGCAGGCCCACCGCCACCAGCGCGCTGTCCCACACCTGTTCCGCCTTGCTGCACCCATTCAACCCCACTGTTGCCGCCAATGCCGCGCCGGCCGCGAACTTCCAATAATCCCGCGTGATCACCCGCCCGGCGTTGTCGCGCGCCATGCGCACGCAGACATGGCCGGCGGTCTGCTGGTTGAGCAGCGCATCGGCCTGTGCCCGGTCCACATGGGCCAGATCGTGCACATGCTTGTTGCACTTGTCGCAAAAACGCTTGGCCGCGTCGCCGTGCATGCCCGCCCAATCTTCGGTGCAGGGGGTTGGGATTTGGAATTGTTCAAGCGGGATGGAAGGACGGGCGGGCATGGGGGAACTCCGGCGGGGGGATGCTGGGCGGACCGCGAGCTGTTGGCTCGCAAGGCTGCGGTTACCGAAAGACAAGGAGGCGAGGAGGGATTGCGAGCTGAAAGCTCGCGGTCCGCCCAGCAAGGTCGGCTAAAGCCGACCCTCCCTTAGACCGCCCGCACGATAGCCGCCTTTGCCCCAAAAGCCAAGGGGTTGTGACAAACTTGTTACAAGCCGCCAACTCTCCACCGCTGGCGGGAAAACCTTGCAAAAAGTCAAAAATGAACCGCCGATGGGGCGCGGGCAAGAAAAACCCCGAGCTTGCGCTCGGGGCTCGTTGTTTTGATTCTTTTCCCTTTACTCCGGCGCCGCCACCGGCTCAGGCATGATTTTGGCGATGCGGCCGTTGCTTTGGATTTCCACCCCCTTGCCGCCGCGGGTGACGGTGCGGTATTTCTCGGTGGAGATGGTTTTCTCGGCGCCGCGGTTGGTTTCAATGCGCATCAGGTCGCGGGGGCTGCGGCTGGGTTTCAGGCCCACCACGCGGTCGTCGGAGGCGTCAATCTTCATCAGCATCACGCCCTTGCCGGCATTGGTCAGGAAGCTGACGTCTTTGCACTTGCAGACCATGGCATGGCAGCGCTCGGAAACGGCGAGCAGGGTTTCGCTGCCATCCACGATGAAGGCGCCCACCGCGGCGGCTTCGCCGGCCGGACGGCAGAACCTGCGCCCGGCCTTGGTGCTGGGCTCCACAAAGGCTTCCAGCGACAGGCGCAGGGCGTAGCCATCGCTGGTGGCGGCCAGCAGTTGGGTTTTGGGTTCGGAGCCTTCGCGGGCCGGCTTGATGTCCTGCAGTTTGCGCGGGTCGGCGGAATGGGCGGCGATGATCTTCTCGCCGTCTTCCATCTTGAAGAATTTCTGGATCGGCTCGCCAAAGCCGGTGGTGGCGGGGATGTCCACCACGCGCAGGGTGTAGCAGGCGCCCTTGCTCGAAAAGAACATGGCGGTGGCGGCGGTTGAGGCGGCGAAGCAGGCCAAAACGCCGTCGCCCTCGCGCAGGCGGGCGGCCATCGGGTCTTTGATTTCCTTCTGCCGCTTGACCCAGCCGTCGGTCGTCACCAGGATGTGGGCGTCCTCGGCCACGATGAAGTCCTCGGCCTTGAATTCGGGCTGCTCGGTGTTGCCGCTGATGCGGGTCTGGCGCTTGCCAAGGGCGTCTTCCTTGCGTTTGCCGCCGTATTTCTCGATCAGCGCCTCGATCTCGGCGCGCACGATGCCCCAGCGGCCGCTCCTGAAATCGTTGTCGTCGTCCACCAGCAGTTTGTTGATTTCGTTGACGCGCTTCTGCTTCTCTTTTTTCTCCTCCAGGATCAGGTTGATTTCCAGCTTGGCCAGGCGGTAGAGTTTGAGTTCGAGGATGGCTTCGGTCTGGATGTCGTCCAACTGCGCGAAGCGCTTCATGATTTTGGCGGCGGCGTCGGCCTTGCCGTCGGACTTCCGGATGATGGCGATGATTTCGTCCAGCGCATCGAACACGACGGCGAAACCTTCGAGGATGTGCAGGCGGCGTTTGAGGGTTTCAAGCTCGTTTTCAAGCCGTTTGGTGATGACCTCGTGGCGGAACAGCAGGAAGTGGCGCAAAATTTCCAAAAGGCCCAGGCGCTGGGGCTGGCAGACCTGCGGGTTGTTGGTGGGCGTCAGGCAGGTGAGGTTGACCGAGAAGGTGCCCTGCAGGCAGGTGTTCTTGCACAGGTAGGCCATCACCAGCTGCTCGTCGGCGTCCTTTTTCAATTCCAGTTCGATGTGGGTGTCCTCGCCGGAGAGGTCGCGCACATCCACCAACAGCGGCATCTTGCGGCTGGTCACCACTTCGGCCAGTTCCTCGACCAGTTTTTTGCGGCTGACGGTGTAGGGCACCGAGTCCACGATCAGGGTCTTCATGCTGCGGCTTTCGCGTTCGCCGGCGCGCCAGGTGCCGCGGATCCGCACGCTGCCCGATCCGGTTTTGTAGATCTCGCGCAGTTCGTCGCGGCTGGTGAGCAGTTCGCCGCCGGTGGGGAAGTCGGGGCCCTTGATGGCGTCGTCGGCCACCAGCTGGAAGTCCTTGATTTCAGGGTTGTCCATCACCTTGAACAGCGCGCGACAGACTTCGCCGGGGTTGTGCGGCGGGATGCTGGTGGCCATGCCGACCGCGATGCCGGTGGCGCCGTTGATCAAAAGGTTGGGCAGTTTGGCTGGCAACACCACCGGCTCTTCGCGGGTGCCGTCGTAGTTGGGGCGCCAGGGCACGGTGCCGCGGCCGATGTCTTCAAGCATCGCGGTGGCGGGCTCGTCGAGCCGGCACTCGGTGTAGCGCATGGCGGCGGCGTTGTCCTCGTCCTGCGAGCCGAAGTTGCCCGAGCCGTGGATCAGCGGCAAGCGCAGCGAAAAGGGCTGCGCCATGCGCACCAGCGCCTCGTAGATCGAGGAGTCGCCGTGGGGGTGGTAGTTGCCCATCACGTCGCCGACCACCTTGGCGCACTTCCTGTGTTTGGCGGGGTGCTGCAAACCGGCCTGCCACATGGTGAACAAAATGCGCCGCTGCACCGGCTTCATCCCGTCGCGCACATCGGGCAGGGCGCGGCTGGTGATGACCGACAGGGCGTAGTTGAGGTAGCGCTTTTGGGCGGCTTCGGAGAGCGACACGTTGGCGGTGATGCCCAAGTCGCCGTCCTGGGCGCCTTCGAACAAACCGAGGGCGGCGCCGATTTTCTTGCGGCGGGTGGATTTGCTGGCTTCCGGTTTCTTTTCGTCGGACACTTAAGGGGCCTTCCGTGGCTGGTTGGGGGACCGCATCCTGCGGATTGGGGGAGTTTTTAGGCGAGATCGGCCAAAGGTGCAACTGCGCCGCTGGGGGTTGTCAGGATGGGTTGTTACGCCGCCGCCCAAACCGCGGCCGCCGCCATCAGGATGCCAAGCAGCCACGCGCCCCAATCCGTCAGCGCGAAAATCAGGGGGTCTTCGCTCATTTTGCCCTGGCGGGTGAGGTGGATCAGGCGGCCAAGCCACAGGGCAAGCAGGGCCGGCAGAAGCAGCAGGCGGGGGGGATGGGCGTAGAGCAGGCTGGCCGCCAAACTTTGGGTGTAGGCCGCCAGTACGCCGACGGCTGCCAGGCTGGCGGCGGCGGCGATCCCAAGCAGCAGGGTGCGGTGGTGGGTCCACCAGCCGCGGCCGGGGGCCTGGGTTTGGGCATCGGGGCCGGGGCCTTCGCCGTGGAGCCGCGTCAATTCCGCATGGCGCTTGCAGCCGGCCAACGCCAGTGCCACCGCCCCGACAAAGGCCAAAAGCCAGGCGGAGGGCCAAATGCCCGAGGCGGCCCCGCCGGCCACCACCCGCAGCACGAAAAACGCGGCGATGGCCAGGAGGTCAAGGCCGGCGACGCGCCGCAGGCACAGGGAGTACAACAGGGACAACAGGGGATAGGCGAGCAATGCCAAGGCAAAGTCGCGCGGCAATTGCAGGGCCAGCACCAATGCGCCGCCAAGCAA
>CAZKVP010000058.1:0-18787 GCA_964556215.1 uncultured Phycisphaeraceae bacterium
GGCCCGGCGTAGGGGCAGGTGCTTTCGAGGGAAGGGCAGCGTTGGTGGATGGCGTCGGACATGCTGCGGTGCCGGTGGTTGCCGCCCACCCAGTAGTAGGAAGCGCTGTTAATTTCCACGCACGGGATGCCTTGCCGCAGGCGGAAACTGTCCTGGTGCAGATGGCCCGACACGCAAGCCAGCACGCGGGCGGTGCCGACTTGTGCATTGGCCTTGGCCAGCAGGTCCAGCAGGTGCGGGCCGTCGTGCAGGATTTCCGGTGGTTGATGGACGAACACCACCACCGGCAGGCGGTCGGCGGCGAGCAAGGCCGCCAGCCAGGCCAATTGGTCCTTGCCAAGCGAGCGTGCGTAGCCCTTGACTGCGGGGTTGGGCAGGTTGCCGTCGAGGAACACCAGTCGCATGCCGTGCATGACCTCGCTGTAATGGCAGGCCGGCATGCCGAAGGCGGCGGTGGCTGCGGTGCGCGGGAAGCCGCCGTCCATGTCATGGTTGCCAAGCACACTGTGGCGCGGCAGGCCAAGGCCGCGCCAACCCGCCAGCAGGCCGGCATTGCGCGGATGAGGGGTGGCGAAGTCGCCCAATTGCACCACCGCATCCGCCTGGCCGGTGCGGGCGGCGGCCAGGAAAGCCGCCAAGCGGTCGGGCGCATCGGGCATCACATCGTGGTGCAGGTCGGCGATCAGCGCCAGCTTGAGCCGCCGGTTGCCGGCCGACACGGTGGCCGGCGGCCCGCCGCAGCCCCATTCCAAACCCAGCGCGGCGCCGGCAATCAGCGAGGTCTTAAGGAAGGTGCGGCGGGTGGGCAGGGGGGAGTGCATGGCCAAGGGACGGTAGCGGCGCGGTGAAATTACAGGGGAGTTTTTTGGCGTGCGGCGGCACGACGCCCCGTAACCGTTCATGGAACAGGGTGAGGATTGGCCGTGGCATGACTCGCAGAGCTCACCATTACCCACAACTTCGTTTGAGCGGTCGCTATTTGCGCCGAAGGTGCAAATGGCTGCTGAAAGCGCCGAAGGCGCGTAGGCGGATAGCCACGGGTGGAGGCCCCGAAGGGGCCGGAACCCGTGGACGCGAATTCCCCCTCAAAACAAGAGCCCCGAAGGGGCGAAGGAGGGCGTCCTTCGCCCCTTCGGGGCTCCGAGCGAAAAAACAAGAAGAAGGGGAGGGCGCCCATTTCCACGGGTTTCCGCCCCTTCGGGGCCTCCACCCGTGGCTACAAGCCTACGGCCCCTTCGGGGCCTGAGAACCGCTGCACGCCTTCGGCGTTTGCGGGTTCGTGAAGAAGCATTGCTTTGTATTCAGGCCTGCGCCTGCGCACGATGCGGCGTTTGCGGGTTGCTCCGAGTTGTGGGCAATGGTGAGCTCACCGAGTCATGCCACGGGTTCCCCGCCCCGTGAACGGTTACACCGCCACCCCCAAAACCATACTATGTCCCTATAATGCCGGCAGCGAGAATCCCCTGCCAAGCCACCCACCATCTCACCCGCCATGCGCTCTTCCCGCTTCACCCAACTCCAGCAAGCACAAGGTGCCAGCCACTTCCACCTGTGGAGTTCGGTGGCGCCGGAATTGGCCGCCAACGCCTTGGCATCGGCCGAGGTGCGCACCTTCGCCGGCAAGTTGCTGCGGCGTTTGAGCAAGGCCTACGCCATCAAGTTGGAGGGTTTCGCCTTCACCGCCAATCAAATTCACCTGGTGCTGGAGTGGGATCCGCAAGCAGCCGAGGGCTGGAACGATGAAGAACTGGGCATGCGCTGGCAGTTGGCCTTTCCACGGCCACAGGCCGAGAGCGGCATGGGCCCCATGAGCCCGATGAACGGCCCGATGAACGGCAATGGGGTGGGCAACATCATGGGCGATGACATGTTGCTGGCTGTGACCCCCACCCGTCTGCGCGGGGCGGCGGCGGATGCGATGTCGGCCATGCCGGCGCCGGTCCCCTTCCACGCTCGCCGTTTGCTCGGCAATCTGTCGTCTTTTCTGCAGCGTTTCAAGCAGTTGCTGACTTTCAAAGCCAATCAGTTGCTCGGCCGCAAAGGCACGCTTTGGCAAGGTCGTTTTCAACTCGCGTCGCTGGCTGATGCGAGCGCGGTGGCCGGCGCCATGGCCTTCATTGATTTGCTGCCGGTGGGTCAAGGCGAAGGTGAGCGGCCGGAAGAAGCCGCCTTCACCAGCCTGCATGCGCGGGTGGCGCTGTACAAGGCCAAGTTCGGCATGCCACCCTATGGCCCGCTGGGTCCGCCCGATGGCGCGTGGCAACCCTTGCCGGCGGAAGTGACAGCGGAGTTGCGCGACGACACGCGCGCCAACGACTACGAAGCGATGGAGCCGCCGCCCGAAGGCGGCGCAGCCTGGGTGGTGGGTTTGCAGGGCGATGCGCACACTTCAAACAACGGCGTGGGCTTCAGCTTCACCTTGCGGAAGTATTTGGCGCTGCTCGATCAGTTGGTGCAAAAGGCCCAAGCCTGGCCGCATCTGCCGGCCGATGCACCGGGGCGGGCGTTGCCGGAGGAGCCGCCGGTGTGGGAAAGCGCGGTGGAACAGGCGTTGACTGCGCTGGGGTTGGTGCCGGCGAGGTTTGAGGCGCAGTGGGGGCGGTTGGCGCGGTTGAGGGGGTGAGGCGGGGGAGGGGGATTTTTCCCTTGTGGGCGTGGGAGTGGGGCGATACGCTGCCACCATGCGCGCCCTTTTGTTTGCAACCGTCTTCGGATTGGGTTTGTCCGCCTGCGCGGGGCCGCCGGCCGCCCGTCATTTTCAAGTCAGTGCCGTGGCGGCGGCCGCCAAGCCGCTGGCGACCCGGCCGGCGGAGGGCTACCTGCGCCAGTTGGCCGGCGCCGATTTCGAGGCCGGCGGCAAGCTGCAAGGCAAGGACATGGTCGACATGGGCCACGTGGCGGAGGATATCGCCCAATTGCCTCACCCCTTCGTGCAAGCCGTCCATCTGAGTTTCGCCCAGCACCGCTCCTTGGTGCTTAGCCCCGACATGGTGTGGCTGCTGATGTGCCAGACGGCGTCCCGCCATGTGTTGGCAAATCCAGAAGCCGCGCGCCGGGTGCTGGTGCGCCACGCGGGCACCCAGCTGCTGTCCGTGCGGCGCGACGGGTTCCGGCAAGGCGACGCCGGCAACGATTGGCCGGGCGTGTTCGCGGAATTCGAGCGCGGCGTCGCGGCTGGCTCGCCCACGCCGGACCTGATCAAAGGATTCGCCCACCCCTTCACCTCCAGCACGCCAGACATGCTGGCGGCACGGCAGGTGACGCTGCTCAAAACGGTGTCGCCCTACTACCGCTTCAATGCAATGACCGGCTGCGGCACTCCGGAAATCATCTTGGAGGGAACGTCGGCGGATTGGCGCTGGATCCGCCGCCATGCCGAGGATTGGAAGACACTGGGTATGGAAGGACACCTCGTCACTTGGCGGCCGGTACTCGACCAATTCGTGGCCGCCAGCGAAGGCAAGGTGGATGCCCCGTTTTGGGAGAGCATGTACAAGTACAACCGGGCCAGCGGCGGCGACCAGATCACCGGCTGGATCCAGGTGTTCCTGACGGATGATGCCAAGCAATTGGCCAAGATTGCCAAGCCCGATTTTTCATGGCAGCACAAGCGCGAACGCATCCGCACCAATCCGGACGGCAGTTGGATCATGTACGAGCCGCCGGCGCTCACGCTCACCGACATTCCGCGCGGCAATGTGACGCAGGGCTTTACTTGGGAATATTTGAACAACAACTTGCCCATGGCGCTGCACGCCGGCTTCGTGGGGGTGTCGCAGGATGCCGCCAACCAAGCACTGCGGCCGGAAATTTCCTGGCTGGTGCGCCGTGCCAGCCGGCCGCTCGACAAAGTGGCGTTTGATGAGTTTGTGGAGGGGATTCGCTACTTGGGCCAAGGTGAGATTTTCCAATTGCAACAGATGTGGGCCGAAAGCGAGGGTAAAAAGGGTGCGCTTGGCAATAACTCCCGTTTCTTGGCAGAGGTGATACCGCATTTGACGCATTTGGAACGGCTGGATGATGCCGGATGGCTATGGCGGGGAGACCTCCTGACCGAGGCCGAGGCCCGCCTACTGATGGCTTTGCCCAACCTCCGGCATCTTCAGCTGGGAAAAAAAAGCGTGACCCGCAAGATAGAGGCCCTGTTGTGCAGCCGCAAGGATTGGGAGTTGGTCTGGGATAGCCGTTATGAACGCTTTCCCTCGGATGAAGAGGAAGAGGAGATGGAGCAAAACAAGCGGTAGCCCGGACCTGAAAGGGTCTTGCTCCACCGCTGCCGACCCCCTGACCCCACTGCTGCCCACTGCTGCCATCTTCATTGCGGGCGGTGGGGCATTGAAGGGCAATGGAGGATTCTTCCTTATGAGGAAGAGGATGCGTAGGATGTTCCCGGGCAGCATTGGGGTCGTGATCAGTGATTAGCCAAAGCGCAACTTCCCATGATTCCCAACGAAAACGCCCCTCCATCCAGCCGGGGCGTTTTCAGTTTTTTCCTCAGATTTCGAACGGACTCTGTGCAGGGCCTTGTCGGCCTTGGCCTACCGCCCCTTCGTATCCTCATACGGTCCCAAGAACCGTTCCCCATTGAGGTGGATCATGTGCGCCGGATCGCTTGCCAGCCACACCTCAGTTTCCCATGCCAAGTCCGGCAGGAAGGCGCGCATCTTGGCCTTGTCCTCAAAGGCCGTGACGAACACCAGGCCGTTCTTGAAGCCGGAAAACAACTGCTTGAGCTCCATTCGGCGTTTGCCATCCACCGGACCGTCGCTGGCCACTGCCTCCACGATCACCAGCCAATTGCGCTTCACGTCATGGATGACCACGTCGGGCATTTTGGCGGATGGGGCGAGGACGACGCCCAAGGCTGCCAATCCCGCCTTGTCCATCATCGAGTGCTTGGTACTGGTGTCACCGGCATAAAGGACATGGCCGCCCGGCGTGAATTGGGGCACGAATTTCTCAATGACGTCGCGGATGAGCGGATTTTGTCCTCCGGGTGACAGGCGCAATTCCTTGCCACCGGGCAGGGTCACGGGAATCTGGCGCAGTTCCCGGTGCCGCTTCATCTCGTGGCGCAAGGCTTCGTTTTGCGCGAGGAAGCCCGTCCGCGTTTCATCCCATGCGGTCGAACCAAGGGAGCGGAACAAAGTCAAGGCGGAGGACGTGATGCGGTAGTTGGTTTTTGCGCTGTTGGTGGGGCGGTCCGGTTGATCCGCATTTTTCAGGAGCAGGACCTGCGCGACGAAATGCTTGACCACTTCATCGCGCACCGTTTCGCGCATGTTCTCCGCCGGACGCGGCGGATAGTGTTCGCCGATCCAATCAATGATGCCGCGGATGGAAAGAACCGGGGCGGTGGCCTTGGCCCACGTCGTGGCGGGGCGCAATTGCAGCAATGCCAGCAGCGTGCGCGCGGCCAAATCATTGGCCTGCGAACCGGTAAATCCCAATTGCGCCAATGCGCCCTTGGCGTGGGAAATTTTGCGTTCGGCGGCGGAAGTTTTAGCCATGAAGAACCTGCCAGACAAGGGCGTCAAGGGTTTCCTGCGCAGGCAGGGTGTCGCCCGTTTGCCGGCCCAGTTGCGCCAATTGCAGGTGCGAGGGGTAGCGCAGCGACCGCAGGTCGGTCGCGTTTACCTGGGTGTGGCCGTTGAATTGGCGGAACCACACATCCACCGCCGAAGCGTTCAGGAAAGCCGTCAGTCCGCGCGCCACATCCGGCTCCAGTCCGCCGCCGTGGTCATGGAAAAAATTCAAGTGGTTTTCGAATGCCACCTTCTTGCATGGCACGCGCGCCGGGTCGAACAGGGAAGCCACCACCCGCTTGCGCTCTTCTTTGGCCGTCAGCCGCTTGACCAGGACGAAGCAGCCCGCCGGCAGGAGCATGGATGCCGTGGCCGCATTGATTGCCAACCCATTGGGTTTCTTGACCGGCACGCGCGGCCAAGCGACGCCGCCGGCGCCGTCGAGGTGGCAGGCGTGCAGCAGCGGTGCATCGCCCGCGCCCGCCAGCGGGCGCAAATGCTCCGCCGCGCGGAAGGAGACCACCCGGCCGGTGGACACGCTGATTTCAAGGTCGCCCAACGTGCAGGGCAGCGCTTCGATCGCCCCGCGCGCATCGGTGCCGTGTGTGCCGTCAGGCAGGTGGATGAATGCCTCGGCGTCGCCCGGCCGCACGATGTCGGTGAACGGAACTTGCGCCACTGTTTCGCCCGCGTCGGGCACGCCTGCGCTGCGCGACAGGGCGACCGTCTGTGGTTTGGGTGCGCCCTTGACGGCGTGAAAAATCAGCGTCTCTTGCAATACGGCGTCTTCGGCAAACGCCGCCGTGCGTGAATCCATCAGGTGCAGGCGCCGCAAGCCCATCGTCGCCAGGAAATCACGGCGGAACGGCCGGAAGTACGCGCCGTTGCAGAAACTGCGCGGTGTGATCGCCACCAGGTCGCCGCCGGGTTCCAGCAGGCGGCCGATTAGGGCCAGGAAGCCGGTGTAGAGGTTGGTCGTCTCGATGCCGGCGCTGCCCAAGGCACGGCGTTCTTCCGAATCATTGTTGATCTTGCGGTAGGGCGGATTGACGATGGCGGCGTTGAAGCTTGCGCTTGCGCCGCCGAACAGGCCGCCTTCCAATTGCGCAGCGGCATGGGTGATGAAGTTTTCTTGGCGCAATTCATGGCCGAAGGCTGTGCCGTGGCGCGCGCAAGCCGCGCGGCAGCGGTCGAGGGTGTCCGCCAAGAGTGGCAACACTTGCGGATCCATCTCGTAAACGACCACTTGAATGTCGCGGGGAGGAGTTTTTTGCGCCAACAAAGCGGTCACCAAAGCTTCGGTCAATCGTCCTGAGCCGGCGCCCGCGTCAAGCACCCTCCAAGAGCGCCGTGATCCGAGCGGGAACAGCCCGGCCATGAAATCCGCCACGCCGGGCGGCGTGAAGAATTGGCCGAGCGATTTGCGCTCGGAGCGGGGGCGGGCAGGGGCGAGGATGGGAGGCATGGGCGGGAGTTTAGGGGGAGCATTTCGTGGGGATCCACGAAATGATTTTGGGGCGGGATTTTTGCGGGAATTCACTGGCGGAAGGGAGGAATTCCGAACTCTTGAATAGTAAGGAATGTTTGGATTTTGTCAAGATTTTAAGGTTGGCATTTGGGGCGGCCTTGAATTGGTGGATGGATAGGGACAGACCTTTTCAACGCTTGGTGGAGGGGGAAAGATGGGACGGGCGGGGGAAAGGGTGGATTCAATTCTGAATCGCAACACGCGCCCCACCGCTGACAAAATCCCGAAGGAACAAGGTCAATAAGAGCGGCATGGAATTCCGGTAGGCTGGAGGTGCGAAACAACACCGCACCTTATGGGTGTATGGTTAATTTGGGAGTCGAGGGACCGAAATAGTCGCCCCTAAAGCGGGTGTACCGGCCCAGCCATTGAAGCCCGAGGGAGGGGAAAGGCTGTCCGTACCCCTCACCGCCGCACGGGCAATTGCGCCCCGGTGTCCTTCAGCCAGTCATCCAGCCTCTGGCGCATTGCCGCCGCCTTGGTCGGTTCCTTGGCCGCAAGGTCAACCTTCTCGCCCGGATCCTGCTTGAGGTTGTACAACTCGATGCGCTTTCCGGCGTCTGCGTAGAGCAGGATGAGCTTCCAATCCCCTTGCCGGATGGTCGAACACGGCGGATTCATGTGGCCCGGGCCGTGGTTGCGGTAATGCGGATAGTGCCAGAAGATGGCGTCGCGGTGGGCGATGGCCGAACCTTCGGGCTTGCCGGAAAGCACCGGCACCAAACTCACGCCGTCCACTTGCGCTTCCTGCTTCACGCCGGTCAATTCGAGCAGGGTGGGGTAGAAATCCATGCTCAGCATCGGCACCGCGCTCTGGCCGGAAGCGATGTGCCCCGGCCAGGCGACGACCATGGGGTCTCGGATGCCGCCCTCATAGGGGTCGCCCTTGCCGCCACGCAGCGGCGCGTTGTCGGTGACGGGGGCGTACATCACGCCGCCGTTGTCGCTGGTGAAGATCACCACCGTGTCGTTGCGGATGCCAAGGTCGTCGAGCGTCTTCATCAGCGCGCCGACGCTGTCGTCCACGCTTTCGACCATGGCGCCGTAGGTCGGGTTGTTCTGCCCGCCGTCGGCGGCGCGCTTGCGGTACTTGGCGACGAGGTCGGGTTTGCCGCCCAGCGGCATGTGCACGGCGTAGTGCGGCAGGTAGAGAAAGAAGGGCTTGCCGGCCTTGTGCTGGGCGGCGATGAATTTTTGCGCTTCCTTGGTCAGGCGGTCGGTGAGGTATTCCTTGGGATCGCCTTCATCCTCCTCCAATCCCGGGACGAAGTGGGGGTCGTTGGGCTTGCCGTAGGGACGGAAGTAGCTGGCGGGTTGGCCGGAATGGGTGCCGCCGATGTTGAGGTCGAAGCCGTGGTCCTGCGGCAGCGAGCCCTTGCCGCCCAGGTGCCACTTGCCGATGCTGGCAGTGGCGTAGCCGGCGGCCTTGAAGGCATCGGCCAGGGTCGTGGTTTCTTTGGGCAGGTGCATCGTCCAGTCCGGGGTCTTCCAAGCCGAGTGCTTGGGCGTGGGGAAGCCGGGGATCCAATCGGTCAGGTGCAGGCGCGCCGGGTACTGGCCGGTCAGGATGCTGGCGCGGCTGGGCGAGCAGACGCAGCAGGGCGCGTAGCCTTGGGTGAAGCGGAAGCCCTCGTGCGCCAGTTTGTCGATGCTGGGCGTTTGGTAATACTTGCTGCCCATGAAGCCGACATCGCGCCAGCCCATGTCGTCGATCAGGATGTAAAGGACATTGGGCTTGGCGGGATGGGCGTCCGTCGGCGCGACCGCCGGGGCATGGGCCGGCACCGTCGGTGCGTCGGCGGCGCAGGCCGGGGATGAAACCGGGAGGGCGAAGAGCAGGATGGGGAGGAGTTGCTTCATGGGAGGATGGATGGCCGCCAGGATCAAGGATCCACCTGTTTTCACAGTAGGGTCAGGGAAATTGCAAAATCAGGCCGGCACGCCGACCGCGTGGGCTTGGGGCAGCGCGTCCAGCGTCAAATTCAGGTGTTCCTTGCCCGATTCCACCTCCGCCACCCGCAGGCGCAATGTGCCGTTTTCGGCGGTGATTTCGGTCAAGGTGGCCGGGGTGGGCGACCAGCCGGTGGAGCGCAGTTCCGGGCCGCCGCCGATCACCTGGTGGTAGGGGCGCTGTGCCGTCGGCGCGCTGTGCCAAAATCGGTGGGTGTGGCCGGAGACCACCGCCTGCACCTTGCCGGCCGCCAACAGCGGGCTCCACAATTGATCGCCGTTGGCGCACCAGCAATCCTTTTCGGCCGGATGTTCCCAGCGCAGCGGGATGTGGCAGCACAGGATGCGGAAGGGTGCCGAGGTGAAGCGTGGATCGGTGACGGCCTGGGCCAGCCATTCTTTTTGCAGCTGGCGGTAGGGGGCATAGGCGCCGGTGCCGTGCAGGATTTCCGCGTCGTCCTCCTTGTCGGTGCCGGTGTCGAGCACCAGCAACGCCACCGGGCCCAGGCGCAGCAATTGGTAGTAGCCCTCCGGATGCTGCGGGGCGGCGAAGCGCGGCAAGCGGTTGGCCAGGGGGCCGTAACCCTCGTGGTTGCCGCGCGCGAGCACCACCGGCCATGGGCCGGCACCCACCCCGGAGCCCCCGCGCAGGAAGACATTGCCCAGGCCTTCTTCACTGTGGAAATTACCGCGTACCAGGTCGCCGTTGAGCATCAAAAGATCCGGGCCATAGGCCGCCGTCGCCTTGCGCAGCGCGTCGAGCGTCTTGCCCTGTTCGTGGGTGTCGTTCCACACCGCCAGTTTGAAACGCTCGGCCTGTGGCGAGGGCACGCTGAAGGTGTGCAGCGGCGAAACCACCGCCTCGCCGGCCTTGAGCGCATAGTTGTTGGGCATGGCCAAGGGCGCGGTGACAGTGCGGTAATGGATCGTTTGCCCCGGCGTCAGGCCAGTGATCGGAATCTGGATCACATCGCTTTCAATCGGGCTGCGCCCCAGCACCGCGCCGCGGGCGACCCGGCCGAGTTGGTCGGTCTCGCCGTATTCCACCCAGCCGGAGCACAGGCTGGAGACGGCCCAGGCAATGTTTGCCGCATCCTGCGCCGTGACATGCACGGTGGGGCTGCCCGGCGGATTGATTTTGGCCGGCAGCGGCGCGGGCTTGGCGGGCATCTGGGTGGCGGCGGCCACGGCAGAGGCGGCAGGCAGGCCGACGGCTGCAATCGCCGCCGAGCCGGAGAGGGAGATGACGAAGTGGCGGCGGGTGAGCATGGGGAGGTGGCGTATGGGGGAGGGGATGGAGGGTGGAGGGGATGGAGGACGCCGGGCGGGGGTGGGGTCTTACAGAGCGGGGGCAAGGGCGGCATTTTTGGGGATGCGCCAAGTCTTGCCGCTGAAATCGGCGGCCCCATGCCAAGGTGGAATCCCCATCACTCCGTGAACCCGCGTCCGATGCCCAGCATGCGCGCTCCCCACGATTTCTTCGGGGCCTTGTTGGGTTCCGAAGCGAAGGTTTCCGGCGCCTCCGGTTTGGCGCCGGCCGGGCGCAGAATGTATTCCCGTCCGGCCCGGGTCGCAAACGACAGCACGCCGGCGGCATCCCGCGTCGTCTCCACCTTGGCCCCCGAATCCTGTGCGAGCACTTCCGCCGGTTTTTCCGCGAATGGGTTTTGCACGCGGCAGGTGCCGCCGTGCAGGCTCTTCACGCCGACCTGCACGACTTCGCCCTTGCGCCTCTCGGCGGCGACCAGGAACCCGCCGCGGGCCAGCAGCTTGAAGGCCAGTTCCTTGTCCTTCCACTCCGCCGGCAGGGCGGGGAACACGCGGATTTTGCCTTCGTTGCTTTGCAGCATCATCTCGGTCATGGCGGTGGCGCAGATGCTGGTCGTCTCCATGCCGCACTGGAAGAAATCGCGCCATTTGATGGTCGGCCTTCCAGGTCCGCCGATGAGGTTCACCTTGAGGTCCAGGTCGTAGAGTTTCGAGGGGTAGCCGCGGCAGTTGAACATCAGGCCGGAGGGGAAATACTGCATCTCGCCGATGCCGTCCTTGAGCAGGCGCAGGGCGTCGTCGCCCATCCCCATGCGGGCCGCGATGACCGGCGTGGGGTGGTGCGAGTACATCTCCTTGGTGCCGTGGATGTAGTTTGCCACGGCTTTGCCCACCGGCGTGTCCTTGTCGTCGATGCCGATGTTGCCGGAGGGAAAGGCCGGCGCGCCGCCTAGGGCCCAGGCGCCGACCCCGTATTTGCCGGCCTCGTCGGCCGCGACGACCTCACCCGGATAAGGGGGGGCCTTGATGAGCCGGCGCGTCCAGAGGTGGTCCAGCACATGCTGCCATTTCGGCGCCATGTCCGCGTCGGTGCCGAGCGCGGCGGAGGCGGCGAGGCAGGACTTGAACAGGGCTTCGATGCATTCGCGGTCGCTCTCCGGGTCGCGGACCGGTCCGCGACCGCCGCCGTCCTCGTAATTCGAGGCGGTAATCGTGTAAGCATTGCGCTTCGCGTCCCACCGGAGTTTCTCGAGGTAGAAGTTCGCCGCCCGCTTCATGAAGGGATAGGCCTCCTTCGCCAGGAACTCTTTGTCGCCGGTGAATGTGCAGGTCTCCCAGAACCGCGAGGCGACCTGCGCCGCCTGGGTGAAGGCGTTCTTCATGTCGCCGCGGTCGGGGTCCACCAGCGTGCCGTCGAAATTGTGCATTTCGGACAGCAGGATCGCGTCCTTGGGCGCGCCGCGCCGCGCGGCGAGTCGCGCCATGCCGGGCTTCTGCGCCATGCGCCAATAGGTGTCCAGGTACGGCTTCATCAGGTCGCAGTCGTTCGCGGCGCAAAGGCCCCAATACTGCTGCTGGGTGTTCCAGTGGTGCGGCGTGACCCAGTTGGTCACATCGCGGTTCCAGCGCCACAGGCCGCCGTTGAAGATGAGCGGGTACTTCCCGCGCGAACCGCAGCCCGCCAGGTAACGGCGCAAATACCAGTGGTTTTCAAGGTAGTCGTCGCCCAGGTGGACGAAGGACTTCTGCCAGAATTTCGCGAACCAATCATCCTTTTGCGCCTTCAGTTTCGCCACGCCATCCTTGGCGGACGCCTCGAGCAGGGCGAGGGCGGCCGCTTTCGGGTCGGGGGCTTCCTCCGCCGTGGCCACCGCGACCAGCACGGTGAACTTCGCCTCTTTGGCCATGCCTTCGATGCGGTGGTTGCTTATGCGCATGGGCTGCCCATGGGCGCCCAGGATGCGGCAGGCCACGGCGAAGTTCATGCCGTCGGCGTTCTCAAGCACGACCAGGTCGTCACCGACGGCCTGCGTCCGCGTGTTGCCGATGCCCGAAGCCGGATCGCGCGGAAAGCCGCCGGCGTACCAGCCGTTGAAGGCCCGGCTGCCGATCCGCTCAAGGGTGACGCGCGCCTGAGACTGGACTTCTTCGTTGAGCTTCGGGTTGAAGGCGTTGTCGCACTCGACCACCCAGACATTGCGGTCCTGCGCCAGCCAGGTCTTGACCGCGGTCGTCGCAAACGCCGTCCTGGCGCGGAAAGACGCCTCGCCCTTGGCCAGGGACAGGCGCCCCTCGAAATCATTCATGTGGTGGATCCAGCTGAAGACCGGCATCCCGAAATCGATCTTCAAACGGGCCAGGTGGCGCGGCACGCGGGCGGAACTTCCGGGCTCGGGGTTCGACCAGACATCATTCTTGTGGATCTGGAATTCGATGCCGTCGTCGTGCGTCCAGACCAGGCCGCCCATGTCGCCGTTGCCCAGCGGAAAGCCTTCGGCCTCAAGCTGCATCGGCGCCTGGTAGACGATGTCGTGGCGCAGGGGGTAGGAATCGGCGACCCGGAAGGGGGCTGATTCCATTTGCGCCGTGTCGGCCGCGGGAGGGGCGGCGGCAAGGGCGTGCAAGGAAAGGATGGCTGTGAAAGCAACGGTAAGAAAGCGTTGGCGCATGGCGGGCTTCATCATTTGGGTGATGACGTCCGGCACCGGCTTTTGTTACAGCTTTCTGGAAACAGGCGCATGCTTGCCAGCCCCTTCACTCCGGCAGGAACGACGCCGGCGCATACGGCCTTGGGCGTCCAGCAGAAGTTGTAGATCGGATTATCTCCGACCTGCCCCGGATGTAGTTGCTCCCCCGCCCTACCCCACCAGGCGGCCTTGGACTCCGTCGCCCGGATGGCGGCCAACATCTGATCCGCTTGCTCCATGCCAGGCGCCTTGTAAAGGATTGATTGGGGTAGCCTACGGCCACCAAAATCATCCTTTACCGGGACTGGGGAATGTCAGATGGTCAAATTTTTCGGCCGCCATCCCTGGCGCCGCCACATTTTAAAATTTCAAACGCCGTTCACATGTAATTCGCACCGTCCTGGCGCGTCTGTTGGGGCGTGATACCCCCCGCACACCTTCTATCCGTCCTGCGCCACACCCTTTTCATTGCCGCGTGCGCTTCCTTTTCCGCCTCCGCTTTTGCCGCGCCAAACCCCGAGCCAGGCATCGTGCCGGCCGTCCAGAAATGGATTGGCGGCGAAGGCGCCGTGGACATCCAGAGCGCGCCCATCGTCATGTTTCCGGATGATGAAAAGGCTCTGCGCCCCACGGCCGAGATCCTCGTTGAGGACATGGCGGCCTTGGGCCTGCCCAAGCCGGAAATCATCGTCAGCGACAAACCCAGGGACAAGCCGTGCATCATGTTCTCCCTTGAGACGGCGCCCTTCGGCGCGGGGTCGGGGACGATCGAGGCGCAAGCCTATTGCGTAGTGGTTTCCGAGGCAGGCATCACCGTCCGCGCCCACGACAAGGGTGGAATCTACGCCGGCACGCGTTCGGTCCTCCAGATGCTCGTCGCCGGCGGCAAGAAGACGCTTCCCTGCGGGACGATCATCGACGCACCTGTCACCAAGATGCGCATCCTGATGCTCGATGTGGGGCGCAAGGCGTTCCCTCTCGGCACGCTCTACGACTACCTGCGCGTGCTGGGCTGGTACAAGATGAACACGCTGCACCTGCACCTCTCCGACGGCTCGTTCGACGGACGCTACGGCGGATTCCGCGTGCAGTGCGACACCTTCCCCGGCCTGACCTCGAAGGACTGCTTCTACACCAAGAAGGGGCTGCGCGAGTTCCAGGACAAGGCCGCGGCCATGGGCATCATGGTCATCCCGGAAATCGACATGCCCGGCCATGCCGCCGGCTTCTGTCTGTACTGGCCCGATCTGGCGTGGGACAAGAATCCGTACAAGGGTGCCCTCGATGTGAACAACCCAAAGTTGCTCCCACGGATGAAGCAGGTCATCGACGAGATGATTCCGATCTTCGATTCGCCCTACATGCACATCGGCACTGATGAATACCGCGTGCCGTACAAGGACGATGCCCAGCGCGCGAAGACCGGCGAAAACTTCCGCAAGTTCATCAACGAAATGAACAGGCACATCCGCTCCAAAGGCAAGGAATGCGTCGTATGGGACGGCTGGGAGCATGTCAAAGGCAAGACGGAAATCGACCCGACCGTCGTCGTGGACATGTGGTGGGGCTGCTTCGACACCAACGCGTACCTGAAGGCCGGGCACAAGGTCATCAACTCGAACCAGAATGTCACCTATCTGACCTCCGGCCGCCCGTGCTACGGCGTGAACAACGCCGGGCTCTATCAGAACTGGAAGCCCAACCACTTCGGCAAGGTGAACCCGTCGATGGATGCCCCCGGCTTCCTAGGCGCCAAACTGCATGTGTGGTGTGGCCAGGGACCGACCGGCTGGACGATGACGGAAATCGCCGGCGAGACTTTCGAGAGCGTGCAGGCCATGTCCGAGACGCTCTGGGGGCGCAAGGGTTCTCCGGACTACAAGGCCTTCCTTGACCGCGCCGCGCCCCTGGAGAAGGTTCCTGGTGTTGTTGCGCTTGACCGTCTTCCCGCTTCGTCCGGCGTCGTCCTCGACAAGCCGGAGGAAGTGGCGTTGAAGAAAGACGCGGCCCCCGCCGCCCTGCCGCTCGATGGCACGGCGCGCGCGGATCTCGAGTTCCCCTGGACGCTCACGATGGAAGTCCGCCAAGATGCGGTAAACGGACGCGGCGTCATCCTCTCCTCGGATCTTTCGGAGATTTGCGCCAACTACGAGTGGAACGACCGCAAGAAGGTCGTGAACGAAGCCGAGGCCGCCCGCGGCAAGGAGAAGTTCGAGAAGGTCATCCGCCGCGGGTTTGGCATCGACCGTGCCACGGGCAATTGGCGGACCGATCTCGTCGGCTCCGTGCGGACGCCAGTGGACACGACGATGGGCCCCGAGAACAGCCGCGTCTACGATGAGGCGCCGCTGCCCATGGGCCAGTGGGTGAAGTACGCCGTCATCGCCGAGAAGCGCCATACGCGCGTCTTCCGCGACGGCAAGCTCATCGGCGAAACGCGCGGGGTCCAAGCAATCTGCCCGCTCATGCGCCTGGGTTCGCCGGATGCGAAGAACACGTTCGTTGGCGCCGTGCGCAACCTGAAGGTGGTGAACAAAGCTGAAGATCCGGCGAAGTAAAAATCCGGAGACACCGATTCAGACGGCCGGCATTCCCGATTATTTGAGTGCCCCCTGCCGTTACTTCGATCGTCCATCCATGCTTCGTGCCCCTATGCGGTTGAAGGCCTCCCTGCCGGGAACATCAACCATTCCCGCAGCGACCAAAGATGATCCGCCAAACCTGCTGACATCGCGGGTGACACGGGCTGGTGGCGGCATAGAAGAGGCCAGGCGGCGACACTTTCTCCGCCTTGCGCGGACGCCCCGATTTTCCGGTCTTTTTAGGCTTCGTTTCAACGCCGTAGGCTTCGTGGATGGCGCCGGGCGCCGGCACCATCTGGGCTTCACTTCAGCTCCGCCGTCTCGCCGACCTCAAGGTGCAGGGGCCGTGTTTCCCCGTTCATCCGCACTTGAGCCTTCACGCCGTGGCCGGAATGGATGACGGCCTTCACCACTTGGCCGGCCTTCCATTCCAAGTCCACCGTGAAGTCGCCGCGGGCCCGCAGGCCGGTGACTTGGCCGTCGGCCCACGCCTTGGGCAGGGCGGGCAGCAGGTTGAGGATGACTTCGCCGTCCTTCATCTTCTCGTGGCTTTGCAGCAGCATCTCGGCCACGGCCGCCGTGCCGCCGAAGTTGCCGTCGATTTGGAAGGGCGGGCATTCGTCGAGCAGGTTGGGGTCGCTGTTGCCGACGAGGCCGGACACCAACTTGAGGGCGCGGTCGCCCTCGCCAAGGCGCGCCCACAGCGAGGCCTTCCACGCCATGCTCCAGCCGGTGCCGCCATCGCCGCGCGTTTCCAGGCTCTTGCGCGCCGCGGCGTACAGGTCCGGCGTGGCGGGGGTGATGGCGTCGCCGGGGAACAGGCCCCACAGGTGCGACACATGGCGGTGGCGGATTTCGGCTTCGGCGAAGGGCTCAGCCCATTCCATCAAACGGCCATCGGTGCCGACGCGCGCCGGCAGCAGGCGGGCGCGGGCAGCGTCGAGCTTGGCGGCGAAGTCGGCGTCGGTCCCCAATAGGCGCGCGGCTTGCGCGGTGCGATCGAACAGTGTGCGCGTCAGTTCCTGATCGTAAGTTGCGCCGTAGGTCAGGCCCATCTGCTCCTGCTCGCCGGACGCCTTGGTGAAGAGGTAGCGGTTCTCTGGGGAGTTCGACGGGCACACGACCAAGGTCTTGGTCTTCGGGTCCTCGATCAGCGTGGCCAGCATGAATTCGGCCGCGCCGCGCAGCACCGGGTAGTTCTCGCGCAGGAAGGCTGCGTCGCGCGAATAGTCGTATTTGTCCCAGATGTGCTGCGCCAGCCACACCCCGCTGGTCGGCCCGGCGCAGGCGTTGAAGGCGTCGCCGTAGGCGCTGTCGTGCCAGGCGTTCTGCATGGCGTTGGCGGTCCAGCCGGGCGCGTTGAAATAAGCCTTGGCGGTCTTTTCGCCGGTCTTGGACAAGGCCCCCAGGAAGCGCATCAGCGGCTGGTGGCAGTCGGAAAGGTTGGTCGGCTCCGCCGGCCAATAGTTCATCTGCAGGTTGATGTTGGTGTGGTAGTCGCCGTTCCAGGGCGTGTGGATTTCTTCGGCCCACAGCCCTTGCAGGTTGGTCGGCAAGGGCGAATCCGGCTGCGAGCCCGACACCATGAGGTGGCGCCCGAACTGGAAGTAGAGGGCCGCCAGCGAGGGGTCGGCCATGGTGCGCGCTTTCTTCACGCGCAGGGCGGTGGGCAGCTGTGCCCCTTCGCCGGCGGGCAGGCGCAATGTGCAGCGCTTCATGAAGGACGCATGGTGCGCCGCCGCGTTGGCCAGGATGCGCTCAAAAGGCTTGGCCTCCGCCGCCTTGAGGCGGGCGCGGACTTGCGCCCTGTGGCCCGGGTTGCGCAGGTCGGTGCCGGCGGAGACGAACACCACCACCTCGCGGGCATCCTTGATGTCAAGGCCGTTGCCGGTGGCTACGACTGACCCGGGTTGCCCTTGCGGAATCTTGGCCCCCAGCAGCGCCAGGTAACGCACGCCCTGCCCCTTGACATTGCCGGGCATGTTGAAAGGGAGCTCGCCTTCCATCGCTTGGCAATCCGCCTCGGCAAAGAAAGGCGCGGCGGCCCCGGCCAGCGCGGCAATTTGCTTGCGCGACAGCGCGGCGGTGAAGGAGAAAGGCTGGTCGGCCTTGAGGCGCAGGGCGATGACTTCGTCGGGCTTGGAGACGACCAACTCGCGGGTGAAGGCGACGCCACGGCGCGTGAAGGTGGTGCGGGCCACACCGGTCATGAGGTCGAGCGAGCGCCGGTAATCCGTGGCTTCACCGGCTGCCCCGAAATCCAGCGTCAAATCGCCGAGCGTCTGGTAGCAGCCGAACTGGTCGGGGTCGCGGATGCCCCGCACGCCCTTGGGGTAGCCGAATTGTGCCTTGCGCAGCTTTTGGGCGCCCTCCAGGTCGCCGGCCAAAATTTTGGCTTGGATTTCCGGCAGCACCTTGTGCGCATCGGGGTTGTTGCCGTCGTAGGCGCCGCCGGACCACATCGTGCTTTCATTGAGCACGATGCGCTCCTGGCCCACGCCGCCCAGGTCCATCGCGCCCAGGCGGCCGTTGCCCTGCACAGAGGCCTCGCGGAAGGATTTGCCGGGCTGGTCGAACCAGACGCGGGGGGAAGGGGCGGCGTCAGCTGAGCGGGCCGCCGGGGCGGCGAGCAGGGAGGCTAGGAGCAGGACGGTGGCAAGCGGGGGCCGGTTCATGCTTGGAAGAATAGGCGGTTGTCCATCGCGCGGCAGCGCGGGCCGCATCGAAATGCGCCGTCTGACGACAAGCACGGCACTGGCAGGCAAGTTGGACTGGCCCCATGCGGCACAAGTTTTTCAGGTTGAGCGGATCCGTACCTTGCGCGGCGCAACCACGCACGAGGTTGCCTACGGCATTACCAGCCTGCCAATTGAGCAAGCGGAAGCCAAAGACCTTCTGCGGATCAACCGAGGCCATTGGAGCGTGGAAAACAAACTGCACTGGCGTTTGGACATGGTGTTCAAGGAAGATTGGAGTATCACCCGCAAAGACCACGGTCCGGAGAACGAAACACGCTTGCGCCGCCTGTGCCTGACCCTTTTGACGCACGGCGGCAATGACACCGACACCAAACTTAGCATGCCCATGAAACGCCGAGGATGTGGCTGGAACCCCCAATTTGCGTTTGACATGCTGCTCAACCCAAAACTGAATCCGCACATCAAGCCGGAGTTATCCACTTGAGGTTCATGCGAAGGCCCTGGTCCCGGCTGTTAAAAAGGTTGGTTTTTGAAGAAAAAACAACTA
>CAZKVP010000059.1:0-12516 GCA_964556215.1 uncultured Phycisphaeraceae bacterium
TCCTCGGCCACGGTCAGGTTTTGGCCGGCGTCTTCTTTCTTGGCTTCGATCACGCCCACGGGCGATCCGCCGACGAACAGCATGTAATCGGCGGGACCGACCTCGGTGGTGTATTCGCGCACGGCCTGGCCATTGCCCTTGGCGAAGTTGATGGTCTTTTTGTCTTGCACCTCCCACCCGCACGCCTTCAATTGCGCGTCGATCTGGTCGCGGGCCTTTTGCTCGGGGTTTTGGTTGACCATGGGAGGGAGAACAGCGTGGAAATACGGCGGCAGAAGGAGCCGCGGTGCGCCATTCTAGCCATTGCAGGTCAAAAAGATATGGTTTTTTGTGGGGGCAACTACGCCGCCAACCTCACCCCATTCCCACTCCGCCCCTTCTCCCAAACAATCCTGTTCTCCAACTCCAAATCCCCCAATGCCTCGCGCAGGGCCGGTCGGGTTGCGGCACACAGCCGCGCCAACCCCGATTCCGAAGCAATACCGCCGTTTGGCAAATCGTGGCGCAGGGTTTCCACGATGGAGGAGCGCAAGTCGCCTTTGTAGGCGGCGCGTGATCCGAAGTCCGGATTGTGCGCCACCACCCAGGCGCGCGGGCGCAGGGTGTCTTCGCGCGGGGGGAAGTCCGGCGCGTAAAGATTCCAGTGCAGCGCCTCGGGGCAGGATTGGCTTTGGGCCAATGCTTCCAACCCGGCTGAGCGATAGGCGGTGAAAAGGGCGGTGCGCTTGGGGTTTTTATGGCAGACCGCGCGCACGGTGGCGCAGAGCGTTTGCGGGGCGCCGTGGCGCGCGGCGATATCCAGCAGCAGGCCGAGGGTGGCTTGGTGCTCGGGTTCCAGTTCCGCCTGAATCAGATGCTTGAGGCGGTGGCGGGCCACCAAATGGCCGAAGGAAGCCAGCCAGCCGACCGCCAAACCAAACACGCGCGCATTGCCCGGCGCAAAGCGTGCGGTGGCTAAAAGCAGGCGCTCCAAATCGGGGGCCTTTGCGCCGGCGGAAGTCCCCAGGAGCACGCCAAGGCGGGTCCATGCGGCGAGCACTTCGGATTCTTTTTGCAGGGTGGTCATGGTCATCCTTTCAAGAAGGAGCGGATGATGGCGCGTTGGGTGGTGTATTCGTTGCGGTCGCCATCTTCGGCTTCTACGCGGTCAATGTGAGCCAGGGTAAAGGCCACTTCTTCGGTGGTCGGGCGCAAGTGCTGCAAGTCTTCAAGATCATGCGGGCGCGCGTTTGCCGCGCTCATGACTTTGGAGGCAATCAGATCTTGGCGGCCGATGAGGAAGACTTCCAGCGGGCCAAAGGTGCGCCAATGGGTTGCGCGGGCTTTCCAGCCGATCGGCAACTGGTGGGCAAAGCGCTTGGCTTTGCTGTTGAGCCATGCGGGCGGCAAGCCGTGTTCCTGGGCGGTTGCTTTGGCGGCATGGATCAGGATTTCTTCGGAGGCTTGCGGCAAGATTTCCACCGCGTCGCAATCCGTGGTGACGCGCTCGGGCGCGAGCAGGTGCCCCAGCATGCCAGCCGCTCCGCCAATCAAATAGAGACGGATGAGAGCGCCTGCCGGGAGGTGGGTACCCAAGGTGGCAAAGACCGCGGGAAGCAGTGGGGGAGTCAGGTTCATAGATGTATTGTAATACTATACATGTTTGGGCGGGCTGTGGGAGTGCGGGGATTCATCGCCGCACCTCCGCCAATACATTCCGTGCCACCTCTGCCACGCGCTTCCGAGCCTCCGCCGATAAGCCTCCCCACGCCTCCGCCAATTCCATCATGACGGCGCTTTCCGGGTCTTTATTTTCCTTGCTCTGCCGGAATCTCTGCCTTTCATCCTGGTCTAAATAACTCAATTCGCTTGTTTTATCGGGTGAACTGTCGGTTTGGCTGACTCCCGCCGGCTCCACTGAAAAACCCGACCTGGCGCAAGCCCGGTCGGGTTTTTCAGTGGATTGGGGGATGAACCCGCGTCCGGGGCCGCAAAGCGGACCTACGCCGGTTCCGGAGCGAAGCGACTATCCACAGCCGCGCAGCGGCGAGGACACGCCGCCGGCTCCATCAAGGCTTTTTTCAAACCAGTGAAAGAACCTGAAAACTCCTGAAATTCAGGTTTTTTTCATTGATGGGTACAACGCGCCTCACCCCCTTCTTGCCGACCCCGCGGATATCGGCCAGTGAGTTCTGGCGGCCGCGAAGTTTGCCCAGCGTGTGAATGCCCATGGCCATCCGCTTGCCAGGGTTACTCCAGCATCCAACTCTTGGGCGCCCATGCGCCGAGGTCGGCGGAGAACCGGCCCTCTTTCACTTCCACCGCCTTGCCCGAGGGTTCGCCGCGCAGGTTGACCGGTTGCGCCTTGGTGGCCTTGAAGCCGGTCGGCAGCGTCACGGTGATACCGCCTGCCGTACCGGCCTGTTCCCATAGGCGCAGCACGGTGCCGTTGCCGTCCGGGTTGCGGTCGAACGCTGTCACCCGCACGCCCTTGCGTGAGAGGGCGACGCCGCTTTGGGTGGCCGGCAACGTGCCGCCGTGGCCGTCGGCATAGGCGGCCAGCGCCGGCTGGCGCACTTCCCAACTGGGGGTGAACAGCGACTGCTCTTCGCTGGCGCCGTCGGCCACCGGCCAGACGCGCAACTTCGCCTGCCACGAGCCGCCGACCCAGAGCGGATAGTTGGTGCTCCACATGTTGTTGTAGAGGTTCACGAACAGTTCGGGCTTGGTGGGCACATAGTCGTCGGAATACTTCCATAGGCCCGGTTGGCCAGCGCTCCACAGCGGAAGGTCGGCCGAGGCCGCCGCCATGCCCGCGCCTGTTGCGCCGGCGCGCACGGTGATGCCGCGATCCACCGCCATCAGGTGGCGGTTGGCGCCGATCACGATGTCCTTGGCCGGGTCGATGCTGCCGCCCACGCGGCCGATGCGGAAGGCGGGCGCCTCCACCTTGAAAGGCAGGCACAGCCAGCCGCCTTCGGGAATCGGATCCATGGTCTTGTCTTTCACGCTCCAAGCGATGTCCACGCAGGCCCGGTCGCGGGGAAAGGAGAAGGTCAGCGCATAGCCGGCGGCCAGCCCGAGCGTGTCGGTGGGGGTGAGGGTGACGCTGTCTGCCAACGGTCCGCGTGACACTTGCGCTTGCCAGCCCTTGGGGGTGGCGGCGAGGTAAGGGGATTGCTTGTCGTTGGGCATGCCGTGCTTGCCGAAGTCGTTGTTGACCCAGCCGCCGGCATTCTGCCGCGCATAGGCGCCGACGAAATTCCAGACTTGGCTGGAAGAGAAACGTTCGTGCAGGAATTGGCCGAGGGCGTGGGAGGAGGAATCCACCAATTCGCGGCCGGTGGACTTGTCTTTGAGGGAGGTGATGCCGCCGCGCTCGAGGTCGAAAGTGGCGGTGAAGTGGGGGGTGTCGAGGGTGTTGTTGGAAAACTTGACCGGGAGGTGCTGATGTCTGACGACCGCGAGAGTCTCCGGCAGAATCTGGACGGCGTAGGTCTGATAGCCGCCGGCCGGCAGTTGCTTGGCGGCGAAGCGCAAGTGGGTGTCTTCCACAGTGAACGCGACCGGCTTGTTTTCCACATCGGTGACGCGGCTGAGTCGTCCACTCGCATCCTTCGGCAACTCCACCTCCACCTGTGCATCCCTCACCCACGGCAACGGATTGAACACCACCACCCTGGGCCCTTCCACCTTCACCGCCTGCGCCAATTGCGCCATGCGCGGAGCCAGGCCCTGCTGCGCCGCCGCCATCGCGTCATAGGCGTAGTTCATGTGATATTCATAGGTCGCATCCGACTTCTTGTAGTCGCCGGCGGCCATGCGTTTTTTGAAGGCTTCACCATAACTGCCCTGGAAACTGCCGTTGATGCCCCAGGTGTGTTCGCCGTAAAAACCGCCCTTTTCGTAGCCGGTTTTAAGCAGCGCATCCACCGATTCGGTCTTGAGTCCAAAGGCCTGCAGCGTGGTGTCGAGTTGGCCCAAACTTTCCAACGCGGGGGCGGCGTGGCGGTGGGCCAGGGTGGATTGCGGGCAACTCATCATGCCATGCACCCAGGTATCGGGCATGTCGCCGCGGATGACCGGCAAAGTTGGCTTTTCTTTTTCTTCCTTCAAAATGACCTCGGCAAAATCACCGGGGGTGCCAAAGCGCACGCGCACGCCGGGCAATTGCTTGTGCAGGTAGGCCAGGATGTTTTTCACCTCCTGCGCCGAGGGCGGGCCGGAGTTGTCATTGGTCACCGCCATCCCCAGCCAGGCTTTGTGCGGCCAGTTTTTGGGCGGCATCTGCCCCCAGCCGTAGTAGGCGGAGTAGCCCAGCAGCACACGCGAACCGTCCGCGCCTTCCCACCATGAGAGGGTGGGCACCCGCATCGGTTTGCTGCCGGGATTGCAGCCGATGTGGACAAAACGAATGCCGGCGTTTTGCAGCAGCGTGGGCAGGATCCAGGCCTGCTCGGGCATGTCCGTCAATTTGGCGTAGGAGGGCGCCGGCATGCCGAAATGCTTGCCCAGCCGCGTGCCGTAGCCCAGGCCGCGCACCAGTTCCTCGGCGTCGCCGGCCTCGGCCTCGAAGGTGTAGGGCAGCGCATGCCAGATCAGCCGGCCGTCCTCGACCGCTTTTTCGATGCGCGCGCGCCGGGCCGGATCCTGCTTGTCGTCCAGCACCAGTTCCATCGCCCAGGCCGGCAGCATCCACACGAATTGCTCGTCCTTGGGCAGGTTGGCGGATTCATCGATCAGTGCCAGAGCCTTGTCCATCATGCGGGTGCGATAGGAGGCGATGACCTCCGGCGCGGGGTGGGTGTAGCCGATGTCCAGGTGGGTCATCCAAACCAGGATGACTTCCTCCAGGTTCGGATAATCCTTGTTCCTGGCGGGCGCCGCCGCGGGCGCGGACTCGGCGGCCATGGCCGGTGCCGCCGCGCCCAAGGAGAGGATGGAAAAAGCTGCGAGGAGCGGGGCGAGGGTGGAGGCGCGCATGGGAGATATGGCGGATGAATTAAATGATTGAACAAGCGTCCTGCGCAGGGACGCGGCCGCCCGCTGGTTCATTACAACCAGCGGCAAGATTGCCCCAATTTCGGCAACCCCACCCCGGCATCCACCCGCAGGGTGAAGCCGTCCGCCTCGTCGGCCAAGGGCGAACAGAGGTAGAGGAAGGCGCTGGCGATGGTCTGCGGCGAATTGCGCTTGCCCAAGGGCGAGACGGGATGGGCAAAGTTCCGGCCCATCACCCTGCCGCCGCCAGGCACGCCGCGATCCGTCCGAGCGTTTCCGCCTGTCCCAGGATGTTCAGCGTGATTTCCAAATCCGGCGTGGTGGTCGAGCCCGAGACGGCCACCCGCAGGGCGCCGGCCCATTTGCCCATGCCGATGGCGGGGGCGGCCTGGGCCTTGGCGAAGATCCAATCGTGGGCAGCTTTACCGAAGCCGTTTTCGGGCAGGGCGGCGAAGGCGGCCTGCATTTGCGCCAAAAGGCCGGGGGCCTCGCCACCGGGGCCGAAACCAGCCTTCACCACGCCTTTGTCGGAAAAGTTATACGCCGGCGCGGCGACGAAGAAACGCCCGATGCGGAAGGGCTCGGCCAGGGTGCGGGCGCGCGGTTGGTAGGCCTTGCAGAACAGGTGCCATTTGGTGCTGTTGACCATCAGGGATGCAAATTCCGGTGGCGCCAGTTGCGCGGCTTGGGTGCTAAAGGCGGCCGGGGTCAGGGCGGCAATGCGCTCGGCGTTGAAGCGGAACAGTTTTTCACGGTCGAAGGTGGAGTTGGATTTGTGGATGCCCTCGAGCGTGAAGCGCTCAGTGAATTCCGGCAGGTCGAAGCGTTCGACTTCGGTTTTGGGGTTCCAGCCCAGCAAAGCGATGTAGTTGAGGATGGCGCTGGGGAGATAGCCGCTCTTGGCGAAGTCGAGGACTTCGATTTCGGGGAGGGCCACCCCCAAGTGGGTGGCGATGATTTCAGCCAAGCCCTTGTCGTCGGTTTCTTTTTTCATGAACGAGGCGAACAGTGCGTCTTCGATGCCTTGCACCACGCCGGGCGCCAGTCCGGCTTTTTGTGCCGCCTCCCGCGCCACTTTCGCCTTGTCTCGTTTGCTCATTTTCCCGCCATCTTTGCCCGGATTCATGATGCTGGGCATATGCGCCCAAACCGGCCGCGCATATTTCTCGCCATCCGGCATCACTTGCGCCAACGCATCCAGCAACGCCGCGTGCTTGGGCGTGTTATTCAGGTGCTCCTGTCCGCGCAGCACATGGGTGACACCCATCAGGGCGTCGTCCACCACCACCGCCAAGTGGAAGGTGGGGAAGCCGTCGGCTTTTTTGATGACGAAATCTTCCAGATCTTTGCCCGGCACGGTGATGGTGCCGAACACGGCGTCGTCATGCGTAACGTCCTTGCCCATCCGAAAGCGCACCGCACCTTGGTCTTCGTAGGCGCAATTGGCCTTGAGCAAAGCCTCGATGTGGTGGTTGTAAATGTCCAGACGCTGGGACTGGAAGTAGGGCCCGTTTTCCCCAACTTGATGGTCGTAGCCGCCAAGGTCGCCTTCGGTCGCCTGCGGGCCCTGGTCCCAATCAATCCCCAGCCACTGCAAGTCGCGCAAAATGCCGGCGGCGGAATCCTTGCTGCTGCGGCGCTGGTCGGTGTCCTCGATGCGCAGGATGAACTGGCCGCCGTGCTTCCTGGCGAAAGCCCAGGCGAACAGGGCGGTGCGGGCGCCGCCGATGTGCAGGGCGCCGGTGGGGGAAGGGGCGAAACGGGTGATGACGGGTTTGGACATGGGGGAGGGATTGTAAGCCGCGCGCCAAAGTAGACGCGCCGGCTCGGCGCGTTCACGGCGGACAATCCAAAAAACAACGCGCGTTCCATTTGGAGCGCGCGTTGCGAGTGAGTCAATCTTCTATGAACGCGGCGGGCCGCCGCGTCTACTTTACTGCGCCCCCAACAACACCAACCCCTTCATGATGAAATAGCCAAGCAAGCCGGTGATGGGCAAAGTCAGCACCCACGCCCACACAATGCGCTGCACCACGCCCCATTTGACGGCGGACAGGCGCTTCATGGCGCCCACGCCCATGATGGAGGTGGAAATCACATGGGTGGTGGAAAGCGGGATGCCCAGGTGGCTGGCGCCGGCGATGACCAGGGCGGCGCTGGTTTCGGCGGCGAAGCCGTGCACCGGTTGCAGTTTGACCATTTTGTGGCCCATGGTTTTGATGATGCGCCAACCGCCACCGGCGGTGCCGGCGGCCATGGTGCCGGCGCACAGCAGGATGACCCAGAAGGGCGGGCCGTAATGGCCCGTCGCGTCTTTGAGGGGTTCGGCCAGAAGGGGGATGGATGGGGGCAGATGGTTGTCCTTGAAGTGCAGCCAGTGCCAGCATTCGATGGAGGCAAGCCATTGCGGCAGGTCAAGGTGGGTGGCCCAATCCGGCAAACCGGTGAAGGCGCCCGCGCCGGCCGCGCCCACCAAGGCCAAGGTCATGATGCCCATGGTTTTTTGGGCGTCATTGGTGCCGTGGCTGAAACCCATCAGGGCGGCGGAAACGATCTGCATTTTGCCGCCGGCTTTCTGCACCAGGCTGGGGCGCAGTGCAAAGCGCACGATGACGACGGTCAGCAGGCCCATCACCATCCAGCCGAGGATGAAGCCAAGCACCGGCGAGACGAACATGGGTTTGACCAGTTTGGGCCACAGGCCGATGGCGTGGCCATGGTCGTCCAGACCGTCCCAGATCAGGCAGCTCCAGTCGTGGAATTGCGCCAGGGCCGCGCCGCACAAGCCGCCGATCAGCGCATGGCTGGAGGAAGAGGGGATGCCGCCGACCCAGGTGACCAGGTTCCAGATGATGGCGCCAAGCAGGGCGGCCAACACCGTGTACTGGCTGATGGGAAAGCCCGAGTCGATGTAGCCCGAGGAGATGGTCTTGGCCACCGCCACCCCGGCGAAAGCGCCGATCAGGTTGGTTGCCGCGGCCATCATGATGGCCTGGCGCGGGGTCATGACCTTGGTGGAAACCACCGTGGCGATGGCGTTGGCCGCGTCGTGGAAGCCGTTGATGTACTCGAAGGCGACGGCGGCCAGGAGCACGATGAGGAAAATGAGCATGGGGAAGGGCGTTGGGGTGTTGGGATGGAAAGCGCCGAAGCCGGGGCTTTACGAATACTTCAACGCCACCTGGAACAGCACTTTGCCGGCGTCGCGGCAGCAGTCGATGTCGCGCTCGAGCAACTCGTAGATGTCCTTCAAGATGATCACTTCCTTGGCGTCCACATTGCCGTGGAACAGGTCCTTGAGCAGGCCGACCATCACCTTGTCGGCGTCGCCTTCGATGGTCTGGAGTTTTTCATAGGCCTCCTGGATGACCGAGCCGTGCACCTGCTTGCGCAGGCCGCCGACCATTTCCGCCACCACATCGGTGGCCTGCACCAATAGCGCCACCTGTTTGCCGACGATGTCGGAGGTGAACTGGCTGGGGCAGATGGCCAGGCGTTCGCCGATTTTTTCAGTGGTCTTGGGCACGCGGTAGAGCGCGTTGGAAAGGGCCTCGATGTCTTCGCGCTCCAGCGGGGTGACGAAGGTGTTGCACAATTCCTGGGTGATGCTGAGGCTCAGTTTCTTGTGGCGGCGGCGGCTTTGCGAGAGGTCGCCCAGGGTGGCGGTGAACTCCGGTTTGCCCATCTGGGCCAGCAGGGTGGCCAGCAGGTTGGCGCTGGTGCGGGCTTCGTTGGCGCTGGTTTCCAGCAGGTCGAAGAATTTTTCATCGCGGCCGAGGAGTTTTTGGATGAAGGACATGGGGGGTGGTGGTGGAAGTGCGAAAAAACAGGGAGTAATGTGAGGATTCTATGAGGAATGGATGAGGTCAAAGGGGTTGGATCCCGACTTTTTCCGGGATGCATCTATGAAAAAAGCGCCCCGGTGGGCGCTTTGGCGTTGTTTTTGCTGCCGAACCGGGTTTCCCTCATGCATCGGCGTTCGATTCGTCCTTGTCCGCCCTGGGGTGGTACGAGGAAAAATCCCCTTCGGTCAAACACACCACATCGCGGGCGATGTAGGTGGCGTGGTCGGCCATGCGCTCGAGCTGGCGCGACAGGCCGAGATAGGCGATGGCCAATTCGGCCGAACGCGGCTCGTCCCGGATCATGTTCTGCACCGATTCGTAGACCCCGCGGTGGATGGCGTCCACGATGTCGTCCTGTTCGCGCACTTCTGCGGCCAGTTTGGCGTCCAGGGTCACCAGCGCGTTGAGCGACTTGTGCAGCATTTCCTGCACGGTGTGGCTCATGCCAAGCAGGTCGAAGGGGATGTCGCCGGCGGGGCGGTTGGCCAGCATCACGGCCGATTCGGACAGGTTGGTGGCCAGGTCGCCGATGCGCTCCAGGTCGGAGTTGATCTTGAGCACGGCCACGATGTAGCGCAGGTCGAACGCCACCGGCTGGTAGAGCGCCAGGGCGTGCAGGCATTCCTCCTCCAGTTCGATCTCGGTGTCGTCGATCGCGTCGTCGCGGGCGATCACCCGGCGGGCCAGGTCGGCGTCGCGCGTCAGGATGGCGCGCACCGAATCGGTCACGCTCTCCTCGCACAGGGCACCCATGTGCAGGAGTTCTTTGCGGATTTTTTCGAGTTGGCGGGAGAGCAGCATGGGCGTTTGGAAAAGGGGATGGGGGGGCAAGGCGGATTCCACCCTTGCCACGGATTCTAGCGTGCCGGATGGCGGTCCAAGGGCAGGCTGATGCGGAAGGCGGAGCCGTGGCCGACCTGGCTTTCGACCGAGACTTTGCCGCCGTGGGCCTCGGCGATGTGTTTGACGATGGACAGGCCAAGGCCGGTGCCGCCCTGCTCGCGCGAGCGGGCTTTGTCGGTGCGGTAAAAACGCTCGAAGATGCGCGTGATGTGTTCGCTGGAGATGCCGGGTCCCTGGTCGCGCACTTCGATGACGCCCATGTTGGCCTCGCTGCGGGTGCAGACGCGGACCAGGCCGCCGGAGGCGCCGTATTTGATGGCGTTTTCCAGCAGATTGACCACGGCGCGTTCCAGGGTGGCGCTGTCGCAGGGCAGGGCCAGGCCTTCTTCGCAGGTGGTGTCGACCCGGACTTTCGCCGCCAGCGCGCGCGCGGCGCAATCTTCCACCGCGGCGGCGACGATGGGCTGGAGGGGTTCTTCCGGCAGTTTGGACCGGTCCAGGGTTTGGCCGCGCTCAAGGCGCGACAGCGAGAGCAGGTCCTCGACGATGGCGGCCAGCCGCAGGGATTGGCGCGACAGGATGCCCATGAAGCGGCCGTGGTCGCCGGGGTCCAGGTCCGGGTTGTCGGTCAGCGTTTCCACCGCGGCCTGGATGGCCGCCACCGGGGTGCGGATTTCATGGCTGGCGTTGGCGACGAAGTCCTGGCGGATGTTTTCAAGATGGCGCAGTTCCGTCACGTCGTGCAGCACCAGCACCGCGCCGTCGCGCCCGGGCAGCGGCGCGCCGTGGATCTGCAGCACACGGCGGGTGAGGGGCTGGTTCGCCCCGCCGGTCAGCGCCTCGGCTTCGCCCGTGGCCGGGGTTCCGGCCAGGGCGGCGCGGGCCACGCGGGAGGCTTCGGCATGGCGCAGCACCTCGCCAAGCAGGCATCCCCGCGCCTTTTCGGGCGTGATGCCAAGCAGGGCGGCGGCGGCGGCGTTCACGCGCGTCACGCGCTGGTCGTGGGCCAGGGCGATCACCCCCTCGTGCATGGCCCCGAACACCGAGGCCAGTTCCGCGTTTTCACGCGAGAGCGCCGCCATGCGGGCGGTGGCGTCGGCCAGTGCCTTGGAAAGTTCGGGAAGGGTGGGTTTCATGGGTTATGACTTGAGGCGGTAGCCGACCCCGCGCACGGTTTCCACCGCTTCGCTGTGGCCGCCGAGTTTGCGCCGCAACTGCACGGCCATGGCGTCCACCGAGCGGTCGGTCACGGCGGCGATCCCGTCGTGCACCGCATCGATGATTTGCTGGCGGGTGTACACGCGGCCGGGGCGGGTCATCAACAGGCGCAGGAATTTGAATTCCCCGATGGTCAGGTTGGCCTCGGCGCCGCCGGCTTTCACCAGGTGGCAGGCGGGGTCCAGGGTGATCTTGCCCGCCTTGAGGATGGCATCCGCATCCGGGGCCTGGCTGCGCCGCAGCACGGCCTGGACCCGGGCCAACAGGACTTTGGGGCTGAAGGGCTTGGTGACATAGTCGTCGGCGCCGGCCTCCAGCCCGCGCACGATGTCGGTTTCTTCGCCCTTGGCGGTCAGCATGACCACCGGGATGGGTTGGGTCTTGGCGTTTTGGCGCAGGGCGCGGCAGACCTCAAGACCGCTCATTTTCGGCAGCATCCAGTCGAGCAGGATGAGCGAGAACGGGCGTTTGCCCTCGGCCTCGCGGCTGGCCAGCGCCAGCCCGTCTTCGCCGGAAGCGGCGCTGGCGGTTTCATGGCCGTCTTTGGTCAGGTGCCAGGCGACCAGCTCGCGCAGGTCGGACTCGTCTTCGATGATCAGAATGCGCGGCATGGGGGGAGGCGAATAAGGAGTGGGGGAGGTATTGGCCGGCCGGCAGGATAGAAGGCCCGCATGAGCAAACGGTGAGAAATGGGTTGGGGTCTGCCGGCGTGCCATGGGCCTGCGATCACCCCGTGGTGCGCAATCCGGCCGCGATGCCCTGCACGCACAGGCGCTGCACCTCGTCGGTGGGCTCCACGCCCCGGCGCAGCAGATCCACCTGGATGAAGTTGAGGGAATCCACATAGGGGTTGCGCACTTGGATGGAGCGCTTGAGCCAGGGCACGGCATCGAGCAGTTCGGCGCGGCCGGTGATGGCCAGCACCAGCTCGCGGGTGCGGGCGTGCTCGGCCAGCCAGATGCCGATCAGTTTTGCCGCGTCGGTGCGGTCGGCGTCCAACTCGGCGTACAGGGCGGCGATGCCGGCGTCGGCCTTGGTCAGGGCCAGTTCCGCGCTCTGGATCAGGATGCGGAAGGGTGGGAACTTTTTGTACATCATCCGCAGGGTGTCCAGGTCATTGACCGCCTCCAGTCCCGAACCCAGGCCGAAGAAGGCCGTCAGCATGTGGCGGTTCTGGGTCCAGGCGAAGGTGTAGGGGATGGCGCGCAGGTTGGCCAGTTCGCGCTTGCCTCTGCGTCGGCTGGGGCGCGAACCGATGGGCAGCGCTTCGATCACATTGATCGGGGTGGCTTTGTCGAAGTAATTCATAAAGGCAGGGTCGTCGCGGAAGGCGCGGTAAGCGGCCTGCGAGGCGGCGGCGGCCTTGTCCATCAGCGCTTCCCACGCCGGCTCGCGCGGGGCCGGTGGTTCGGCCGAGACGAGCAGGGTGGCCCACAGCACCTGCTCGATGTGGCGGGTGGCGATTTCCGGGTCGTCATAGCGCTCGGCCAAAACTTCGCCCTGCTCGGTGATGCGCAGGCGGTGGCCGACCGATTCCGGTGGCAGCGACAGCACGCTCTCGGCGGCCGGGCCGCCGCCGCGGCCCAGGGCGCCGCCGCGGCCGTGGAACAGCACCAGGTCGATGCCGTGG
>CAZKVP010000059.1:12616-15015 GCA_964556215.1 uncultured Phycisphaeraceae bacterium
GGGGCGTCGTGCCCCAAGGCGGCGGCGGCCAGGCGGGCCATCCACGGGAAGAACAGCACATCGCTGGGTTGGTGGGTCATCGAGGCGATGGCCACGCCCAAAGATTCCGGGCCGTAGGAGCGCGCGGCGCGCTCGAGCAGCACGAACAGGTCGAGGGTCTTGCGGGAGTTTTCGCCAAAGCCGTCATGGGCCAAGAGCGGCGCGGCGTCGGCCTTGCCCACCGTGCGCGACAGGAAGGTTTGCTTGTCTGCCTCCGGCAGGTCGCGGTAATTTGGGACGCCCAGTTGCGCCGCGATTTCATGCACCGTTTCGGACAGAATGCGCGAGTCTTCGCGGATGTCCATGCGGGCGAAGAACAGGCCGAAGGTTTTGGCGCGGTCGATCCAGTCCTGCAACTTGCCGGCGGCGAGTTCGTCATGGCCGTCTTCGCGCAGGCATTTCTGCGCCAATTCCAGCGCCGCCACCAACTCGCGGCTGGAGGTGAAGGCGCCGGCGGGGGGGGCTTCGCAGGGGTCGGCTTCGGCGCTTTGCTCCAGACGGTAGCGGATGATGCGCAGGAAGGCCTTGTAGCGTTCGCGCGGCGATTCCTGGGCAATGGCGGCGGCGGCCTCCGGGTGGGCGGCGATGGCGCAGGCGATTTCCGCCTCCATGGCGGGGTGGCCGTCGTGGCGGTGCAGGGAGAGGGACAGCAGGTCGTGCATCTGATAGCAGTCATCCAGATGCAGGCGCACGGCTTCGCGGCGCAAAAGACGCAAAGCTTCGCGGGTCACGGCAGGGGTGACGAAGGGGTTGCCGTCGCGGTCGCCGCCGATCCAGGAGCCGAAACGCACAAAAGGCGGAATTTCAAACGCATGGCCGGGATAGGCGCGGTCCAGGCAGCGGCGCACCTGGCGGTGCAGACGGGGGATGGCCTCCCACAGCGGGCCGCATACAAACATGTTGCGCTTGGCCTCGTCGAGCACGGTGGGGCGCTCCTGCTGCAGGGTTTCAGTCTCCCACAAACAGGCCAACTCGGCGCGCAACTGGCGGGTGAGCACCTCGCGCTCGCGCGGCAGCAAATCACTGCGGTCGGTTTTGGCCAAGGCTTCGCGCAGGCGGCGCAGGGCGTTGCGCACGGTGCGGCGCTTGGCTTCGGTCGGGTGGGCGGTGAACACCAATTCCAGCTCCAACTTGCCCAGATGGGCCTGCACTTCTTCGGCGGACAGGCCGCGCTCTTTGAGCGTTTCCAGCGCCGAGCCCAGCGACTGGCCGCGCGGGGCCGGCCAGGTCAGGCGCTCGCGTTGGCGCAAAATGCGGATGCGGTTGCGGTCCTCGGCCATGTTGGCCAGGTCGAAAAAGCAGGACATGGCCCGGATCAGGCCACTGAGGTCCGCGGTGGGGATGCCCGCGATTTTGGCGCGCAGGGCGGCATCGGCACCGGCTTCGCCCGAGCGGCGGTTTTTGGTCAGGGTGCGGACTTCTTCGACCAGATCAAATAACCCCTCGTCGCCATAGCGTTTAAGGATGTGGCCCAGTTCGTCGCCCAGCATGCGCACATCGCGGCGCAACAGGGAATCGTCGACGGGGATGCGGGGGGCGGCGGCGGCGGAGGTGGGGAGGGAAGTCATGAAGGGGAAATTGTAGTTCATGGCTTGTCAAGGGGAGAGATGCTGGAGGGCCCTGGGCTGTGGTCTTGGTTTTTGTTTGTTTGACATTTAGACAAATTGTGTCCATAATTTGAGTGTGAACTATGAATGGGATGACCTCAAAGATGCGGCCAACCTTGACAAGCACGGGGTGGGGTTTGCATCGCTTGAGGCCTTTGATTGGGACACTTCGTTGACTCAAATCGACAAGCGGCGCCAGTACCAGGAAATCCGCCTGCAGACCTTGGGGAAAATCAATGGACGATTGCACTTTTTGGTGCACACCAAGCGGGAGCCCGATATTTGCCGTGTGATCAGCCTTCGCCATGCCGACCCGACAGAAAAGGAAATCTATGAAAAAATCATTCGCCAAAAAAAAACCTGAGCATATTGCGCAAGAAGACTGGGATGCCGTGGATTCCCCGGTCATCACTGATTTCAGCGGATTCCAGCCTTCGCATGAAGTGGTTCCCGAAATCGTTGCCGCCCATCGGGCGGGCAATTTGCAGTTGCCGCTCCGGCATCGCGGGCCGCAGAAGGCCCCGCTCAAGCAGGATGTTCACATGCGCCTGTCGCCCTTGGTCAGCAAAACGCTGCGGGGTCAGGGGCGGGGTTGGCAGACGAGGCTCGATCGCATGCTGCTGCACTTGATTCAGACCAACCGCTTGGAGCGGTTGGAGAAAGAGGCTGAAAAGGCATTGGCCGTGTGAGTTGAACTGATGTGGACCTTGTTGAATCCAGCGCCAGCAGCGCTGGATTTTTTTGTTGGCAAAG
>CAZKVP010000059.1:15115-17277 GCA_964556215.1 uncultured Phycisphaeraceae bacterium
GTGCGCAACCCCACCTTCGCCAACTTCGGCAGTCATTTGCGGGATGGCAACCAGGTGAAACTGGCGTTGAAAAACGGCATCACGCGCACGGCCAGGGTGACGGCCATCCGCACCGACGGCCTGGTGGTCGAAAACAACGAAAGCATCGCCTACGGCACCATGCAAGAGGCCCGCCGGATTTCAAACGGGGGCAACCCGATTGGCAACACCATTGACGGATTGGGCTGCGTCATTGAGCCGGTATGCACGGTTGTGTATGTGGTGGCGCGGGTTTTTGCCCCGTTCTGCAGGTAGGCGTCCATTTGTTTTATTTCGCCGCCATCTTTCCCCATGCCCGTGCCAACCGCCTGATCCCTTCCCGCGCCTGCTCCGGCGAGGTCACGCCGTAGGCCAGGCGCAGGGTGTTGGTCGGCACCGTCCGCGTGGGATCCTTTGGGTAGCAAAAGCAGCCGGGCACATAAATCATTTTTTCCGCCACCGCCGCGTGCCACAGCGGGCTGTCGGGACCGGTGTCGGTGCCCGCCGGCAAAGTCAGCCACACATACATGCCGCCCTTGGGGTGCGACCATGAGGCGCCGGGGACGCAGGCGAAACTTTCTTGCAGGGCGTCCACCACCGCTTTGCCTTTGGCGGCATAGGCGGCTTTGAGGGTTTGCACATGGCGGTCGAAGTCGCCGCTTTCCAGCGCGCTGGCCAAGAGGAAGTGGCACAGGTTGGCCGAGCCGAAATCGTGGCCGCCCTTGGCCTGCTTGACCGGGCCGACCAAGGCTTTGGGCAGCAAGCCGTAGCCGGTCTTGATGCCGGGGGCGAAGGGCTTGGAGAAGGTCTGGGCGATGGCGCTGTAGTCGCCTTCGGTGTCAAACGCGCGGAAGGAGGGTGGCGTGGCGTCGGCGTCGTTGCCAAACGCCAACTCGCGGTAGGCGGCGTCTTCCAAAATCAGGATGCGCTGACCGGCCAGGGCCGAGTACTTCTTCACCAGGTCCAGAATTTTCGCCTTGCGGGCGGCGCACAGGGTGATGCCGGTGGGGTTTTGGTGATAGGTCACCAGATACAGCATTTTGACGTTGGCCAGTTGGCCTTCGCGGCGGAGTTGTTCCAGCAAGGCTTCCAGTTTTTCGGGAATCATGCCGTCTTCATCCATCTCCACCGAGCGCGGCAAAGCGCCAAAGGCGGACAGCGCCTGGGTGTAGACGAAGTAACTCGGCCAGCAGGTGACCACGATGTCGCCGGGGTTGAGCAGCACTTCGGCCAGGAGGTGCAGCAATTGCTGGCTGCCGGTGGTGACCACCACTTCGTCCGGCGAGCAGTTTTCCAGATTGTGGCCGGCCGCGTCTTCCTGTTTGGCCAGGTGGTTGAAAATGGCCCGGCGCAGGCGGGGCATGCCTTCGGTGGTGCCGTATTGCAGGGCGGCCGGTCCGTGGTTTTTCAAAATGGCGGCCAAGTGCCGTTCGACCAAGGCCACCGGCAGGGTGTCATAGTCCACCAATCCGGCCGCCAGCGAAATGATTTGCGGATCGGCAAGGGCCAGGGCAATCAGGCCGTTGATGGGCTGCGGCGAGCCGGCGGAACTGGCGCAAGACAATGAAAAGGGCGGGATGGGCATGCAGGGCGGCGGCTGGGAGGAGAAAGAGGGGGGTGAATGGTACCGCCCCAACCGGCTCATCTCCGGCACCCCGCCCATGGCCAATGAAAAACCCCGCGCTTTCGCGCGGGGTATCGAACGACACTCCTGTCCCCCGAAAGAAGAAGACAGGTGGGTGCCGGGTGCAGTCGGGATTAATGAATCCGGCAGACGATGGCGCGGCTGGCCGATGTGCGCACAAAACCGGTGGCCGGGCTGCCGGCCAAAGGGGCGTCATGCAGGACTGTGAGGCGATGCAGGTAGTCCGCCAAATGTTGCGCGGGAAACGCGGCCAGGAAGTGTTCCGGCGCGCCCTGGTTGCGGCGGCGGATTTCGTGGATGACTTCTTCCTTGCTCATGGCCTGATTCCTTGGCAGCCGGGGAGGGGTCGTCCTGACCCCGGGCGAAAGGCCCGGCTGCGTGCTGACTAGGAATCGGCCCATGGCAAAGGCTTTCGCCACTGTTTGGGAATGAATCAAGCGTCTTCCAGACCTTGTGCAGGGGTTGTCCACGGGGCATCCACCGGATGGCGTCCGATAAC
>CAZKVP010000059.1:17377-18706 GCA_964556215.1 uncultured Phycisphaeraceae bacterium
GTGTCAAAAACGTGCCAATGATGCGTTGGATCGCTTGGTCAGCCCTGTCCCGGCTGGCTTTTCATTTGGGTCACCTACCGCGCGGGCCTAAGATAGGCTTGAAGTTGCGAAGTACCGGGAGGTGATTGGTTTCCACCCTTTTTTGCAAGGACAGCCCATGAGCACCGTTGCCACCCCGCCACATGCTGTCCCGCCCGCCCATCCCGCCGCCGGGGCACCGACGGAGCACCGGTTGACTTTGCCCATGCTGCTGCGCTACACGCTGGAGCAGGATGCTTCCGACCTGCACCTTTCCACCGGCGAGAGCCCGTGGCTGCGCATCCACGGCAAAATGCATCCGCTCAGCCAGGTTCCGCCCGTTTCCGAGGACGACATGACCCGCATGGTCAGCGGCTGCCTGAGTCCCGACCAGTGGCACCGCCTGCAAACCGAGCGCAGTGTGGATGCCGCCACCGGCACCACGCACGACGGCCGCGAGGTGCGCTTCCGCATCAATGCCTTTTACCAGCGCGGCCTGCTGGCAATGGCCGTGCGCGCGCTGCCGGGGTTGTCGCTTTCCTTCAAGGACCTGTTCCTGCATCCGGCGGTGGCGGATCTGACCAGCCACCGCGACGGCCTGGTCATCGTCTCGGGCCCCACCGGCAGCGGCAAAACCACCACCCTTGGCGCGCTGATCCACGCCATCAACACCACGCGCGGGGGACACATCATCACCATCGAGGATCCGGTGGAATACCACCACCAAAGCCAGTTGGCCCTGGTGCAGCAGCGCGAGGTGGGCTCGGATGTGCTGAGTTTCGCCACCGGCGTGCGCGACGCGCTGCGCGAGGACCCCAATGTGATGCTTATCGGTGAAATGCGCGACTATGAAACCATGCGCCAGTCCATCACCGCCGCCGAAACCGGCCACTTGGTGTTCACCACCCTGCACACCGGCAGCGCGGCGGAAACCGTCTCGCGCATTCTGGGCATCGTTTCCGGCCCCGACGGCGCCGCCGTGCGGGCGCAATTGGCGGTCGCCTTGCGGGCGGTGGTGGCGCAAAAACTCCTGCCAAGGGCCGATGGCAAGGGCCGCGTGCCGGTGGTGGAGATATTGCGCGTGACCCATGCCGTCGCCAACATTTTGCGCACCGGCCGCGACGAGCAGATTTTCTCGGCCATCGAGGCCGGCGGCCGCCACGGCATGGTGTCCTTTGAGGAAAGCGCCGGCCGTCTGGTGGCCATGGGCCTGCTTAAATTTGAGGATGCGATGGGCGTGGCCCAAGACGAAGGCTCGCTCAACCACTGGATCAAAACGTGGAAGGAAGGGTGATGCCGCGCCTTTGCGGC
>CAZKVP010000060.1:0-13468 GCA_964556215.1 uncultured Phycisphaeraceae bacterium
CTTGCCGGTGGTGATGGGTTATCGGTTATTTGTGGCGGAGAACTAAAAAGCCCTGTTGATCGGGACCCGGCGCGACGCGGGGCGGGAACCGGTATTCTTCCACCCATGCGCGTCATTGTTTTTTCCAAGGATCGTCCCCTGCAGTTGGAAGGCTATTTGGCCTCGCTTTTGCACTGTTCCGGCCTGCCGCAAACGGCGGTGACGGTGGTGTATGTGGACGATCCGGCCTACGCGCCGCTCTTGGCGCAATACCCGGCAGTGGACTGGGCGCCGGAAGCGGCGCGCGGCCAAGGCGGCTTCCATGCCACCTTGGCGCATGCGATCGCGGCGCTGCCCGACGACGAGCCCGTTCTGTTCGGCTGCGACGACGTGGTGTTCTTCAACCCCTTTGATTCCGCCAAAATGGAAGCGCATCTGCGCGCCCATCCGGAATGCGCCGGCATCACCGTGCGCTACGGCAGCAACACCGATTTCCGCGGCGCCAAACTCATTGCGCCGGGCACGCCGGCCGGCGCGGTGGTGGAGTGGGAGGCCAACGGCGCCGACCGCCCCCCGGCCGAGGCCAAATTGCACCGCGGTTTCTTCGCCTATCCGTTCGAGGTGATGGGCACCGCCTACCGCGCCGGCCTGGTCAGGCGCATGTTCGCGGTGGTGGAGGCTAAGGAGGACGTGCGTTACCGCGGCCCCAATGATTTCGAGGCAATGGGCATGCGCATGCTGCGCGCCAAGCGCACCGGCTGGGCCAGGCGTCTGTGGCAAAAACTGCGGGGGCAAACCCCGGCGGTCGGCGAGGGCGCGCAATTGCTCAGCCCCGTGCGGCTGGCCATGTTCAACGCACCAAGCTGCTGTGCGGCCCAGGATGTGAACCGCGTGCAGGACATCGCCCAAAATGCCGTCAAGGGCGGTGCGGCGGAGGATGCGGAAACCCTCAAGCGCAAATTCCTGGCCGGTTGGCGCATGCAATGGCGCCACATGCAGGGCATCACGCCGCCGGATTGTTTTGTGGGGATGGATTATTGGGAATTGATTCCTCCGCCGGACGCCGGGGGCGCCAAGTGATGCCCACCCTGTCCATCGTCACGCCGTCCTTCCTCCAAGCCCGGTATATCGGGGCCACGCTCGATTCCGTCCTGCGCCAGCGGGACCAGGTGCACGAATATTTCGTGATGGACGGCGGCAGCGACGACGGCACGGTGGACATCCTGCGCCGGCGCGAAACGGAATTGACCGGTTGGGTTTCGGAAAAAGACGCCGGCCAAGGCGACGCCCTCAACAAGGGCTTTGCGCGTTGCACCGGGGACATCCTGGGCTGGGTGAATTCCGACGATGTGTATTTGCCCGGCGCATTGGAAGCCGTGCGCAGGGTTTTCGCCGCCGATCCGCAGGTGGATTTCGTCGCCGGCTGGTCGGTGTGGATGGACGAGGCGGGCGCGCTGATGCAATGCAAGCGCCGCAGCGTGGGCTCGTTGGCACAGGCGCGCGCGGGCATGCTGGCGGCCCAGCCGGCCTGTTTTTTCCGGCGGTCGCTGCTTGAAAAAGCAGGGCCGATCGACACGGACCTTTGGCTGTCGCTCGACACGGACCTGTTTTTGCGCATGTTCCGCGCGGCGCACAAGGTCGGCGGCGTCCCGCGCTACCTGGCCGCCTGCCGGCTGCAGCCACAGGCCAAGACCCAACTGCAGGCGCAGGGCAAAACCCAGGCGCTGTACGAACGCGAGAAGCAATTGCTAGACGAGCGTTATCCGGAATTCCGCACGCCTTCGGCGCGGGCGGCCTTGCGCCGCTTGTGCTGGCGGCTGCAGTTCGGCATGGGTGAACGGGCGCGCGAAAAATCCGACACGCGGATGTGGCGCGGGCAGTTGCTTGACGAGGTGTTTCCCTGGGGTTGATGCTATCGCGACCCCTTTATACTTTGCCCATGCCACACCCCTCCAATGCCGCCGGCGGCCGTTTGGGCGTCTTGATACCCACCTGGAACTGCCAGCCTCTGTTGCCCCGGCAAACCGCGGCCATGTCGCAGTGGCTTGATGTGGTGGATGAAGTGGTGGTGGTGGACAGTTCCTCCACCGATGGCACGGTGGAATGGTTGCAGGCCAATCTCCGGCACCCCAATTTGAAAATCGTGAACCGGCCGCGCGGGTTGTATCAGGCTTGGAATTTCGGCCTGTCGGTGATGACCTCACAGTGGGTGCTGATCGCCACCGCCGGTGATGTCATGGAGCGCGAAGGCATTCTGCATCTGCTGGAGGTGGCGGGAGAATTCGACGCCGACATTGTGCTTTCACCTCCGAAGTTCACGGCCGAAGACGGCAGTCCGCGGGCCGGCGGCGACTGGCCCATCCACCAAGTGTTGCGCGAGACCGGGCGGGCGCAGCCGTTTGTGCCAAGCCAGACCGACATGCTGCGCTGGACCTTTGAGGCCGGCGGGGCGCTGTGCGGCATGCTGGGCTCATCGGCCAGCAACCTGTACCGCACGCGGCTGCTTCAGGCCTGCCCGTTTCCCCTGGATGCCAGCACCTCGGGCGATGTGGCCTGGGGGCTGCGCTTCATGGCGCAAGCCCGGCGGGTGGCCATCACCCCGCGGCTTTGCGCGGAATTCATTTGCCACGACAAGGCGGGTCCATCGGTCCCCCTGTTGCGCGCGCCGATGCTGGATGCCGCCATTGCCGGGGCCGGCTTGACAGCGGCGCAGGTGGATGCCCATCTGCCGCGGTTGCGGGCGGAAATGGCCGAGGTGGAAAAGCACCAGACCGCGCTGCGCCGATTGCGCGCCCGCTTTGGCAAGGCGTGGAATCTCTGGCCGCCGGCCTGGCGCCACCGGTCGCTGCGCAACCGGCATCGGCGCACGCTCAAGGCGATGGCCCCCTTGCTTGGGTCCGCGTGCGCGCCGCCGGCTTGGCCGGCGCACTTTCTGCTGTTCATGCGGACATTCCTTGACCACATTTGAAAGCCTGACTGGGGCCGGCCGCCCCTTGCGTGCGTTCAAAATTCCTGGCGTTGCTTGGGGCGCAAAAAGCGTGGCAGCCACGAGCGCATGCGGCGGCGGCGGCGCTGCGCCGGGGTTTCCGGAGGGCGCGGGAGACGCACCGCATCGGCGGCGTCAAACCAGGCGTCCCAGTCGGCAATGGGTGAAGTGTCGGCGGGCAGCTCCAGTGCGGCAAGTAAGCCGGCGCGGTCCACGCCAAAGGTTTGGCATACTTCATTCGGCAGTGTGGCCACCCATTGTCCGGCGACCTGGCGCCGCTGGGGCGTGTTGAATACTTTCTTCCAGCCGTCTTGGACCGGCGGGCGCAGGCCCGGCGAATTCCCCCGTTTGGGGTCGCCCATGAAGCCTGGGATTTGCACCGTTTCAAACTGCCGCAGCAAATCGGCGCCGTCGGGCAGGGCCAAAAAAACCATCAGGCGGTGCAGTTCCGTATCGGGCTTGGCCAGCAGTTGGTCGTAGTGTACGACCAGAGCCTGCGCGCCCAGGCTTTTGACTGCCCGAGCCATCAAGGAGGGGCCATGCATCAGGTCGATGCCATAAGCGAGGGTGGGCAGCCCTTTGTCTAGCCAGGTGCTGTAGAACGAGGCCAGGTTGTCCAGGGGGCTGCGCCAAAGCAGGATGATTTTTGATTCGGGGAAAACGCGGGATAAGAAATCCGAAATCAGGTAATAGCGTGGGGTTTTGCTGAGAAACCGGTCGGCTGTCGATCCCGCTTTGGTGCGGTGGGCCGCGTAAATCCTGCGCATGGTATTGTTGATCGCCTGTTTCAAGGCGTCGGCATCCGGTCCGTCCACGGGACAATGCAGCCGCGCCAAGAGTTTTCCGATCGAGCCCGCCTTCATCAGTTCGGGATGCCGAATGTTGGGCGTGAGCCATGGCCCCAAACCTTCCGTCATCCGAGACCGCAGGCCGCGCATTTTCCCGGGGATCCCGCGGGAAAAATCTTCGATGCCCATGGCGGCCAATTCCGGGTGGTAATCCATGGAAAGGCCGTTGTCGTATCCGGCCGCCTGCGCCAACGGCAGCATCAGCCAAGGCTCGGCCGTGGTGTGGATGTGCGGGTGGGCCGCCAGCAGGCGCTGAAGCAGGGTGGAGCCGCTGCGGGGCAGCGACAGCAGGAAAATGGGTTGCATGGTGTGGCCTTGAGTTCCGCGCCGGCGGCCAAGAGGTCAGAGGGCATAACCGGCGTACTTTAAGACATCTTGACATTTTTCCACGAGTGGATGGCGGCGTCGGCTTCCAGAGCTTGCATCACTTCTTCATTGTATTGGCCTTTGACATGACCCTCTTCGCCGGCCTGGATTTTGCCTAGGATCGGCGTGTCGCCCGGCCGGCCGTAGAAGCGGAACGCGGCGCCATGGCTGCGGGCAACCTGCCCCATTTCGCAGGCGATGGTGTCGGCATGGCTGTCGCGTGGTGGATGGGCATGGGAACGGAAGAAGGGCGAGGGCTGGGCACTTATTTCAGCAACCCCAACAGGTACTGCCCATATTCATTCTTCGCCAACGGCGCGGCACTTTGGCGCAATTGGTCGGCGGTGAGCCAACCGTTGTGGAAGCCGATTTCCTCCAGACAAGCGACTTTGAAGCCTTGGTGGTGCTGGATGGTGCGCACGAACATGGAGGCTTCGAGCAGACTGTCGTGGGTGCCGGTGTCCAGCCAGGTGTGGCCGCGGCCAAGTAACTCTACATGCAATTGGTTTTGGCGCAAGTATTCCTGGTTGACGCTGGTGATTTCCACCTCGCCTCTGGCGGAGGGTTTGACGGCTTTGGCGATTTCCACCACTTGGTTGTCGTAAAAATACAGGCCGGTGACGGCGTAGTTGGACTTGGGTTTTTCAGGTTTTTCTTCGATGGAGAGGGCTTGCCCCTTGGCATCAAATTCCACCACGCCGAAGCGCTCGGGGTCGCGGACTTCATAACCAAAGACCGTTGCGCCTTGGGGGCGATTGATGGCGGCCTTTAACTTGGGCGACAGGCCCGGGCCGTAGAAGATGTTGTCGCCCAGCACCAGGGCCACCGGGCTGTTGCCGATAAAATCGGCGCCGATGATGAAGGCTTGGGCCAAGCCTTCCGGCTTGGGTTGCTCGGCATAAGAGAGGTTGATGCCAAAGGAACTGCCATCGCCGAGCAACTTTTTGTACAGCGGCAAATCTTCGGGCGTCGAAATCAGCAAGATGTCGCGGATGCCGGCCAGCATCAACACGGACAGGGGGTAATAGACCATCGGCTTGTCGTAAACCGGCAGCAATTGCTTGCTGATCGAGCGGGTGACAGGGTGGAGCCGGGTGCCGGCGCCGCCGGCGAGCACGATGCCTTTGGTGGGGAGAGATTGGGTCATGGGGGCTTTAAAAATAAGAGGGATGGGTTTTACTGGATCGAGGGCGGCTCGCCCTCGTTTTTTTGGTTTTGGTAAGCGGCCAACATGTCGGGATGGGCTTGGCTCAATGGCACGGCGGTGATTTGCTCATCAATGGGGTAGGCATGGTTCCCTGCATGGATGACCCACAAATGTTCAAGGCCAAGGTCGGCCAATGCCACGCGCATGGAACGGGTGGATGAGGGGGCTTGGGAGTATTTGAATTCAAATCCATGTCGCTTGCCTTGGTGGAACACCATCAAATCCAGTTCCGCATCTCCATGGGTGCCCCAAAAATAGGCGTCGGGTTGGCGTAGGCAGATCAGCATTTGTTCCAAGGCAAAGCCTTCCCAAGAAGCGCCTGATTTGGGGTGCCCGGTCAGGGCATGGAAGTCAGGCAATGACATGAGCGTGTGTAGCAGGCCGCTGTCGCGGAAATAAATTTTTTGCGCCTTGATTTGCCGTTTGGAAATATTTTCATGCCAAGGTTGCAATTGGCGAATCATGTAGGTTTCGGTCAGGATGTCTAGGTAATGTCCCATGGTTTTGGAAGTCATTCCCATGGCAGAGGCGGCTTCGGAGGCATTCCAGGTTTGTCCGTGATAATGGGCCAAAATAGCCCAAAAACGGCGCATGGCCGGTGCTGGAATGCGGATGCCCAACTGGGGTAAATCGCGTTCCAGAAAAGTGCGGATAAAGCCATTGCGCCATGCCATGCTGTCGGCATCGTTGGGCGCTAGGCAAGAGGCTGGAAAGCCGCCGCGTGACCATAAATTTTCTTTGGTTACTTCGTGGGCGATTTCTGCCAAGGAGAAGCCGGTGACATCAATGAATTCAATGCGACCCGCCAAGCTTTCAGAAGTGCCTTTGACCAAGTGGGGCGAGGCGCTGCCCAAAATAAGGAATTTGGCGGGTTGCCCCGGGCGGTCAGCCAAAACGCGCAGGGCTGAGAATAGGGCCGGGTGGGCTTGGATTTCATCCAAAATAACCAACCCTTTGAGGCGTCCTAGAGCCAATTCGGCATTTTCTAAGCGTCTGCGGTCTGGGACGGATTCCAAATCAAAAAAAGAGACTTCCGTGTGAAGGCTTGCAATTTGTTTGGCTAAAGTGGTTTTGCCGCATTGGCGTGGCCCCAGCAACGCCACCACGGGCGAGCGATTAAGGGCGGTTTTAATGCGTTCAAGGTAGTCGGGGCGCCGAAGGAGCATACTCTATTTTATCCTTGAAAATTTGGATGTCAACTCCAATTTTTCAAGGATTATCAGTTATTTGTTGGATTATTCTTGAATATTTGGAGTTATTTATTTGATTTTTCAATATCTTTTTTGAGAGTTTTGATGGCGATGGCGGGCCGCCCTCGGTCCAGTTAGTGTTTGCCAAGCCGTTCCAAGCGGTACTGCCCGCTCAAAATGTTTTGCCACCACGCTTCATTGTCCAAATACCATTGCACGGTCTGGCGGAAGCCGGATACATGATCTTGCTTGGGTTGCCAGCCGAGTTCCGCCTTGATTTTGCTGGCATCGATGGCATAGCGCAAGTCGTGGCCGGGGCGGTCGGTGACGAAGGTGATTTGCGCCTCGTATTTCCGGCCGTCGGCGCGTGGGCGCAATTCATCAAGCAATTGGCACAGCAAGCGCACCAGATCGATGTTGCGCCGTTCGTTGTTGCCACCGATGTTGTAGGTTTGGCCGGGCTTGCCGTGGGCGATCACGGTGTGCAGGGCTTCGGCATGGTCGGTGACAAACAGCCAGTCGCGGATGTTTTCGCCCTTGCCGTAGACCGGAATCGGATCGCCGCGCAGGGCTTTCAAAATCACCACCGGAATCAGTTTTTCCGGGAACTGGCGCGGGCCGTAATTGTTGGAGCAGTTGGTCACCAGCACCGGCAACTTGTAGGTGTCGGCCCAGGCGCGGGCCAGGTGGTCGCTGGCGGCTTTGCTGGCGGAATACGGCGAATGCGGGTCGTAGGGGGTTTCTTCGGTGAACAAGCCTTCCGCGCCCAGCGAGCCGTAGACTTCATCGGTGGACACATGCAAAAAGCGGAAATTCGCCTTGGCCTCGCCGGTCAGGCCTTCATAATGGGCGCGGGCGGCCTGCAGCAGGTTGAAGGTGCCGACGATGTTGGTCTGGATGAATTCGCCGGGGCCGTCGATCGAGCGATCCACATGGCTCTCGGCAGCCAAGTGCATGACCCAGTCGGGCGCAAATTCGGTGAACAGGGCTTTGAGTGCCGCCGCGTCGCGGATGTCGGTTTGGCTGAAGGCATAGCGCGGGTTGTTGGCCACGCCGGCCAGCGAGGCCGGGTTGCCGGCGTAGGTCAGGGCGTCCACATTCAGGATGCGGTGGCCGGTGTCGGCCAGCAGGTGGCGGACCAGGGCCGAACCGATGAAGCCGGCGCCGCCGGTGATGAGTATGCGCATGGGGGATGGAAATGGGGATTGGGACGGCGGATTGTAGGGAACAAGCCGGCCAGCCGATACAATCCGCCCCTTATGGATTTCCCCAAACACATGTTGATCGCATCCAAACCCATGTTTCGCCAAAAGCGGACGTTGGGTTTGGCGGGCCTGGGTCTTTTTTTCTCCACGCTCTCTTTCGGCGCCGGCGTGGTCATGCTGGTGCCGATCATGCAGTTGATGCTGGAAAAAAAACAGCCGCTGGGGGCCTTTCTCAAACTGAAGGCGGAAGGCTCGCGCTTCCATGGGATTTTGGTGCCATGGGCGGAGGCGCTGGAGCGGGCATTGCCAAAGGATCAATACCATTGTTTTTTGGTGGTCATGGCCTTGGTGGCGGGGTTGACGGTGGTCGGGGCGCTGGGGCGTGCCCTGCATTTCAAGATGACCAACCAATTGGTGCTGCGCACCATCCAGCACTGGCAAAAACGGGTGTTCATCAAGATCGTGCGCCTGCCGCTGGAAGCCGGCTGGAAGATCGGCTCGCATGAGTGCTCCAACCGCCTGTTTGGCGACGCCGGCCAGTTGTCGGCGGGGCTCAACGCGCTGCTTGGCAAAGTGTTGGAGGCCATTTTGCGCGCCGGCGTCGCCGTGGCGGGGGCCTTTTTGATCAACCCCAAGTTGACGGCCCTGGCCCTGTTTGTGGCGTTGCCCGGCATGGCCATCACCATGCGCATCAGCAAGCGCCTGCGCAAATTGTTCACCCAGCAGAGCGCCAGCGGCGCGCTGATCCATGAATCATCGGCGCGCGCTCTTGGCAACCCCTTGGCCATGAAGGCGGCGGTGGCGGAGACGGTCGAGCGCCGCCGCTTTCACCGCGCCACCCAGGTGATCACGCGCATCCAGCACAAGTCGGCCAATTTGCGCCAATTTTCGCGCGTGTTGCAGGAGGTGATGGCGACCCTGGGGGCCATTGGCATCGCCTGCTACGCCGGGCATGAAATTTTGCGCATGGGTTTGCCGGCGCAGGAATTCATCACGGTGGTCATGGCGTTGGGATTCGCCGCCGGCAGCCTCAAGCCGCTGACCGAACTCAACCACGACCTGCAGATTTCCGATGTGGCTTCCGAGCGGATTTTGAAATTCGAGCGGGAGTTGGCCAGTGAGCGGGTGCTTTGGCGCGACCGCAAAGGACTGCCCAAAGCGCCGCGTCTGGCCGGTGAAATCCGCTTTGAAAACGTTTCCTACACCTATCCGGGCAAAGAGGAGCCGGCCACGCGCGACTTGTCCCTGACCATCAAGGCCGGCGAGTTCATCGCCATTGTGGGCGCCAATGGCTCGGGAAAAAGCACGCTGATGATGCTCTTGGGGGGGTATGTGCCGCCCAAGTCGGGGCGCATCCTGCTCGACGGCCAGGACATCGCTTCGTGCGATTTGCATTCGTTGCGCGGGCAGATCAGCATGGTGGCCCAGCGCACCAGCCTGGTGGGCGGAACCATCGCTGAAAACATCGCCTACGGCCATGGGTGGGCTCCGCGCGAGCAGATCATCGCCTGCGCCAAGACCGCCACCGCCGACGAATTCATCACCCAGATGCCCAAGGGCTATGACATGAAGGTCGGCCCCAACGGCGAGGGATTGTCCGGCGGTCAGGCCCAGCGGGTGTGCATCGCCCGCGCCTTGCTGCGCAACCCGGCCATCTTGATTTTGGACGAGGCCACCAGCCAAGTGGATCCCGAGAGCGAAGGCCGCATTGCCGAAGCCATGGACCGCATCACCAAGGGCCGCACCACCATTGCCATCGCCCATCGCCTGTCCACCGTGGTCAATGCCGATCGCATCGTCGTGATGGATGAGGGCCGCATCGTGGCCCAAGGCACCCATCGTGAGTTGCTGGCATCCAGCGAAACCTACCGGTCCATCGCGCAAACCCAGATGATTTCCTAAGATTCCCCGGCGCCTCTGTTGTTTGGGCAATTGTTTTCAGTTTTTCTTTTTCCCTTCCCCGTTTTTTAAGCCATCCCATGCACATCACCATGGTCGGAACCGGATATGTCGGCCTCGTCACCGGCACTTGCCTTGCCAACATCGGCAACGATGTCACCTGCCTGGACGTGGATCCGGCCAAGGTGGACCTGCTGCGCGCCGGCGGCTGCCCCATCTACGAGCCGGGGCTGGAGGAGTTGATCGTGCAGAACACCAGCGACGGCCGGTTGTCCTTCACCTTGGACAAGCAGGCGGCGTACGCTTCGGCTGAGATCATTTTCATCTGCGTCGGCACCCCCAGCGACAAGGACGGCCGGGCCGACCTCAAGTTCGTGCTGGGCGCGGCCAGCGACATCGGCCGGGCCATCGAGGCCCATCCGGCCGGGGCCAAACCCAAAATCATCGTGGTCAAATCCACCGTGCCGGTGGGCACCAACGACAAGGTGCGCGCGGCCATCGCCGCGCAAACCGGCAAGCCGTTTTACATGGCCTCCAACCCGGAATTTTTGAAGGAAGGCAATGCGCTGCCCGACTTCAACAAGCCCGATCGCGTGGTGCTGGGTGTGGATTGCGCAGAGGCTGGCGAGCGCCTGCAGGCGTTGTACGACCCCTTCGTGCGCAACGGCCATCCGGTGTATGTGATGGACATCCGTTCGGCGGAAATGGTGAAATACGCCGCCAATGCCATGCTGGCCACCAAAATCTCCTTCATCAATGAAATCGCCAACCTGTGCGAGTCTTACGCCGCCGATGTCGATGCGGTGTGGAAGGGCATGACCAGCGATTCGCGCATCGGCAACAAATTCCTTTATCCCGGTCTGGGCTACGGCGGCTCGTGCTTCCCCAAGGATGTGCAGGCGGTGGTGGCGATGGGGCAGGAGGTGGGCCAGCCCGCTTTCATGCTTGAACAGGTCCACGCCACCAACCAGCGCCAGCGCGAACGCTTCATGGCCAAGGTGGACGGCCACTTTGCGCCCGGCGGCGGCAAGGCCGATTTGAAGGGCAAAAAGATCGCCGTCTGGGGCATCGCCTTCAAGCCCGGCACCGACGACATCCGCGAGGCGCCCAGTTTGACGTTGATGGAATGGCTGCTCGAGCGCGGCGCCGACATTTGCGCCTATGACCCGGTGGCGGAAGAGGCCAGCAAGCACCATGGCATGGGCAGCCGCGTGGCTTACGGGGAAAACAAATACGACGCCCTCAACGGCGCGACCGCCCTGGTGATCTGCACCGATTGGCCGCAGTTCAAGCAGCCCGATTTCGCCGAGATGCGCTCGCGCATGGGTGGCAAGCCGGTGGTGTTTGACGGACGCAATTTGTGGCGGGCCAAGACGGTCAAGGAAGAAGGCTTGGTTTATTACAGCGTCGGCCGCGCGCCGGTGTTGTGAAAAACGCACCGAGCCCTCATGGCAAAACCCGGTGCAAAGCACCGGGTTTTGCCATGAGGGGTCAAGTGCGTTTTTGTTTTTCGGGCACTTTCAAATCTTCCGGTGCTCCTCCGCCAACAATCCAATGCCCAAAAACACCAGCAGCATGACGACCGGCTGCCAGGGATAGGCGATAAGTTGGTAGCCCAGCGCCAAAAAGCCGGCCAGCACCATCGACAGGATGCCGAACAAAAAGGCGTGCAGCAACACGAAGCCGCTGACCCGCAGCACAAACACCTGTTTCTTCAGGCTTTTGCGCATCATGACTTCGATGATCGGTCCATAAATGACCAGAAAAGTCGTCACTTGCGCCATGCAGATGACGCCCAACTGGGTGCCCTGCATGCACCAATGCGCGAAGTCATGGAGCCAAGAGGCCGGCCACGAAGGGGCGGCGGTGGTGGCGGCAAGCAAAGGGGTCATCATGGCTGGGGGGGAGCGGCGGGGGTGTGTTTGATGATGGCTTTGGCCAGGGCGATGTAGTCGCTGGCGCCGTTGGATTCGGGGGCATAGGCGATGACCGATTTGCCAAAGCCGGGGGCCTCGGCGATTTTGATGTTGCGGCGGATGGCCGGCTCGAACACGATGCCGTTGGCCCAAGGTTCGGCCGAGCCGCGGGCCGTCTCGAAGAATTCATACACCGATTTTTCGACTTCGGCGCCAAGCAGGGTCTGGCGCTCATGCATGCACAAAATGACGCCGCTGACCTTGAGATTTTCATTCAGCGCGCCCTGCACCAGTGAAACAGTCTCCAGCAATTTGCCCATGCCCTGCAGGGCCAGGTAGTGCGGCTGCATCGGGATGATGACTTCGTCGGCCATCGCCAGCGCGTTGACGGTGAGCAGCCCCAAGGCCGGCGGGCAATCCACCAGAATGAAATCGAATTGGGCGCGCAATTCCGCCGTGCGGTCGCGCAAAAGCGTTTGCGCGGTGCCGGCGGCCACCTGTTCCATCAACTCCTGCTCAAGGCCGGCCAGATTGGTTTCCGCCGGCAGGACGCCAAGGTTGGGCCGGCCTTCCACAATGCGCACCACTTGCGATGCCGCCACCTCTGGGTCGGTGAGCAGGTGGTGCAGGGTGTGTTCCAAAGCAGCCGGGTCGTAGCCCAAGGACAGGGTCATGTGGGCCTGCGAGTCCAAGTCCACCATCAGCACGCGGTAACCGATGTCGGCCAAGGCGGCGCCGACATTGACGGTGGTGGTGGTTTTGCCGACACCGCCTTTTTGGTTGAGGAAGGCGATGACGCGGGGCTTGTCAAGGCGGGGCGGGGGCGCCTTTTTGCCGGACTTGAAAATTTTGGAGATGATGGACATGGAGATAATGTAGCGGCGGCATCCTGCCGCCGTTGGCGGAAAAGAAAATAAACAGCGCGCACCCCAAAAAGGATGCGCGCTGTGTGGAAGGCAGGGTTTTGGACGGCGGCAGGATACCGCCGCTACATTACAACTTCACCACCAGCGAAATCCAATACTTGAAGTCCCCCTTGCGGAAGGGGCTGGTCTGGGTGCTGTCGTAGTCGTACTCTGCGGCCACGCGCAGCGATTTGGTGGCGTCGATGCCCAGGTTGTAGGCAGCCGTGGTGATGTTGCGGAAGTCGCCGGCATTTTCAAGGCTGGGGTAGAAGTTGGTCGAAGCCTCGAATTTCTGGCGGGGGTCGATCTTCCAGGTGAAGTCGGCGCCGATTTGCGCTTCCGGCGTGAAGTGGCCATTGTCGGTGTTGCCGCCGTCCTTGTAAATGCCGCCCAAACCGGCGTGGCCGATCAGGGTGTAGACATCGTCTTTGAGAAAGCGATAGGACGGACCGGCGAAGGCCGAGGCCTGGTGGTTCCATTCCACAAAGTCGTTGTATTCGTAGCGGGCATTGGCGTACAGGCCCCATTTGGAGTCTTTGTCGAACACATTGAAGAAATTGTGCAATTCATCGGCCACGAAACGGTTGGCCGAGACCTGGCCTTCGTTGAGCGCATGGTCGTAGGACAGGGTGGCCTTGTCGCTGCCGGCTTCATCGCCGTGCAGGGTGGAGAGGCCGGCATGCACGTTGAAGGATTCCTGGTTGCCGGAGGTGCCGGAAATGCCCAGGTCAAAGTTGGTGTCCCAACCGGTGGCGCTGATGCCAAACACGCCGGCCGGCGGCGGCGGGGCGATGGGGGCAATGGGGGTGGCTGTGGGGTGGTCCAGCAGCCACGACTTGCCGTTGCCGTCGGTGTAGACGGGAGTCGCATCGGCGCCCAAGGCGGCGGAGGCAAGGGGCAGGGCGAGGAGAAGGGCCAGGATGGAACGCTGCATGAAAACTCCAAAGGGGAGGAAAGGGAATAAGGG
>CAZKVP010000060.1:13568-18698 GCA_964556215.1 uncultured Phycisphaeraceae bacterium
GGGCCAGGATGGAACGCTGCATGAAAACTCCAAAGGGGAGGAAAGGGAATAAGGGTCAAAAGTGATGCAAAGTGAGTCAAAGAGCTAGGCGGTGACGCCGGGCCAGGGTGGCGGCAATCGCCATGGCGTCGGCCACATCGGAAGGCTCGGGGAGTGTAGCCAAGCCAAATTGCGCCTGCACCGCCCGCTGCATTTGCGCCTTGCCAGCCCCGCCCGAACCGCACAGCGCCAGCTTGACCTCGCGCGGGGCAAAGGCGGTCATCAGGATCTTGCGTTTCTCCAATTCCAGCAGCACCACGCCGCGGGCATGGCCCATCAAAATGGCGGTGCGCGGGTGGGCGTAGTGGGAGAACAAATCTTCCACCGCCGCCGCCTGCGGCTTGTGCTCATCGAGGATGGAGCCCAAGTCCTCCGCCAATTGCGCCAGGCGGAAGGAGAGGCTGTCGGTGGATTTGAATTTGAACAGGCCGGCTTCGACCAAGCGCAAATCCAAGGCGTGCGCGCCCGCGGCTACCAATGCGTAGCCGGTGCGTTGCAGGCCGGGATCGATGCCGAGGAAGAGCATGGGGATTATCCCGCCGAGGAAAGCTGCCCCGCCATGTCCGGCGCCGGCAAGGTGGACGAGCCCATGAGGAAAGTATCCACCGCGCGGGCGGCGCCGCGGCCTTCCGCGATGCCCCAGACGACCAGGCTGGCGCCCCGGCGCGAGTCGCCGGCGGCGAACACCTTGGCGACATTGGTCTGGTAATCGCCGTACTTGGCGGTCGACAAACCGTTGCGGTCAGTGGTCACGCCCAGGGTCTTGAACAAGGCCGGAGTGTCGGAACCGGTGAAGCCGGCCGACAACAGCAAAATGTCGCAAGGCAGCACTTCTTCACTGCCTGCAATCACGGTCGAGGTTTGCTTGCCGGTGGCCGGGTCGGTGGCCCACTGCAAGCGCACGATCTTGATGCCGGTGAGCTTGCCATTGGCGCCGACGAATTCCATCGGCTGCACCCCGTATTCGCGCGGGTCACGGTCGTGTTTGGCGATGCCTTCGGCATGGCCGTAGTCGATGTAATAGGTGCCGGCTTCGCCCGGCCAAGCGTGCCATTGGTCGCGCTCGCTGGGCTCCTGCTCGCGGCGGGTGATGTTGGTCACGCTGGTTGCGCCATGGCGCAAGGCGGTGGCGATGCAGTCGGTGCCGGTGTCACCGCCGCCGATGATCACCACATGTTTGCCCTTGGCGTTGATGAACTTGCCGTCCACCAGGCCGGAATCGAGCAGGCTGCGGGTGTTTTGGTGCAGGTATTCCATGGCGCGGTGGATGCCGGCCAATTTCTTGCCGGGCAAATCCAACATGCGGGCCTTGAGGGCGCCGGTGGCCAGGATCACCGCGTCGAAATCCTTGAGCAGGGTTTCGGGCGCGATCTTCTTGGCATCTTTGGCTTCGCCCTGGTCGCTCACATCGCCGCCGATGTTGTGGTTGACCTTGAAGGTGACGCCTTCGGCCTCCAGCAAATCCACGCGGCGTTGCACCAGGCGCTTGTCCAGCTTCATGTTGGGGATGCCGTACATCAAGAGGCCGCCGATGCGGTCGTCGCGCTCGAACACGGTGACGCTGTGGCCGGCCTTGTTGAGCTGGTCGGCGGCGGCCAAGCCGGCCGGGCCGGAGCCGATGACGGCGACCTTTTTGCCGGTGCGCTTGGCTGGGGCGTTGGCCGCGAGCCAGCCCTCTTCAAAGGCGCGGTCAATGATGGCGCACTCGATGGATTTGATGGTCACCGCCGGCGAGTGGATGCCAAGCACGCAGGCGCTCTCGCACGGGGCGGGGCAGACGCGGCCGGTGAACTCGGGGAAGTTGTTGGTGCGCGACAAACGCTCATAGGCTTCCTCCCAGCGGTTCTGATACACCAGATCGTTGAACTCGGGGATCAGGTTGTCGATCGGGCAGCCGGTTTCGCTGTGGCAAAACGGCACGCCGCAATCCATGCAGCGCGCGCCCTGCTGTTTGAGGGTCTTTTCGTCGGCGGACTCGTAAATCTCGTACCAGTCGCCAAGGCGCACGAGCGCGTCGCGAACGGGGGAAGACTTGCGGGGGAATTCCATGAAGCCGGTGGGTTTGCCCATGATGGTGATTTGAGTTGGGCCACGGGAAGTGGCGGGGGGAAAAATTGAAGGGATGGGGTGTTTTCACTGCGAAGCAGTGATTGTTCCTGGCCAGGGGTGAAACCCCTGGAACAGATGCGGGGAGTATCCCACCCCGAAGGGGTGGAGGACGGGGGTTAGGGTTTGTTTTCGAGTTTTTCGACAGCAGTGGCGATGCGTTCGAGGAGGGCCAATGAGCGGGATTGGTTCTCTAGGGCGCGATCATTTATATCTTTCTGTTGAGATGCCCTTTTCTGATTCTTTTTATTGACGAAATAAATCCACACCACAAAAAGAACTATGGGCAACCACGCTGCGTAGGCCCACAACGAAATCTCGGAATCCTTGGGTGTGGCGGTTTCGGCTGTTTGTTGCACTTCCGCCAAAATCAAAATCATGCTGTTCATAGTCTTCTTCTTTCGTTTTCCTCCACCCCTTCGGGGTGGAATAGTTTGGGGTTTCAAATTCCAGGGACGCGCGCTGCTTCGCAGCGCAATCAGGGACTTGGTTCCTCTTCCTCCACCGCAAACCGTTCTTCAAGCGGTGTGAGCCCATGCCTTTCCAAGAACTCCAGCATTTCATCCTTGAAGGTTTTGACTTTGTGGTGTTCCTTCTGGGTTTTGATGTAGTTTTCAATCGTCGGTTCCACTGATTTGCTCACCGTACTTGCGGCATAGCCAATTTGCCAGCCAAAATCGCCTTGGACAGGGAAGTTTTCTTTCACCCAGACAGACGACCGGCTTTTAACTTGCTTCATGATGGCGGACAAATTGCTGTCGGCTTTGCAGTGGATCATCAAATGAATGTGATCGGGCATGCCGCCTGCCGCGATCAAATCGCCGCCCTCGGCCCGCACGATGCCGCCGATGTAGGCGTATAGCCGCGTCTCAATTTCCGGCGTGATGCAGGCACGACGGAATTTCGTCGCAAACAACACGTGGTAAATGAGGCGGGTGAAGGTGCCGGGCATGGGGGAGAAGAAAGGGGGAGAAGGAAAAAGGAAAAAGGGGAAGTGTGGTTTGCGCCGCGAAGCGGTGCCTGTTCCTGGCCAGGGGTGAAACCCCTGGAATCGGGTTTCTGGAGTCACCACCCCGAAGGGGTGGAGGAAGGGGATTGGCGTTCGTCCTCCACCCCTTCGGGGTGGGGGGTCTGGGGGCATTCCTATCCAGGGGTTTCACCCCTGGCCAGGAACAGTCACTGCTTCGCAGTGCACAGCCAACCGCAGCAAACCAATCCCCTGCCCGTTCGCCGCGCGACCGCCCCCTTGGGGGCGCGAGCGGGGCGATTTCGAGCAAGGCTTACCCATGCCCCACCCCGCCGGCCAGCGCGAAACTCGCTTCGAGCTGCTTGCGCTTCTTTTCCAGGATGCGGCGGTAGTCCACCGGCATGACTTTGACGAACTGGGTGGCGGCGATCTGCCAGTTTTCCAGGATCTTCTTGGCCACCGGGCTGCCGGTGTGGCGGTAGTGGTTCTGGATCAGCGAGAGCACTTCGACGATGTCGTCGCCGTGGTCCAGCTTCTCCAATTCCACCATTTCCAGATTGGCGTTGAGCAGGAAGGAATCGTCCTTGTCCCACACATAGGCGATGCCGCCCGACATGCCGGCGGCGAAGTTGCGCCCGGTCTTGCCCAGGATCACCACCCGGCCGCCGGTCATGTATTCGCAGCCGTGGTCGCCCACGCCTTCGACCACCGCAGAGGCGCCGGAGTTGCGCACGCAGAAGCGTTCGGCCACCACGCCGCGCAAGTAAGCCTCGCCGGAAGTGGCGCCATACAGCGCCACATTGCCCGCGATGATGTTGTCTTCGGCCGGGAAGCCGGCGTTCTCCGCCGGGCGCACGATGATTTTGCCACCGGACAAGCCCTTGCCGACATAGTCGTTGGCGTCGCCGATCACATCGAGGGTCACGCCCTTGGCGCCCCAAGCGCCCAGCGATTGGCCGGCGCTGCCGCGCAGGCGCACGGTGATGGTGTCGTCGGGCAGACCATCCACGCCGTAGCGCTTGCTGACTTCATGCGAGAGCATGGTGCCGCAGGTGCGGTCCAGGTTGGTGATTGGGCTTTCGATCACCACGCGCTGGCCGGTCTCCAAGGCGTTCTTGGCCTTTTCAATCAGGCTGCGGTCGAGCACCGAATCGATGGCGTGGTCCTGCTGCTGGCTTTTGCGCACGCCGGCACCGGCGTAGGGCGAAATGGGCTTGGTCAGCAGCGGGCTAAGGTCCAGGCCGTCGGCCTTCCACAGTTCCACCGCCTTCTTCGCTTCGAGCAGGTCGGTGCGGCCGACCAGTTCGTCGATGTTGCGTACGCCGACTTGCGCCATGTAGCTGCGGCATTCCTCGGCCACCATGAACAGATAGTTGATGACATGCTCGGGGGTGCCGGTGAACTTCTTGCGCAAGACCGGGTCCTGGGTGCACACGCCCACCGGGCAAGTGTTCAGGTGGCACTTGCGCATCATGATGCAGCCCACGGCGATCAAAGGCGCGGTGGAGAATCCGTATTCTTCGGCGCCCAAGCAGGCGGCGATGAACACATCGCGGCCGGTCTTGAAGCCGCCGTCGGCCTCCAACCGCACGCGGGAGCGCAAGTTGTTCATGACCAGGGTTTGGTGCGCTTCGGCCAGGCCCAATTCCCACGGCAAACCGGCATGCTTGATTGAGGTCAGCGGCGAAGCGCCGGTGCCGCCGTCAAAGCCGGAGATCAGAATGTGGTCGGCCTTGGCCTTGGACACGCCGGCGGCGATGGTTCCCACGCCCACTTCCGACACCAGCTTGACGCTGACGACGGCGGACGGGTTGGCGTTCTTGAGGTCGTAGATCAATTGCGACAAATCCTCGATGGAGTAGATGTCGTGGTGCGGCGGCGGCGAAATCAAACCCACGCCGGGCGTCGAGTGGCGGATCTTGCCGATGTAGTCGCTGACCTTGAAGCCGGGCAGCTGGCCGCCTTCGCCGGGCTTGGCGCCTTGGGCGATCTTGATTTGCAGCACATCGGCGTTGGAG
>CAZKVP010000061.1:0-18684 GCA_964556215.1 uncultured Phycisphaeraceae bacterium
TCACTCGGATTTCATTTTTTCCGATGCATAGTTGGTGTCCGCCTGCCAAGTCCACCGTGCGCACTTTCCCGTGGTGGTCGGCGGCCATGGCCGCCGCCTGCGCCAACAGCGCCGTGTTCACGCGCCTCACGCCGTGGGCATGCAGCAGTGCCTTGAGGCGTTGGCGCAAGTCCGCTGGCGCCAGCGCGCGGGCATCGGCACGAAGGAGGGTCGGCTTTAGCCGGCCAGTTGCGCTTGAGGCTAAAGAAAGATTTGCAGGCATGCGGCCATCGTCACCTGCTCCAAGGGAAAGTGTTGCCATGCGTGCGAACTGGTCGGCTAAAGCCGACCCTCCAATCGCTTCTGCCAACGCCACCGCCTTCTTGGCCGCTTGCGGATGCAATTCCTTCAGCACCGGAATCACCTTGAGGCGAAGTTTCGCCCGGGCCTGGCGTTCATCCGCATTGCCGCCGTCTTCGCGCCAGTCTTGTTTGAGTGTCCGCAAAAAATCCAGTGCGTCGGCGTGTTCCACGCCAAGCATTGGGCGAACCAGGCGCAATTCATCCAAAGGCCGGCTCCAGCGCATGCCCGCCAGCGCCTCCGGCTGGCAACCCCTGCACAGGCGCAGCAACAACGTTTCCAACTGATCATCGGCGTGGTGCGCGGTGGCGAGGCAACCGAAGCCTTGCGCGCGTGCGAGTTGCGCCAGCGCGCCGTAGCGCGCCTCGCGCATGGCCTCTTCCAGGTTGCGCCCTTTGAATGTGCGGGCATCCAAATCCGCCCGGTAAAACGGCAGGTTCAGTCCCTTGGCCAGCATTTCGACAAAGCGGGCTTCCTCTTCCGCTTCTTTGCGCACGCCGTGGTGGACATGCGCCACGCCAAGGCGCAAATGCCAACCGCGTTTGGGGGCCAAGAGTGCCGCGGCCCGCAGCAGCGCCACCGAATCCGCCCCGCCCGAAACCGCCAGCAGCAGCGCATCACCTTCGGCCAGCGCGCACTTGCGGCGCAGGCCGTCGGCCAGTGTGCGGACGAAGGGGTGGTAGGCGGTCATGGAGGGGCACTCAGGCGGAGGCGTCCTGTGTTTTGGCCCATGCCACGCGCGCGGCCTCCAGCACGCGGCGCACCGGCACACCATGGGTTTTGGCGGCCGTTTTGGCGTCTTCGTATTCCGGCTTGCAGGCCACGATGCGCCCGCCGTGCTCGCCGATTTTCATGCGGATCTTGCCAAAGCGGGTGGGCACGGTTTCGTGCGAGCGCTTGAGGACCAGCCGGTCCTTGAGGGAGTAGCGGCAGCCGAAGGCGCCGGTTTCGGCGAGCAGGGTTTCGGCCATGTCTTCGCGGTCTTCGGCCGCGCAAAGCAGGGTCAGGACGAACCCGGGGCGGCCTTTTTTCATGATGACCGGCAGGGCCCAGGCATCGAGCGCGCCGGCGGCAAGCAGGGCTTCGATGGCGGCGGCCACCTCCTCGCCGGTGCGGTCGTCAAGGTTGGCGGAAATTTCAATGATGCGGGTGGGTGGGTTGTCAACGGTCATGGAAGGCGGATGATAAAGGGGATCGGGCCCAAGTCCAAGAAAAGCCCGTAAAATCCGCGGCCCGTCACCCGTTTTCCCCGGAGTCCCCATGCTGTCGTCCGCATCCATCGAAGGCACCTACACCGCCCTGGTCACCCCGTTTGCCAAGGGCAAGGTGGATTACGCCCGCTTCAAGGCCAACATCGAGGCGCAAGTCAAGGCCGGCGTCACCGGCATCGTGCCCGTGGGCACCACCGGCGAATCGCCCACGCTTTCGCACGACGAACATTGCAAGGTGATCGAGACCGCGGTCAAGGCCGCCAAGGGCCGCGTGCAGGTGATCGCCGGCACCGGCTCCAACTGCACCGCCGAAGCGGTGGACTACACCCGTCACGCCAAGCAGGCCGGCGCCGACGCCGCCCTGATGGTCAACCCCTATTACAACAAGCCGACCCAGGAAGGCCTGTACCGCCATTTCATGACCGTGGCCGACACGGTGGATTTGCCGATCATCCTTTACAACATCCCCGGCCGCACCAACATCACCATGACGCCCGCCACCGTGGCGCGTTTGCACAAGCACAACAACATCATCGCCATCAAAGAAGCCACCGGCTCGCTCGACATGGCCAGCGAGATCGCCGCCGCTTGCGACATCCCGATGCTCTCGGGCGACGACTCGCTCACCCTGCCTTTGATCGCCGTCGGCGCCAAGGGCGTGATCTCGGTGGCCTCCAACATCGTGCCCGACCGCGTGGTCGCGTTGACTTCCAACGCGCTGATGGGCGACTTCGGTTCGGCGCTGGAAATCCACCGCGCGCTGTTCCCGTTGCTGAAGAACCTGTTCATCGAAACCAATCCGGTGCCGGTGAAGTACGCGATGCAACTGATGGGTCTGGACACCGGCGAGGTGCGCCTGCCGCTGTGCGAAATGAGCAAAGAGAACCAGGCGGCGCTGAAGAAAATTTTGAAGGCGCAAAAAGTGGTGAAGTAATCCAAACAACTTCCCAAAAGCGCAACGGGCGGGCGCCATTGGCGCCCGCCCGTTGCGCTTTTGGGAAGTTTATCCAGCCCGGAGGGCTGACGGCCATTAGCCGGGGGTGAAGCGCGCAGCGCGGAACCCCCGGGGAGAAAGAAGGGGATCAGCACCCCGGAGGGGTGCCGGGGGAGGAGGGTTTTTCCGTGCCTTTAGCCGGCTTGCCGGCACCCCTGCGGGGTGCGGACTTGCGCCCCGCCTTCCGGGGGCATCGCTGCGCTCACCCCCGGCTAATAGCCACCGACCCTTCGGGTTGAAATTCAGGGCATCTCTTCAACAAAAAAACTTGGCAAGCGGGGCAGGTCATATAATGAAACTGCGAGGTAAGAGGGTTGGAGATGATTCCCCAGAAGGAGGCAGAATGACGAAGTTCTTGTTACGGCCAATCGTGTTCGTTGTCACCAAAATGGGCCATTCAATCAGGGGGCTTCAGGTGAAGATATGCCCGAACTGGGCCACCGCCATATGGTGGGGGTGGTGATAAACAAAACAACGCACACTCCATCCGGAGCGCGCGTTGTGGTTTATTCTCAGGCTGTTTCCAGCATGATCAAGCGAATTTTTCATTGAGCGGCAGGCCGAAGCAGTGCGCCACTTCCCGGTGGGTCACGGTGCCCTTGTAGATGTTGATCGCGGTGCGGAAGGCATGATCATGGGTGACCAAGTCTTCGAGTTTGTTCTCCGACACCGCCTTGGCCAATCGCAGCGCATACGGCTGGGTGGCGTGGCACAGCGCCTGGGTGCTGGTGCGGCCGACCGCGCCGGGCATGTTGGCCACGCAGTAGTGCACCACGCCGTCGACGATGTAGGTCGGGTCTTCATGGGTGGTGGCGTGGGTGGTCTCAAAGCAGCCGCCCTGGTCCACCGCCACATCCACGATCACCGCGCCGGGCAGCATTTCCTTGAGGAAGGATTTTTTGATCAGGCTGGGCGCCTTGGCGCCGGGGATCAGCACCGCACCGATGACCAGGTCCGCGCGGCGGGCATGGTCGGCGATCGCATGCGGGTCGGAATACACGGTCTTGACATTGGCCGGCATGATGTCATCCAGGTAGCGCAATCGGTCGAGGCTGATATCCATGATGGTGACATCGGCGCCGGTGCCGGCGGCGATTTTGGCGGCCTGGGTGCCGACCACGCCGCCGCCCAAAACCAGCACGCGGGCCGGCTCGACGCCGGGCACGCCGCCCAGGAGGATGCCGCGGCCTTTCTGCGGGATCTCCAGATATTTGGCGCCTTCCTGCACCGCCATGCGACCGGCGATTTCGCTCATCGGGGTGAGCAGCGGCAGGCGGTTGTTGCGGTCCACCAGCGTCTCATAGGCCAGTGCGGTGGCGCCGGAAGCCAAAAGGCCGTCGGTCTGTTTGCGATCGGCCGCCAGGTGCAGGTAGGTGAACAGCACTTGGGCGGGGCGCAGCATCGCGATCTCTTGTGCCTGCGGTTCCTTGACCTTGATGATCATGCCGGCACCGGCGAAGACTTCGGCAGCGGTGTCCACCAGGGTGGCGCCGGCGGCGGTGTAAGCGGCATCGGTGTAGCCGCTGCCCAGGCCTGCGCCTTTTTGCACCAGCACGCGATGGCCGGCCTCGACGCAGAGTTGGACGCCCACCGGCAGCATGGAAACGCGGTATTCGTGGTTTTTGATTTCTTTGGGGATGCCGAGGGTGAGCATGGGGAGGTCCTAGAGGAGGAAGATACTATTGTACACAAAATAAAAAAACCCTTTCCACTGCCGGGCCGGCCGGTCATTTGGCCCGCAACATCAGCCATTTGGAGATTTTTTCCCGCTCCGTCTCCCAGGCGCTGCCCACGCGCCGGGCCAGGAAGGCGGCATAGGTGGCCTCCAGCGTGCGGTCCAGTTCGCGGATGAGGTGGATGCGGGCATCGGCCAATTCGCGCTCGGAGTCCACCTCGTCAATGGCGGGCAGCCGGCAACCCGACACCGTCATCTGGTCGCCTTGCAGCGTGAGTTCAAAGCCGTTTTCGCCGTTGGCCAGCATCATGCCGAGTTTGCGCGGCCATTTGCCGATGGCCAGCGCTTTGCCGCATTCCGGGGTGCCCATCGGGCTGCCGCCGCCATCGCCGTCGATGGAGCCCATGCGCAGGGTGGTTTTGCCGGTGATGGCCCAGGCGCAATCCAGGTCGAGCGATTTCCACGGCGTGATGTTCACGGTGCCGATGGCATATTTCTCCGGCGTTTCGATGGCGCCTTCCTGCGACTTCCACAGCAGCCACAAGAGGAATTCATTGCCAAGGAAATCGCGCAGGTCTTTGGCCTTGGCCACCCACGGCACGCCGGGGATGGTGTGGTCTTGCCCCGGTCCGGTGTCCTCTTCGCGGCCGTCAGCCGGCGCCGGGGTGAAGGGGCTGGGGCGCAAATCTTCAAAGGCCCGCACCGAGCCACCGGCGGCGGACATCAGTTCGGCGGCACAAGCGCCGGCCGACAGCGGCTGGAGTTTGATGGAGAAGGCCTCGTGCATTTTCTTGGCCAATTCCTCAATGACCGCGTTGCTGCCGGCGGCGCAATAGATCAATTGCTTTTCCAAATCCCACAGAATGGGCACCAATTTACTGCGCCGGTACTGGCCGTTGGCCAGTTTTTCATCCATCTCGCGGGCGGCGGCATCCTTGGCGTCGGCCTTGTCGGCGCGGCTGGCAAAGCCGCTGCCGCTGGCCGCCACCGCCGACTGCTCATGGATCATGCGCAGGGCTTTTTTCATGTCGCCCGGCACCTGGTGGGAATCCACCCGCAGCGCGAAGTGGGCGACCGGGCCGTAGCCGTTTTTCTCGTAGGAAAACTGGGTGTCCAGCAGGTGGACGCCGGTGGTGAAGCCGGACTCCAGCACCCCCACGCGCGGGGCGGGGGATTGGACAAAGGCATGGTCTTTAAGGATGCCGAGCAAGGCGTCATCGACTTGCGAAGGCGCGTCGCCGGAAACACGCAGGCGGGAGTAGGAAGCACGGCCGGAGAGGAAAGGCATGGGCGGGGGATTTAAGGATGAAAAATGAAAAGACGAACTAAAGAACCCCGACCGTAAGGGAGGGGACAGCGCCAGCCTGTGCGGACGGTTGAGCGTCCCCTCCCTTACGGTCGGGGTTCTTTTTTCTTAGGCCCGAACTGCACAGCCAAAAAGGCCAGTGTGAGCACGCCGGCGCAGGGGATGATGAGCCAGTGATGGTTAAGGACGAAGGTGCCCCAGGCGAGGGGGTAGGAAAGGACTGAGGCGCAAATGAAGATGATGGTTTTGAACTGCTCGCGCACGGGGGTGCGGGTGGGGATCATCTTGAGAAGGACATAGGCGGGTAATACGGTGCCGTAGAGGAGGAGGAAGGAGCGGTAGCCCCATTCGCCGCCGAGAATAAATCCCCAAATCAGGGCCAGTAGAAGCACAAGGCCACTGATGGGTGTGGGGTTTGTTGTTTGGACTTCTTTGGCCGCAGATTGAATGCCGGGGACGAGATAGATTTGAGGGATCGCTGATTGGGTCTTGGCTAGTTCCATCCCATGCCACGCCAGCGTTAAGCCAATCTGTACCGGCAGATGTGCCATCAAGATGCCACGCCAAGTGGGAGACAGTGCGGCATCGGTATTCCCTGCAAAGAAGTCCCACAACTGCCCCCCATAACAAACCGTAAAAAAAATCATCGCGCAAAACACCACCCCGAACCCCAGCCCGAACGCCCAGCGCCCAGTGTTCTTTTCCGTCTCCGCCCGCGCCTTCAAGAAGGTCAGGTCCAAATAGGGGCATAGCGCAAAGCCAAGCACCGAAGCCGGGATAAAAGCCAGCAACCCCTCTTTGCCCAATTTCCCCACTTCCCAACTTGCGCCTGCCCAAGCACCGGGCGTATTTGCGCCTTTGGCAAACATCACCATCGACAGCAGCCACACCAGCCCGGACGCCAGCCACATGCCCTTGACGCCCCATAACTTTTTGGCCACCAAACAGGCGATCACAGTCAACACCACGATCCCCACCGACCACTGCCCGAGCAGCGCCGGCAGCAACCACGCCACCACAAACAAATGAAACGCCATCGTCACCACGCTAAACCAGGCGCAAGCGGTTCGATGATTTTTCAAAATCCGTTGCGCCCGCTCCGGCGTCAGCACAAAGCCCATCGCCGCCGCACCCACCACATTGGGGATGGCAAAAGCCACAAAGCCCCACAGGCCGTAATCGCGCAGGATCAGGGCCGGGAACAGCATGCCGATCACCCAGGTCCACGAGGTGCCCAGGTAGGCGGCGTAGCCCAAGGCGGGTTTGAGGCCGGAATGGAGTTGGGGGGCGGGGGAGGACATGGGGGGAGATTATCCGGGAATGCGGGGCGGACCGCGAGCGTTCAGCTCGCAAGGCTGTGGCTGTTTTATTTTCTTGCGAGCTGAACGCTCGCGGTCCGCCCCGCAGCTCGCATCCCCCTTTTCCAATGAAAAACCGATGGCCCAAAGGGCCATCGGTTTTTCAGCGGAGAAGGGGGGATTCGAACCCCCGATACGGTTTTAGCCGTATACCCGTTTAGCAAACGGGCGCTTTCGGCCACTCAGCCACCTCTCCGGGGGGCGCGGATTGTAGCAAACGGATTTTCACTTGGCGCCGCGCCGGATTACACTGCGGCCCCATGCGCCATTTACCCGTACTTGCCGTGCTCGCCCTCGCTTTACCACTGGCGGGTTGCCTTGAATTCAAGCAGCAGGCGGCCCAAGCGCTGTTGCCGGCACCGGTGGCACAGCCCGCCTGGGCGCCCGTGCCGGTGGCGGTGGCCATTCACCCGGCCACCCGGGTGCGGGCCGAGGGCAAAAAATGGGTGGTGGACGTCCGCGTGCGCATGGTGGATGGTTTGGGCGATTACACCAAATGTTCCGGGATGTGGCGTTTTGAGTTGCGCGCCATCGGTAGCGGTGCGGCGCGCCACGATGACTTGATCTACCTGTGGATGGAAAAGGTGCGGACCTTGGCCGAGCACCAAGACAAGTTTGATGCCGCCACCCGCGCTTACCGCTTCACCTTGGACTTGGACAAAGAATTACCCCCTGGCGTGCCGATGCAATTGCTGGTGGTATTCAGCCCCGAGGGCAGCACCGGACGCATGGCGGCAGAGGCGGCCTTGACACACTAGACCGACTGGTCTATAATCCGCCCCATGGCCTGTGACACCAAAACCCGAATTCTCGAAGCGGCCGAGCCGATCATGATCGCCAAGGGCTTTCATGCGCTGGGTATTGCTGAGGTGTTGGAGGTCGCCAAGGTGCCCAAGGGTTCGTTCTACCATCACTTCGCCTCGAAGGAGGATTTCGGGGTGGCGCTGGTGGCCCATTACGCCGGCGGGCACAACGCTTTCATGTGCGAGTTCTTCGCCAAGGGCGACCTCAAGCCGTCGGACCGCATCCTGGCTTGGTTTTCGATGGGTTTGTCGCGCGCGGTCGAGCGTGCGTATGGCCCCTTGTGCCTGATTTGCAAGCTTTCGGCGGAGGTCTCGACCTTCGGCGAGCCCATGCGCCAAGCCTTGGCCAAGGAAGCGTCGGTGGGGCAGGGGGTCTTGGCGCAAGCCATTGCTGAGGGCCAGGCTTCCGGCAACATCGCCAAACACTTTTCGCCCGAAGCTCTGGCCGCCCTGATGTTGTCGTCTTGGACCGGCGCCCTGCAGGAGATGCAGGTGCGCAAGAACCTCACGCCGCTCCAACAATCCCTCGATACCTTCCGCTTGTTGATGGCGTCGGCCTGATTTTTATTTGGCCCATTCCTAAACCGACCAGTCTGTTTCATTTTTTTCACTCTGTCCCTCAAGGATGCTCCCCATGTCCGGCAAGAAGATCCTCCACATCGTCGCCCATCCCAACATGGATCGGTCGATGGCCAACAAAGCCATCGCCGACAAAGTGAGCGCCACCGGCTTGGTCCGGCGCCACGACCTCTACGCCGCCTATCCCGACGGCAAGATCGATGTCGCCCGGGAGCAGGAGTTGCTGGAGTGGGCCGACCTGCTGATCCTGCAGTTTCCCTTCCAGTGGTATTCCACGCCTTCCCTGCTCAAGCTGTGGCAGGACGAGGTCCTCAAGTATGGCTTCGCCTTCACCCTTGACGGCACGCCGTCGAAATTGGCCGGTAAGGAAGTGGTGGTGTTCACCACCTCCGGCGGCCACAAGGAGGGCTATGCCTCCAATGGAGTCAACCAGTTCACTTATGAGGAACTTTTGCGCCCCCTCGAGCGCACCTTCCGCATGTGCCAGATGAAGTGGCTGGGCTACAAAGCCATCGGCGGCATGATGAAACTGGCTCCCGATGCCAAGGCTGCGGCCATCGCCGCCGGCGCCGAAGAGTTTGCCGGATATGTGGCCGCCTATGGCCGTTGAAAGAGTTCGTTTTTTGCCGCGTGCGCGGCATACGCATTGATCCCGCTTTGACGGACATTCCATGATCACCCTGTCTTCTCCCATCACTGTCGGCGACCTGAAACTGCCCAACCGCATCTTCATGGCTCCTTTGACCCGCTGCCGCGCCGACGCCGGCCGCGTGCCCAATGACCTGATGGCGGCCTACTACGTGCAGCGCGCCGCGGCCGGTTTGATTTTGACCGAAGCGACTTCGGTCGACCCGATGGGCGTGGGCTATCCCGATACGCCCGGCATCTGGTCCGAGGCGCAAGTGGCCGGCTGGCGCAAGGTGACGGCGGCGGTGCACGCCGCCGGCGGGCGCATCGCTTTGCAACTCTGGCATGTGGGCCGCATCTCGGACCCGTCGTATTTGAATGAAGCGTTGCCCGTCGCGCCCAGCGCGATCGCCGCGCCGGGTTATGTCAGTCTGGTGCGTCCGCAGAAATCCTTCGTCACGCCGCGCGCGCTGGAGACGCACGAGATTCCCGCCATCATCGCCGCCTACCGCTTGGGCGCGCAAAACGCCAAGGCCGCCGGCTTTGACGGCGTCGAAATCCATGGCGCCAATGGCTACCTGCTCGACCAGTTCCTGCAAAGCAGCACCAACCAGCGCACCGACCAATACGGCGGCTCGCTGGAGAATCGCGCGCGCCTGGTGCTGGAAGTGACCGATGCCGTGATTGAAGTCTGGGGTGCCGGTCGCGTGGGCATGCACCTGGCTCCGCGCTGCGATGCGCATGGCATGGGCGATGCCAATCCGCTGGAAACCTTTGGCTATGTGGCTGCTGAATTGGGTAAGCGCAAGCTGGCCTTCATCTGCGCCCGCGAAGCGCAAAGGCCCGACAGCATCGGGCCGCAGTTGAAGCAGATCTTCGGCGGTGTGTATGTCGCCAATGAAAAATTCACCCAAGACAGTGCCGAAGCGATTCTCGCACAGGGCAATGCCGATGCGGTGGCCTTTGGCGTGCCCTTTATCGCCAATCCCGATTTACCGGCGCGCTTTGCCGAACAAGCGCCGCTCAATGCGCCGCGTCCGGAACTTTTTTATGGCCAAGGGCCAGAGGGTTACACCGATTACCCAACCTTGGCGCAAGCGCAAGTGGCTGCCGCCATCCGCTGATTCCTTGTTTGTTTTCCGCCGCCCGTTGCGGCATTCTTTCCCTCCCTTTTTAGGAGATTCCCATGGGTTGCTGCGATTCCACCAAACCGTCGGTTCCCGCTTCCTCGACCTGCTGTTCGACCGCCAAGCCGGAAGTCGCCAAGACCAGCTGCTGCTCCACCGTGAAATCGGAAGATGTCACGAACAGTTGCTGCTCGACGACCAAGGCAGAGGTCAAGCCTGAAACGAAAACAGGTTGCTGCTCAGGTCACTAATTTCTTTGGGGCGGCGTGGCTTAGCGGCTACGCTGACCTTTTCTTTTCCGTGCCTTCTTTTCTCTTCTTTTTCAGGAGATTCCCATGAGTTGCTGCGATTCCACCAAGCCGTCCGCTTCTGATTCCTCCTCTTGCGACACCGGCGCCAAGCGCTGTCCGGTGCATGTCACAGCCATGCGCTTGGTTGAACTGTGCCAGGCCGGCAAGTTCGACCAGGCCGAAGACGAGTTGTACGCCGATCACATCACTTCGGTCGAGCCCTTTGCCCCTCCCGGCAAGTGCAAAACCACCGTCGGAAAATGCGCCCTTAAGGCCAAATCCGTCGAGTGGCACAAGCACACCACCGTCCACAGTTGCGCGGTCGAAGGGCCGTTCCCCCAGCCCGACAGCGGCCGTTTTGCCGTGGTGTTCAAAATGGACGCCACTTGCGCCCAGATGGGCCGCATGCAAATGAATGAAGTGGCCCTGTATACCTGTGACACCTGCAGCGGTAAGATTGTCCGCGCGGAGTTTTTCTATGCCCCTCCCGGCGGCGGTGAATGCGGCAAGAAAGATGAAAGCGCCTGCTGCACCGAGAAGAAGGCGGAAGCCAAAACCGGTTGCTGCGGCGGACATTGATTCCCTTTCGTCGGCGCGGCTTGACGGTCGCGCCGATGCTTCCAGTTTGATTTCCTTCCTCTTTTGGAGATTCTCATGTCCTGCTGCTCAAAACCCGATGAAAAAGTTGCCGGTTCGTCCTGTGCCACCAGCGCCGCAGAAGGCGGCAAGTGCTGCCCGATTTCCAAATTGAAGTGCATGGGCAATTGCTTGGGCCCGTTGGTGCTGCGCTTGACGATTGCCACCTTCATGTTGCCGCATGGCCTGGGCAAAGTGTGGGGCACCAACGGCTGGGGGTATGGCTGGGAAGGCACCTACAACTTCTTTACGCAAAAGATGCACATTCCCGCGCCCTTCGCCGTGGCGGGCATCTTGGCTGAAGTGGTGTTCCCCATCATGCTGATTTTGGGCTTGTTCACCCGCTTTGCCGCGTTGGGGCTGCTCATCCAGATCATTGTCGCCGTCAAACTCGGCGGTCATCTGGCCAACGGTTTCATGGGCACCGTCACACCCGAAGGCGTGCATCTGAACGACGGCTTTTCGCTGCACATCCTCTTTGGCGGCGCGTGCCTGGCTTTGATGCTCATCGGCCCGGGCAAAGTTGCGCTCGACAGCGTCATCTGCTGCATCCTGGGCAAGAAAAAAGGCTGCTGCCCGAAGTAAGGCGGTTTTCAGCCCGAAGGGCTGATTGTTCCTAGCCAGGGGTGCAACCCCTGGAAAATAGGAATATCTATTTCCCACCCCTTCGGGGTGGGAGCGCTTCGCAGCGCAAGTTCATTCACCTTTTTTGGAACCCCCCATGTCCGATCCCAAACCCACCATCGCTGCCACCGCCCCTTGCAAAGCCACCCTCAAAGCCGGCGAGCAATACTGGTATTGCACCTGCGGCCAGTCCAAGAACCAGCCCTTCTGCGACAGCAGCCACGCCGGCACCGGCTTCCGTCCGCACGGTTTTGTGGCCGAAAAAGACGGTGACAAGTGGCTGTGCCAGTGCAAGCACACCGCCACCAAGCCGTTCTGCGACGGCACCCACAAGACCTTGAAGAAGCCCGAAGGTGGCTGCGGCACCGGCTGCGGTTGCAACGGCTGAGCGGCCACTTCCGCCTTTCCACCGGAATCGCCATGACCAAGAACCGCCTCGAAGCCTTCAGCGACGGCGTCATCGCCATCATCATCACCATCATGGTGCTGGAGTTGAAGCCACCGCACGGCAGTGCCTGGGCCGACATCCGCGAGGTGTTGCCGGTGTTCGCCGCCTATGTGGTGAGCTTCATCTATGTCGGCATCTATTGGAACAACCACCATCACCTGCTGCACACCGTGCAAAAGGTGAACGGCAAAATCCTGTGGGCCAACCTGCACTTGTTGTTCTGGCTGTCGCTGATTCCCTTCGCCACCCGCTGGGCGGGGGAGGCGCAATTTGCGCCCTTGCCGGTGGCGGCCTACGGCGTGGTGCTGCTGATGGCCGGCTTCGCCTACTGGGTGCTGGCCCAAGCCATCATCCGCCATCACGGCGGTTGCGATTCGGTGCTGGCCAAAGCCATCGGCCGCGACCGCAAGGGCGTCATCTCGGTGGTGGTTTACGCGATGGCCGTACCGTTGGCCTTCATCCCGTCTATTGGCGTCTGGATCGCCTGCGCCTTGTATGTCGCGGTGGCCGGCATGTGGTTGATTCCCGATCGCCGCATTGAGAACAGTTTGCCTGAAGAAAAGTGAACCCGTCCCATTTTGAAAAGGATCCCCATGCTCACCCTCCGCCCCGCCCATGAACGCGGCACCGCCGACTACGGTTGGCTCAAGCCGAATTTCTCCTTCTCTTTCGGCGAATACCACGACCCGAAGTGGATGGGTTACCGGTCGCTGCGCGTCATCAACGAAGACCGCATCGCCCCGGCGATGGGCTTCGACACCCACGGCCACCGCGACATGGAGATCATCACCGTGGTGATCGAAGGGGCGCTCGCCCACCGCGACCAGATGAACGGCAAGATGCACGAAGCCAACCTGCGCCCCGGCCGCGTGCAGCGCATGAGCGCCGGCAGCGGCGTGCGCCACAGCGAGTTCAACGCCAGCGAAACCGACGAACTGCACCTGATGCAGGTGTGGATACAGCCCAGCGCCAACGGTCTGACGCCGCGCTATGACGAGAAGGAATTTCCGACCGAATCGCTCGGTCTGACCTTGCTGTGTTCACGTGAGGGGCGCGACAACTCGCTGCCCATTTACCAAGATGCCGATTTGTATCTGGCCAAGTTGGCCGACGGCAAGGCGCAACTGAATTTGCGCCCCGGTCGCGGCGCCTGGGTGCAGGTGTTCGCCGGCTCCCTGGTTGTCAACGGCACCAAGATGAATGCCGGCGACGGCGCGATCATCGAGGACGAGGCGCAAGTGGCGCTGGCCGGCAGTGGCGAGGCGTTGGTGTTTGATTTGAAGTGAAAAAGTAGACGCGGTGGCCCGCCGCGTGGGATTAGACGAGTTGCAAAACAACGCGCACTCCGGATGGAGCGCGCGTTGTTTTCAAATGGGTTTTCGGTGAATGCGACGGGCCGTCGCATCTACTTTTCATTCCTTCTCCTCCAGCACCATCTTCCGCAATTTCGGATTCAAAACCGCCGTCGCCCCGGTCAGCGCGAGGATGAACACCCCGCCGGTCAAAATCGCCGGCACCAGGCCCAGCGCCCACGCCATCGAGCCGCTGACGAAGGAGCCCAGTTCATTCGACGAACTGATGAAGATGCTGTTGACCGAGCCGATGCGTCCGCGCATGTGGGCGGGCGTGTGCAATTGCATGATGCTCTGGCGGATGATTACGCTGACCCCGTCGAGCGCGCCGCAGGCCAGCAGGATGGCCAGCGTGGCGGTGAACAGCGCCGAAGCCGTCAGATGGGTTTTGATGGCTTCCGCGCCGAGCGCGCCGAAGGCCAGCATGCCAAGGCCATAGGCGGCCACCACCCCCAGCAGGACTTTGCCCGCGTTTTTGCGCGGCGGGAAGCGGGCCAGGGTCATCATCATCACGCACGAGCCAATGGCCGGCATGGCGCGCAGGATGCCGTAGGCCTGTTCGTCCTGATGCAGGACTTCCTTCACATACACCGGCAGCAGCGGCACCGCATCGCCGAACAGCACGGCCAGCAGATCGAGCATCGACGCCCCCAGCATGTACGGGTTGCGCCACACGAAGCGCAGGCCGGCCAGCACCTTTTGGGTGCTCGTTTCCCTGGCTTCCAGATGCGACTCGGGATGGTCCACCGGCGCATGGCGTTTGAGGCGGGTGGCGAAGAAGAACGCCACCCCCAGCAATCCGAGAACGCACAATTGCACGCCGAAACTGCCGCCGTGACCGCCAAACCGGCGGTCGAAGAAATGCATCAGCAGGCCGCCGGCCGCCGGTCCGGTCACCTGCGCCGCCAGAAAGGCCGACGCCGTCCAGGTCGCGCTGTTGGTCTGCTGGCCCCGTGGCACGATCGAGCCGATGAGGGAGAAGAAAGTCGGTGCAAAATACGCGCGCACCACGCCGCCCAAGGCGACCATCGCGAAGAAGCCACCGATGAGCAGGTGCACCGACAGGTGTTTGTGCAGCGCCGGCATGTCGAGCAGTGCGATCACCAGACTGCCCAGCAATGCCACGCCAAGGGCCATCAGCAACACCCGCTTCTTTTCCAATTTCTCCACCTGGTGCCCCACCGGCAGCGCCAGCAGGATCACCGGGAAAAATTCGCACAGGCCCAGCATGCCCAGCGCCAACTTGCTGCCGGATTCCACATAGGTGGTCCACGCCAGCACGGTGAACTGCATCTGCAGCGCGAAGGTGGTGAAAAACCGCACGCCGATGAAGGAGCGGAATTCCGGATTGCGCAGGGTGAGGAAGGGGTCGCGGGGGGCGGGGGCGGACATGGCGTGGAAGTTATACGCGGGGGGAATGTTGGCGGCGTTCCGCCTTCCAAGCCGGGGTCAATGGCCCGGTTTTTGATCCGGCCAGGCTTCCAATTCCGCCATTTGCGCAATGCTCAGCGTCTCCGGCCTGGCCATGGGGTCAATGCCCGGCGGCAGGGAGGTGGCGCGCCCCAAAATGGTGCCGAGTTGTTTGCGCCGCGTGGCGAACAGGCGGTGCACCAGGTCGGCAAAGCGGTGGGGGTCCCGGCACAGCGGCTTTTCGCGCCGGTGCATGGCGGCCACGGCCGAGGCGATGGTTGGCGGCGGGTAAAAGCAGCCGGGAGCCAGCACCGAGACGCGCTTGGTTTCAAACAGAGCTTGGATGATGATGCCAAGCGGGCCGTATTCCTTGCCGCCGGGCGGGGCCGCCAGACGGTCGGCGACTTCCTTTTGCACCATCACGATGGCCGCCTGCATGCCGGCGTGGTCGAGGGCCAGGTTTGCGATCAGGGGCGAGGCCACGTGGTAGGGCAGGTTGGCCACCATCTTGAAGGGCCGGCCGGCCAGGGCCTCGATGATGCGCGGGTTGAGGGCGTGCTTGCCGTCGAGCGCATCGCCGATGATCAGGGTGAAGCGCCCCCCGCGTTCGGGGTGGTCGGCGCAGCGGGCCTTGAGGATCTGCTCCATGTCGGGGTCGATTTCGCAGGCGATGACATGGGCGCCGGCATCCAGCAGGCGCTCGGTCAGGGCGCCGGTGCCGGGGCCCACTTCCAGCACCAGGTCGCCGGGCGCCAATTTGGCCGCCTCCAAAATGCGGTCCATGTGGTTGCCGTCATGCAGGAAATTCTGCCCGTGTTTTTTCTTGGGGTGCAGGCCGTGGGCGGCCAGCAGGGATTTGATGTCATTGAGGGATTGGGCCATGGGCGCGTATGGTAGATAGAATGGAGCCCACCCCTTTTTTGGAGACTCCCCATGCGTATCCTGTTGATCATGTCGTTCCTGCTGCTGCCCTTTGCCCTTGCCGGCTGCGAGACCTGGGCGGGCATCAAAAAAGACACCCAAAAAGGCTGGGATGCCACCAAAGGCGCGGTGCACGACGCGACCCATTGAGGCTGCCCAATCCCGCCGAACCGCGTTTTTCATGCGCGGTTTTTTCGTGCCTACAATCCCTTCATGCCCATCCGCGTCCTGACCACCCTGATGATCAACCAGATCGCCGCCGGCGAGGTGATCGAACGCCCCGCCTCGGTGGTCAAGGAATTGGTGGACAACAGCCTGGACGCCGGGGCCACCCGCATCACGGTTGAAATCACGGATGGCGGCCGCGAACTGATCCGCGTGTCGGATGACGGCTGCGGCATTCCCGCCGATGAATTGGCGCTGGCTTTGACGGCGCACGCCACCAGCAAGGTGGCGGCGCCGGGTGATTTGGAGGCCATCGGGACTTTCGGCTTCCGTGGCGAAGCGCTGGCTTCGATCGCCTCGGTGTCGCGCTTCAAAATCGTCAGCCGCACGGCCGATACCCAGGAGGCCTGGTCGCTGTCGGCCGCCGGTGAAACCATCGGCGAAGTGCTGCCCACGGCCGGCCGCCCCGGCACCACCATGGAAGCGCGCGATCTGTTCTTCAATGTGCCGGCGCGGCGCAAGTTTCTCAAGGCCCCCGCCAGCGAAACCGGCCATATTTCCGACGCGGTCGAACGCATTGCCATGGTCAACCCGCATGTGGGTTTCACGCTGGTGGTCAACGGGCGCTCTGCGCTTGAATTGCCGCCGCATCAAACCCGGTCAGCGCGGGTTCTGGCCGTGATCGGGCGCGGGGCGGAGGACGGCTTTTTCGAATTTTCCGCCGTGATGGCCGACGCACCGGGCGCGCCGCATGTGTGGGGCTTGGCCGGCCATCCGGCCCTGGCCAAGGCCACCGCCAAATTTTTGTTTTTGGCCGTCAACGGCCGGCCGGTGCGCGACCGCAGCGTGGCGCACGCCGCGCGCGAGGCTTATCGCGGCCTGATGCCGCCGGACAAATTTCCGGTGGTGGCGGCTTTTGTGGCGCTGGATCCGCGCGAGGTGGATGTCAATGTGCATCCGCAAAAAACCGAAGTGCGCTTCCGCCATGCCCAGCCCGTTCATTCGCTGGTGCTGTCCGCCATCCGGCAGGCGCTGCAAAAGGCCGACATCGCGCCGGCCTTGGATCTGCCCGGCGGGCGCCCCACCTTCAGCCAGCAGGCGCAGGTGTCGGCACCGACATCAAGCGAATTCGTCGACCACTTCCGCCGCATGGACGCCGCGCAAAAGGGCGTGGTGTTCGACGAGGTGCGCCGCGCATTGGAAAAAGACACCCCCGGTGCCAGCCATCCGGTGCTGCCCACCGTTGCGCCTTATCCCATGGCTGGCGAGGTGCGCGAGGGGGGCATGGCATCCGCCAACGGGTCGCCGGCCTTCGTGCCAGCGCCCATGCTGCATTTCCGCCAAGCCTACATCGTCACCCAGGACGAACAAGGCCTGTTGATTGTGGATCAGCATGCCCTGCATGAGCGGGTGATGTTTGAGGAATTCCAAAACCGCATCATCGGCGAGAACAAGCCGCTGGAGAGTCAGCGTTTTTTATTGCCGGAGGTGATTCCCGCCTCGGCCTCGCGCCTTGAAACGCTGGAGGAGTTGGCGCCCCTGCTTGAACGCATCGGCATTGAGGTCGCCGTCTTTGGCCCCAAGCAGATCGCGGTGCATGCCTTTCCCAGTCTGCTGGTCTCGCGGGGGGTGGGGGCGGGTGAATTTGTTGAAGAATTGCTGGATCAGGCCAGCGACGGCCATTTGCGCCCTTCTTCGGCCACCGCCCCCGAGCAGGCCCTGCATGAAGTGTTGGACATGATGGCTTGCAAAGCGGCTATCAAAGCGGGGAATAAATTATCACAAGATGAAATTGTGTCACTGCTTAAGTGTCGTGAATCCATTGAGCGGTCCAGCAATTGCCCGCATGGCCGGCCTACCACCTTGCGTTTGACCTTACGTGATTTGGAGAAACAGTTTGGGAGAAGTTGAAGCCTAAAAAGAAAGCCGAGTGAAAAAAAAGACCGTGTTTAAGGTCTAATAAGTAAGTTGTCCACATCCTGCCAAGACGGGAGCAAAGACCACAAAAAAAACTTGGCAAACGGTGAAATTTTTCCTAAAATTCGCACGTTGGAGCCTGTTTGAGACTCATTTTGGCATCAGACTTTCGGTGAACTTGGTTCGGATCGCATTCCGACGGCTCTCCGAAAGTCATACAAGTGTTTAGATAATGAAAGTTTAGAAAATGGCAATCATCAACCCAGCCAATCTTAAAATTTCGCCGATCCACGAGATCCCCAAGATGATCGTGTACCGCCGGCCCCTGCACCCGGAAATGTTCAAACTCCGGGCCCGCCGCCTCGACCGCCACAATGGCTATGAAGCCGAGTCGTGGATCGTGGATGGCGGTCATGTGCTGCGCTTCCAATTCGGCCAGGTCAACATGGTCGAAGTGTGCATGGAGAACTGCGACCACCTGCCCGAAGCGGGCATGTTGCACGCTTTGCCCTGCATCGGCGAGCGCGACTATGAGCACGCGCCCATCGCCGGCGTGGGCTACATCACCAGCTTGCAGACCGAAAACCTGTCGGAAAACCTCTACGCCGCCACCTACCGCGAAATGTGCGAATTCGCACAGGAAGCCGAAGCCATCCACTGGCTGTGGGAAACCCCGCAGGGCCGCAACCTGTCGGTGGTCGACGTGCAGAAATACCGCAGCGAATACCACATCCAGACCTACCACCTGACCGCCAAGGGCGGCAATGTGCTGCGCACGCAGACGGTGTTTGAGTTGGTGAAGTAAGAGGACAAATTTTCAAGTGAAACCCCGGACGCATGTCCGGGGTTTTTTCTTGCTTTTCGCCCAGTGCGGGAGGATACTCGCCGGCCATGACGCCATC
>CAZKVP010000062.1:0-18449 GCA_964556215.1 uncultured Phycisphaeraceae bacterium
GCGCATGATCATGGCGCGCAAAAAGCGCGGGAATTGGCGCAGCCAGACCAAGGGGGTGTTGAGCCAGAAGCCGCCGGCCAATTCGCTGCCGGTCAGGTGGGCCAGCTGGCTTTGCACATCTTGCAGCAAAGGATCGGTTTTGCTTAGGCCGCGTTGGGCGGCTTTGTCCAGCCCTAAGTGCACTTGGTGATGCTGCTCCAAGATGGCATGGGCCAGGGCGCCGACGGTTTCGATGGCGGCGAACAGATTGGCTTTGCCGGTCAGCAGGGCGGCGCCGAATGAGGCTTCATCGCGGGGCAGGCCTCCGCCACTTTCCAGACACGCGACATCCACCGCCAGTGCGGCCAGATTGTTTTGCAGGGTTTTGGCATCGCCCAAGGGGCCGTGGCGCAGTTTCATGGCGTTGAACTGCGGCAGATCCTTGATTTGGTTGCGGGCTTGGCGCTCCAACATATGCAGGCACAAGCGGCGCACCCCGGCGTGGTGCAGGCGTGCGGCTTGCAAGGGGTCTTCCAGCAGGCGCGCCGCCGCGCCTTCGGCGCCCTGGTCGAGCAGCGCGGGGAAGGCGGACACTTTTGCCTTGCCGCGCGCAAGTTCCACGCGGTCTGGCAGGGTGCCCCACGCCCATTGCAGGCTCGGCGGCGCATTCCAGCGTTTATCGGCTCCGGCGCCCACCACGCTGGCCTTGGCCTCGATGCCGAATTCCTTGCGCAGGGCCGAGAGGTCGTCGTCTTCGGCCAGAATTTTGCCTTTCTCATCCACCACCCGGACGAACATCACCAGCGAATCCTCGACCTTGGCCGGGTCGAAGTCGGCGGCGTTGAGGCCGGTGCCGGCCAATCCATTGAGCACCTGCGCCAAGGCATCCAACAGGTCGCCTTCGCCGAACTTGAGCGCGGCGGCGGCATCCTTGGCGAAGGTGGGCACCGGCACCAGCATGCGGCGATGCTCCTTGTTCAGCGATTTGATCAGGGCCGCAATGCGCGCCTCGAGCAGGCCGGGCACCAGCCAGCCCAGATTCCTTGCGTCCAAACGGGCGAGGGCTTCCTTGGGCAGCGCAAGCGTCACGCCGTCTTGGCCGTCGATTTTGTACAGCAGCGGATAACTGTGGTCGCCCACCGCCAGGCGGTCGGGGAACAACGACGGATTCCAGCGGCCGGCGTCTTCCACCAGCACATCGCTTTCGGCGAAGAACAGCAGTTGCGGGGCGGTTTTCTCCGCCTCGCGGCGCCACTTGTCGAAGGCGGGCCAGTCGGTGCAAGCCGCCGGCACGCGGGCTTCGAAGAACTCCAGCCGTTCCTCCTCGCCTTTGAGCAGGCCGCGCCGGCCGGTCTTGGCCTCGCGCTGCCTGACTTCCAGCACGCGCGCCGCATTGTGCTTCATGAAGGGCAGGCCCGACATCAGGGGGCAGTCGTGTTCGACCAGCGCAAAACGCAGGAACATCAGCCTTGCAGCCGGGGCATCCACCTTGGACAGTGGAATGCGCCGGCGCGCCGCGATGGGCAGGCCCAGCAGCAGCACTTTTTCGTAAGCCATCGCGCTGCCGGTGTCGGCCACCCAATGCGGCTCGCTGTGGGTGCGCTTGACCAGGTGCTCGGCCATCGGTTCGATCCAGCGCGGGTCCACCTGCGCCGCCGAGCGCAAAAAGCGGTCGCTGGTTTCGATGCGTTCCGCCGCCACCACCCACAGGGGCTTCTTCTTGGCGCAACTGGAGCCGGGCCACAGCCGCATCGGCAGGCCGCCGGCCGCGGTGTAGGTGCCCTCTTCGTTTTTGAGGGCGATGCCGGTGAGCAGGCCCGAGAGCACGCTGCGGTGGATGGCGTCGGCCTTGCTGTGGGCAATGATCTTGCCGTCTTTGTCCGGCTTCCATTCGCCGCGCGGGCCGCCCTTGACCATTTGGTCGGTCATCTCCATCAATTGGCGGTGCAGGTCCACCCATTCGCGCATGCGCAAATAGTTGATGAAGTTTTTGCGGCAGGCGTTGCGAATGGCGCTTTGACCTTGGCCGCGCAAGTCGTGGAAGAAATCCCAAATCCGAAGCAGGGTGAGGAAGTCACTGCCTTCCATCTTGAAGGCGGCGTGGGCCTGGTCGGCGGCGGCCTGCTTTTCCAGCGGACGGTCGCGCGGATCCTGCGATTCCAAGGCGGAAGCAAGGATCAACAATTCGCCGACGCACTTTTCTTTTTCGGCTTCCAGCAACATGCGGCCGACGCGCGGATCCACCGGCAATTTGGCCAACTTGCGCCCCAAGGGCGTCAGGTTGTTTTCTTCATCCACCGCGTGCAGTTCAAACAGCGTTTTGTAGGCATCGTGAATCGCGCCGGGCTTGGGCGGGTCCAAGAACGGGAATTGCTCCAGGTTGCCAAGGCCCAGTGACTCGCCTTGCAGCGCGACGCCGGCCAGGTCGGAGCGCAACACTTCCGGTGTGCCGAAGGGGTCGCGCTTGGTGAAATCGTCTTCGCCAAACAGGCGGATGCACAAGCCCGGCCCCACGCGGCCGCAGCGGCCCTTGCGCTGGTTGCAGCTGGCCTGGCTCACCGGCTCGATCGGCAGTCGCTGCATGCCCCCGCCCTTGGCCGCGAAGCGCGACATGCGGGCGGTGCCGGTGTCGATGACGAAGCGCACGCCCGGCACGGTGACAGAGGATTCCGCCACATTGGTCGCCACCACGATGCGGCGGGTGCCGGGCTTGGCCGGCGCAAAGGCGCGCTGCTGTTCGGTGGCCGACAGCCGCGCGTAGAGCGGCAGGATCTCGGTGGAGGAGCGCACACTTGCGCTTGATTCGAGCAGCGCGTTGCGCAGCGCATCGCAGCAGTCGCGGATCTCGCGCTCGGTCGGCTGGAAGATGAGGATGTCGCCTGCGCCGTGGTCGAAGCATTCGCCGACGGCCGCCAGCATCGCCTGCTCCGGATCTTCTTCCAGCACCTTGCCGGAGTTTTCGTCGGTGATTTTCACCGGCGGGTGCCAGCGCACTTCCACCGGATAGGTGCGGCCCTCCACGATGAAGATCGGCGCGGGCTTGCCGTTGCCATCGGTGAAAAATTCCGCGAAGCGTTGGGTGTCCAAAGTGGCGCTGGTGATGACCACGCGCAACTCCGGCCGCTTGGCCAAGACGCGTTTCAGATGGCCCAACACCAAGTCCACATTGAGCGAACGCTCGTGGGCTTCGTCGACGATGATCGTGTCGTATTTCTTGAACAGCGGATCGCTGCCGGCCTCGGCCAAGAGCACGCCGTCGGTCATCAGCTTGATCAGCGTCTGCGGACCGGTGTCGTCGGTGAAGCGCACCTTGTAGCCGACCTGGGTGCCCAGGTTCACCTTCATTTCATCCGCCACCCGCTGCGCGATGGTGCGCGCGGCCAGCCGGCGCGGCTGGGTGTGGCCGATCAGGCCGGAAATGCCGCGGCCGGCCTTGAGGCAGATCTTGGGCAACTGGGTGCTTTTGCCCGAGCCGGTTTCGCCGGCCACGATCAAGACCCGGTGGTCGCGGATCAATTGCGCCAGATCGTCGGCGCGGGCGGAGACCGGCAACTCCGGGGGGAAGGTGATCGGCGGCACCAACTTGAGGCGTTGTTGGCGGCGGGCTTCGGGTTGGGTGGGGGTGGGGGGCATATGCAATCAATTCCCCAGCCGAGAATCAAACCTGAAGGATGTCGCCGTCTTGCATTCGATATGGGAAAAATCGGGGTGCAGTGGGTTGATGAGGTAATTGCGGTCCGGCGGAGAAATCGCACTGGGAACCGATAGCACGGCGTGCCCGCCTTCCTCCAGCCACTGATCGCCCAGGCGCTGCAGGCTGCGCGGGGCTTCGGGCGCGCGCCAAGAGCGGGGCAATGGACTGAAATCCTCAATGTTCAAAACCAAGCGAGAAGGCAGTTGCGCCAACGCCAGCACATAGTGTTTTTGGAGTTCTTCGTTTTCCAGATGGGCCAGCATCTCCAATTGTGCCAGGGCCGGCGTGGAGGAGGTGTAAATCACGGCTCGGCCGGGGCTGTTCCAGCGTCCGCCGTACAGGCGGGCGCCATCCCCGGTCCAAAAGGAGGCCCTGTGCTTGTGTTTGCCGATGCGCCAGACCGTCAGCATGCTCACGCGAAAACCCCGTGCTCAAGGCGTCCGATCAACTGCTCCACATCCCGCGCGCCCAATTCCGTGGCGGCGCGTTCGATGGGGGATTCCCCGTCAAAAGCGCGTTGGGGATGCTCCATCCATTCTTTGGCGGCCATGCGGTCGCCCTCGAACAAATCCGTGGCCAAACTGAAAAGATGGACCAGGCGATACACTCGCTCCGATTCCTGCGGCGTGAAACGCCCGGAGTTTTGCCGCCTGGCCAGAGTGCTTTTTGGGATGCCGATGACCGTTTGGGCGTCCTGCGCCGTCAAATGGCTGGTGTCGAGAAACCTCTGGAAGGCGTTGACCGGCAGGCCGGTCTTGATGGCGCGGATGATGCCGGGGTGGTCGCCCGCGGCAAAGGCGAACAAATCCATGGGTTTGGCGGTCGGGCGCGGATTGGCAAGTGTGGGCATGGGATCGTCTCAAATGGGAACTGGATTGTACCCAAATGGGAAGATCGTGGGGTGGGCTCCTGCCGTCCGGCCGGGGATATTTTTCTCCGTTGGAGAGACGCCCTGTGGTTAAATGATCCCCGACCCCTTCGGGGTCGTGCCACCCCAATCACCAACCCAGGGTCTCGCCGTGCTGCGCTCCGGCGCGACTCTGGGCTAAGTTCCGCGTCGCCGTTGGCGACCGATCCGAATCCGTCCTCACACAAAAAAGGCCCCTCGCGGGGCCTTTTTGTTTGGCATTGTCACTTGCGCCTCACTTCACCGGCACCAACTTCACCGTCCCCAAATTGCACGGGGCCTGCCCGTTCACGCTCTTGACGCGGGCGGTGACGGTGACCTGGTTGCCCGGCAGGTTGACGGTGCCCAAGCTGGCGGATTGCAGTTTCTCCCAGGCGCCGGTGGCCTTGACCTCAAACGGCAACACCTGATCGTCCTTGTCGTACTGCCCGCGCACCGCGAATTCGATCACGCTGCCGGCGGATTCCGGCGGCGCGCCCCATTGGATGTCGAGGCGGTAGGTTTGCGCCTTTGGGTTGGCGAAGGTCCAGGTGGCCTTGCCGGCCTTGCTGGTCCAGCTGCCGAGATTTTCCCCGTCGCCTTCGCCCTGCATGGCCAAGCCATTCTCGGTGGCGGCCTGGTGGGGACGCAGCGCGAACACGCCGTCCTTGTCGGCCTTTGGGGTCATGTCCATCGCGGCTTCACCGGCCACCTCGCCCTTCACATCCACCGCCACCACGAAGTTCTTTTTGCCCTGCACGGAGGCGGGCAGGGTGACGATCACGCCGCCGTCCTTGGCCTGCGCCATGAGCGGGGCGCCGCCGTCGAGCAGTTTGGCGCCGACCGGGGTGTTCTTCAGTCCGTCAAGGTTCAGCACGCCGTCCTTGGGTGCTTCGAACAAAATGGCGTACACGCGGGTGTTGCCGTTGACCAAGCGCTTGGTGGTGGTGCGGCCCCAGGAGGGCTGGCGGGAATAGATGCCGGCGCGCGAGCCGTAGACGGCTTCGCCGTTGACCTTCAGCCAGTCGCCGATTTCCTTCAAGTGCGGGACATAGAAGTAGGGGATCTCGCCTTGCGCGCTGGGGCCGACATTGAGCAGCATGTTGCCGCCCTTGGCCGACAGGTCGAACAGGAAGTTCTCCAAGGTCTGCGTGCTCTTGACGCTCTTGGCGTCGTAATCCGCTTGGTTGATGCCCCAGTAGTTGCGCCCGCTCATGGTCATGCAGGCCTCGAAGGCCACGCCCTTGCCGAAGCCCTGGGCGGGGATGAACTGCTCGGGGGTCAGGTAGTCGCCCAGCATGCCGGGGGTCTTCTTGGCGTGGGTGCCCTTGCCGATGCGGTTGTTGACGATGATGGAAGGATCCGCCTTGCGGATGGCGGCCAGCAGTTTCTCGCCGTGCTCGAGTTTCCAGCAACCTTCCCAGTTGCCGTCAAACCAGAGCATGGCGGGGTGGTAGCGGGCGATTTCCTCCAGCACCGAATCCTCGACATATTGCTCGAATTTGGCCATGTCCGGCTGGATGCCGCTCTTGGCCGCCACGTCGTTGGTGGCGCGGCGGTTGCCGTAGAGGGGGCTGTGCCAGTCCATGATGGTGTGGTAGAGGCAGAACTTGATGCCGCGTTTTTCGCAGGCGTGCTTCAGTTCCATGAGCGGATCGCGGCCGGCCTTGCCGAAGGGGGTGCGGGACAGGCTCCAGTGGTCGCGGTCGGAGACTTTGGAGGGCCACATGGCGAAGCCGTCGTGGTGCATCGAGGTGATGCAGACATATTTCATGCCGGCGTCCTGGGCGATTTGGGCCCATTTCTCGGCGTCGAACTTCACGGGGTTGAACTGGTCGGCGAATTTCTCGTACTGCGACATCGGCATGTGGGTGGTCTCGACGTACCACTCGGCGTGGCCCTTGTCGGCGGGGTTCTTCCAGTTCACGCCGGCGGGGATGGAGTACAGGCCCCAGTGGATGAACATGCCGAATTTGGCATCGGCGAACCACTGCATGCGCTCGGGGAAGGTGTGGTCCTTGGCGGGCGCGTCGGGCGCGCTTTGGCAGCCGGCCAACGTGCCGGAAAGCAGGGGTAAGGCGAGCAGCATGGCGGCAGACAGGCGCATGGCGGGGTGGGTCATGGTGGATGGGGGTTGGAGGCGGGGTGTCGGGCGTGGAACAGCGGACGCCCCCGGGCCATTTATATTACAAATAAAAATAAAAATCCCCTGCGGTCGCGGTCACACCTTCACATGCGCCCACCTGCCGCCGAAAAACCGCAGCATGAACACCACCCCGCGCAGGGTGGTTTCGCAGGCGATGGCGACCCAGATGCCCGTCAGTCCCCAGCCCAGCGCGATGCCAAACAGTGCCGCCAGCGGCAGGCGCACCCCCCAGGCCAGCAGGTTGAACCAAAAGGCGTTGGCGCGGGTGTCGCCGGCCCCGCGCATGGCGCCCTGCAAAATGTTGGCGGTGCCAAAAAAGAACTGGTACAGGCCGCAGATGCGCAAAAGGGGCGGGGCGGCTTCCAGGATTTCCGGTTGGTTGGTCATGCAGCGGGTCAGCGTGTGCGGGACAGCCAAGAACAACAGGCCCACGGCGGTCATCAAACCGGCGCCCCACCACCAGCAAACTTTGGCGGCGCGCTTGGCCATGGGGGCGTCGTCTGCCCCCAGATATTGGCCGGTCAAAGTGGCGGCGGCGATGCCGAAGGCCAGCGCCGGCAGGTAGGACAGCGACTCGATGCGGCTGACCACACCGTGCACGGCGATGAGGTGGGTGTTGGATTCGCGGGCGATGACGCCGACGATGGCGAGAATCGCCCACTGGCCGCCGCCCTGGCCCGCGCGCTCAAGGATGGCCGGCCACGACACGCTGAACAGGCGGCGCATGGTGTTGCCGTGCGGCAGCAGGCGGTGGAAGATCAGGCGCAAGTGCTGGCCGCGCGAAAAAATCAGCCGGACCAGAATGACCAAAGCGCCCACGCCCCAGCCGCATATTTGGCCCCAGGCGATGCCCAGTACGCCAAGGTCGGCGCCCACCGGCAGAACCACATGCCAGGCTCCCGGGCCGATGCGGGCGCCGGCGGGCAGGGCCAGCACGATGGAGGCGACCAGGTTGACCCCGTTCATGGCCAGCATGGCGAAAAAAGTCGGCCGCGGATCGCCGGAGGCGGTCATCGCCGCCGCGCCGCCGAACATCAGGGCCAAGAGCGGCAGGCCAAGCGCGGAGATTTGCAGGAAGTGGGCGCACAAGCGGCCGGTGTCGCCAAAGAGGCCGGCCAGATGCACCAGCACTTGCGCCAGGCCGGCGACGAACAAGCCCAGCAGCACGGCCACCGCCAAGGTGAGCAGCATGCCCTGCCCCAGGGCCGCGCGGGCCAGCCCCTTGTGCCCTTTGCCGGTGGCGCGCGCCACCAGCACCGAGGTGCCGGAAGCCGAGCCCATGACCAAAAGCGCCATCAGCCAGGTGGTCGGCGTGCCGACCGACAGGGCATCGGCCGCCGCGCCGTTGATGTGCCCGGCGATGCTCATGTCCACCGCGCCCGACAACCAGAGCAAAAACTGCTGTGCCATCGGCCAGGCCACCAGCATCGCCACCTGCACCGGCAGTGATTTGCCGGCCAAGCGACCGGACAGCGGGCGGGGGGTGGGAAGGGGGGCGGGCATGGATTTACTCTACTTGAATCCGCGGATCCACCCACACATACGCGATGTCCACCAGCAGGTTGAAACACACGAGCAAGGTGGCGTACACCATCACCACGCCCAGAATCAAAAAGGGGTCTTTGTTCTGCACCGCGGTGACGAAATCCATGCCGATGCCGGGGATGTTGAACAATTTTTCAACCACAAAGGAACCGGTCATGGCGGCGGCGGCGGCGGGCCCCAGGAAGGAAAGCACCGGCAGATAGGCGATTTTCATCGCGTGCCGAAGCAGCGCCTGGTCGTGCGAGAGCCCTTTGGCGCGCGCGGTGCGGATGAAGTCGCTGGCCATCACTTCGGCCAGCCCCAGCCGCACCAGGCGCGCGATGTAGGCCGCCGGCGCCAGCGACAGGGTCAGGGCCGGCAAAATCAGACTGGCTGGGTTTTCCCAGCCGCCGGTGGGCAGGCCCAGCACCGCCACGCCAAAGGCCAGCAGCACCGAGCCGGTGACGAAAGAGGGCAGCGAGACGCCGATCAGCGCCAGCGCGGTGGCGCCCCATTCGGCCAAACTGTGCGGCCAGAGCGCGCCGATGATGCCGGCCGCCGAACCGATCACCAAGGCCAGCGACAGGGCGGTCAGGCCAAGGCCGGCCGACACCGGCAGGCCGGCTTTGAGCACATCGGAAACCTGGGTGGTCTCATAAACGATCGACGGGCCGAAATCGCCGTGCAGTGCGTTTTTCACATAGTAATAAAGAAAGTTGGCCGGCCCGCCCTCCAAATGGTATTGCGCCTTGATGTGGTTGGCGGTGGCCTCCGGCAACCGCTTGGCGCCCTCGCGCGCCGTGGGGTCGCCGGGCATGGCCCAGACCATGGCGAAGGAAATGAGCAGCACCGCCGCAAGGACGAGGGGAATTTGCCAGAGGCGGGTGAGGAGGAGGCGCAGCATGGGGGGATTTTAAGGGGTGCGCTGTTGGCGGACGAGCTGCGCAGCGGTCAGCCCGGTTTGTTGCTTGAGGGATTGTTCGAGGTCGTGGATGGACAAGATGGTGGTGGAGCCGTCTTCATAGGCAACGGGGACTTCGCCACGCTTTTTGAAAGGCGCAAATTCGGGATCCCCAAAGACGGCAAGGGTCATGGGGCGCGACGGCTGTTGGAAGCCGGGGACGAGGATGAAGGGAGTTTTGGCGATGGCTTCATCGGCGGAGGCAAAAGGAATGAAGGCGCCAGTCTGATGGGAAAAGGGTTGAAGGGCATCCGGTTCGGCGGTATGGCTATTCAGCAAGGCTTTGAGTGTGACGGGTTGTCCAGGGTACTTTTTATGGAATTGGACTTCGATTTGTTGCACTTGGAGGACTTCCATGCGGTCTTCTCGGTCATGATGGGAATTTTTTAGCCCGATCACATACGCAACAAAACAGCCGCTGATGGTTAATCCGGCAATTCCCCAGCAAATACCTGCCCAAGCTTTTTTGCGCGAGGTGGGGCTTGGTTTTTGAAACAAAAGGAAGCCTCCCAATCCCAAGCCAATAACGGGTCCCAGTATCAAAGATCCCAGAGCCACAAAAAGAGGAATGCCGTTGCGTGCTTGCAATGTGCATTGCGCCAGCATGCCGCAGAAAAAAACAATGACGCCCCATTTCGGGCACGCCGCCGCCCAATACGCCAAGCGTGAGGGTTTTTCTTTTGGGGTGGTGGGGTCGTTGGTCATATCAGAGTGGCATGACTCTGCGAGTCATGCGTCCCCGCCGGCCTGTGGCCGGCGGGTTGTGGGAAATGGCAAGAGGCTTATGGCTGGCTGGAGACATTCATCATCGCCTCCAACTTCGCCCAAGGTAAACACAATTGCATGGGCTGATCAGGCATTTCAATCAGACCGAAGCGCAAGTAAAACTTTTTGGCGCGGTCATTGAGGCAATCCACAAAGACGGCGATAAAAGGCACTTCTTGTCCGGCTGACCACAGGTGGGCCAGGGCTTGGGCAAACAGGCGCTCGCCCAGGCCATTTTGCCTCTGTCCCTGCAAGTCTTCGCGAATGCCCAGCCATGCCAGCATCAAAGAGGGCAAGGTGCGGTGGGCCGGCAGGCCTTTGGCCAGAGCGGGGGGCAGCAGTGAGAAATTCACGCTGTGCTGGGCCAGTGTGTAATAACCGGCAATGGCCCCGGTTTCATCCAACAGGATTTTGGTGGTGGCCAGATGCTTGGCTTCCGCCTGAAAGGCTTTGGTGTGCAGCCAGACATCAACTTCAGGGACGCCGGAGCGGAAGGCGGCGCGCGGGTGGGCGCGGGTGATGGCTTCAAGCCGGTAACCTTTGGGGAACAGCGGATTCACGCCACAGCCTTTTGCATCAGGCGCCCCAAGCGTTTTTGCCCGGTGGTGAGCGTCACGGGTTGGTGGAGCGCGTGCCACAGGGCTTCCTGCCCTTTGGCGGACAAAACCAGGGTGGCCGGTTGCATGGCGGCTATTTCTTGGCGCGCTTGCGCCACCAACACTTGGCGCACATAGTCGCTCACCCCAAGATCACGCAGGTCGGCGGCTTCTTGAATCATGCGCTTACTGGCGGCGTCGATGCGCGTTTGCAGAATGGAGACGCGGGGCTTGGCGCGCCGGCTGGTGGCAGTGGTGGCTGGGCGTTTGGCGGTGCTGCGGGTTGGGGTGGTGGTGGCCATGGGGGCTCCTGAAGGGGGATGCCGTAGTGTACTGCAAGATGCAGCACATCATGTGGGTGGTGGGTTCTCGTGGGGTTTAAAGGGGGGGCTGTTGAGTGTGGCATGACTCTGCGAGTCATGCGTCCCCGCCGGCCTGTGGCCGGTGGGTTGTGGGAAATGGCAAAAGGCTTATGACTGGCTGGGCGCGGCGTTCTTTTTCTCAAGGTCGGCTTTGAGTTGGTCGATTTGTTTTTGTTGGGTCATGACTATTTGGAATAGGAGTGCCGGTCCCATCATCAGGATGAAGCCGATGATGAATCTCTCTATCTTGTCTTCAAGAGCGGGGCCTGCGGCGGGTATTAGGAACGTTGGCCCCAAGATGAGGAAAAAAAGGGCGAAGAATGACATGGGCTTTATTTTTTCATAATTTCCTTGTGTGGTGTTCCAGAAGACAGACATGATTACGGCTGATTTTTTCCCATCTCACCATCTCTTTGCACTCCTTCATTCTCGCCGCGCCAAGCGCGACGGGGACGCATGACTCACAGAGTCATGCCAATTACCTTCTCTTGCTCGGCACACACTCAAACCGGTAATCACTCCAGGCATCCGGCTTGAGGTCGTTCTTTGCCGCGTCGAACAGCTTCACATCCACCTGGGTGTAGATCGTCGCCAAGGGCGCGTCCTGCAGCAGCAGGGCTTCGGCCTGGCGCAGGATGGCGAAGCGCTTGGCCTGGTCGCGTTCGTTTTGGGCCTGCTTCATCAGGCCGTCGTACTTGGGGTTGCTGTAGGCGCCGTCGTTGTTGGAGTCGCCGGTGACGAACATGTCCAGGAAGGTGGTGGGGTCGGCGTAGTCGCCGTACCAGCCGGCGCGGGTGACTTCGAAGTTGCCGGCGTGGCGGCGGTCGAGCATGGGATTGAACTCGCAGGTGTCCAGCCGCACGGTGATGTTCAGGGTGTCTTCCCATTGCTTGGCGATGGCCACGGCGATGTTTTTATGGGCGCCGGTGGCATTGAACAGCAGGCTGAGCGTTTCCACCTTTTCGCCGGACTCGGCCAGCCACTTTTTTGCCTGCGCCGGATCAAAATCCACGCCGGCTTCCACCGGCGGGGCGTAGCCGGGCACGGCGGAGGGCGGCACCAAAGCTTTGGCCGGCGGCTGGTTCAGGCGCGTCACCTGGCGGGTCAGGGTTTCCCGGTTGATGCAGGCGGCCAGGGCGCGCCGGACCTTGGGGTTGGCCAGGGGGTTTTTGCGGCCGTTGACTTCCGGCCGGCAGTTGAACAGGTAGTAATAGGTGCCGGCCACCGGGGTGGCGTGCACATCATGGCGCTGCGCCTTTGAGGCCACCAGTTGCGTCTGCAAATCGGGGTTGGCAAGATCCAGCACGATGTCGAGCGCGCCGTCGCGCAGCAGCCCCAGGGCGATGGCGTTTTCCGCCACCACCCGCTGCACCAGGCGGATGTTGCCCATCGCATCCTTGTCCCAGTAATAAGGGTTCTGGTTCAGGGTGATCCGCTGGCGCAGCACCCATTCGTCCAGGCGGTAAGGGCCGTTGCCGACCAGGGTGCCGGGTAGGAAATAACGGATGTCGTGCCTGATGCGCACCGAGTCGTCCAAAAATTCCCGGCGCGCCTCCAGCGAGGCCCGGTGCACCGGTGAAAAAGTGGGGAAGGGCAGCAGTTGGGTGAAATAAGGCGTGGGTTTGGCCAGGGTGATGGAGAGGTCGCGGCCGTCGGCTTTGAGCCCGACCAAGCGGTCGAAGGCCTGCTGGGTGCGTTCCCAGACCTTTTTCGGCGTGCGCTGGGCTTCATCGTTGAGCCATGGATTTTGCGCGAGAAAAGCGCGCAATTTTTCGTTTTTTTCCGCATCCTGCGGCGTGGTGTTTTTCAACAACGCATCCAGTTTTCGTGCATTGAGGGCATCGGCCAGTTCGCAGGCCTGATCGCGCCAGGCGGCAAACTCCTTGGCGCCGGCAACAAGGTCCATCAAACTGGCGTAGCGGCTGCCGGTGTCGGGCAGCATCACGCGCATCCAGGCGTAGCGGAAGTCTTCGGCCAAGACGGGGTCGCCGTTGGACCATTTGGCCTGGGGGCGGATCGTCAGGCGGTAGGTGAGTCCGTCCTGTGAAATTTCAGGCAACGCCTGCGCGCAGGCCGGCTCGGGCGCGCCGCCGCCGTAAGGGGTGCGCAAAAGCCGTTCGTACACCGAGCGGATGATGCGGAAGTCGGCCAGGGTGTTGGTGTAGCCGGGATCCAAACTGCCGCAATCGGTGCCCACCGCGACGATCAATGCGCCGCGCCCCTTGGCATCCGGGGGCAGGCCGGCGGTGGGTTTTTCAAAGGAGAAAAAAGCCAGCGCCATGGCGAAGGCGAGGATGGCTCCAAGGATCAGGACGAATTTGCGCATGGGGGCTCATCCTACGCAATGCGCCGCAGGTGCGCAGGGTCAATCCGGGCCTTTTTCAGGTGCGGCAGGATCTCGTCGCGCCAGCGGTTGGCATCCTCGCCGTAGCCGGCGGTGGGCTTGACCTTGGGGGCCAGTTTTTGAAAGTACGCGTTGAAGCGCTCCATCGCCAATTCGCGGGCGTATTTGGCCGCCATCGAGGCCAGGGCCACCGGCAGGTGGAGTTCTTCCGAGCCGCTGGCGAAAGCAACGGTCATTTGGCGCGGGCCCTGCTCAAGGTGATAGACCGAGCGGGCGTCGCTTTCATCCAAAATGCTCATGGCGGCGTCGGGGAACACCTGCGCCAAAAGCGTGCGGTAGTGGGTGCGCCCGCCTTGGCGGTCAATGGCGACAAAGGTCGGTTCTTTGGCGAAGGATTCCCACAAACGGCACAGGTGGCCGGCGACGAAAGTGAACGACACCGAGGCCTTGTTGCCGGTGGCGGCGACCATCTGGTTGTAGCGGTCTTCGTGCACCATCGCGGTGCGCAGGCCAAGCAGGCGGATTTTTGTTTTGTCCAATTCGGTTTTGAGGACGTGGGTGCTGATGCGCAGGCTGCCGGGGTCGCTTGCCAAGGGCAGATCCAGGTCGCCGCCGTACCACGGCAGGTTGCAGGCATTGGACAGGCCCGAGGGGGTGAGGGCGAGGCGCAACTGCGACCAGGTGGCCGGCATGGGCCCGGTGCCGCCAAGAAAACCCAGCACGCCCGGTTCCAGGTGTTTGATGCCGGAGGTGGCGGTCTTCAACTTTTTCGAGTCATTGACCAGAATGCGGCCTTTGGCGCCTTTGGCGGCTTTGCAGACGGCTTTGCCCAGCATGGTCCACACATCGGGCGGTGCTTCCACCGCCTGGCGGGTGCCGAAGGAGAAATTCTCCACGCGCAGCGCCGCGCAGCCCACGGTGAGGGGGCCGTACATCGGGCCGTAGCCCGCCTCGTCGATTCCGGCGTAGATGAGGGGCATAGGGAGGGTCGGCTTTGGCCGACCAGAAGGATAAAGGACTGCCAAAGGATGCACTGCAAGCACAAGTGTCTTGGCTTGCAGTGCATTGGCCGGATAGACTATCCTCCTTTCCCATCTTTCCGCTTGTCCGTTAGGCGTACTTGCCTTTGGACATGCCAACTGGTCGGCTAAAGCCGACCCTCCAAGGAACCCCATGGCCACCACCGAAGAACTCATCGCCAAAGCCGCCGAACTGGGCAAACTCATCGCCGCGCACGAATCCGCCAAGGGGTTGGTCGCGGCCACCGCCAAACTCAAGTCCGATCCTTCCGCAACGCAGGCGGTGCAGAAATTCAACCAGTTGCTGCAAACCCTGGGAATGAAGGAGCAGGCCGGCCTGCCGATCGAGGTGGCCGAGAAACGCCAGTTGGAGGAACTCCAGCAGACGGTGGCCACCAACCTGTCGTTGCGCTCGTTCCAAGCCGCCCAGGTGGCGTATGTGGAGTTGATGCGCCAAGTGGATGAAGCTTTGACTTCGGCCGGGCCCGACCCGCTGGCCGTGCCGGGCGGCGAATCCCCCAAGGCGCCGGCCGCCGGCAAATTGGTGCATTGATCCCGCCTTGCCCCATGGCCTGACGCCTGTGAAACCCCATGAAAAAACCCGCTCAACGCGGGTTTTTTCATGGGGTTGAAAAGTCACTTCAGTTTTTCAGCAGGGAGGGCAAAGGGCGCGGCTTTGAGCAGGGGTTCCCATTTGAGGAGGGCATCCAGCGTCTCCTTCCATTTGTTGAAGGTGGTCAGGGGCGCCAAGTCCGGCGGCAGTTGGCCGGTGCCCGGGCCCAGGCGGACGTATTGCGCGCGGATCATTTTGTCGCAGGCCTGGATCAGGTCCTTGCGGTCCTTGGTTTGCAGGTCTTTGGTGTTGAGATTGCCGGCGATCTGCGCGGTGGCCAGTTTTTCATGGCGGTAGGCGAGGGCCAGAAGGTTGTTCATCAGCGCGCCCTTTTCTTCGCTTTGGATGAATTTGCGGTACAGGATGTTGATGCCCAAGAGTTCGGTTTCATAGGTCAGGGCGGCATCGGACACATGCTCGGACAAACGGGCATCCAAGGTGCGGATCAGCGCGTCTTGGGCGGCGGGGGTGGCGACGGTCCCCAGCAGTTCGACCATTTCACGGTAGGCGTTGCGGTCGGTTTCCTTGGCGATCTGGGCGGCCAGGGCCTTGGTCAGAATCTGTTCGCGGTCGGCGCCGATGCTGCGCCGTTCGGCGGGGGTCGGCTCGATCAGCAACCGGATGGATTGGCAGGCTTTGTAGCGCAACCCGGCGGCCGGACTGTTGACCATCGGGGCCAAAGCCTGCACGGCATCCAAGGTGTTGACTTGGGCCAGGATGGTGACCATGTTCACCTGCACCAGCAGTTTTTGGGAGTCGAGCAATTTTGCCCCCGAAGCCAGCACCGACTTGCTCAGCGCGGTCTTGTAGGCGGCGGAAGCCCCGGGCGTGCGCAATTCCTTGATCAGGGTTTCGCGGGCGGCGCTGACATCTTCGGGCAGGCCGCTGCGGATCTGGTTCATTTGACGGGTGACCCACGCGTCGATCTGCGCGTATTGTTCGGCGCTGATGGTGTCCGTGGTTTTGATGGAAGTGGTCGCGTCGGCCTGGGCCATGGCTGGTGCGGCGGTGCTCAGGGCAAGCAGGGCGGCGGCAAACAGGAGCGGGCGTTGGAAATGCATGGGTTTCTCCAGGGGGAGCGGTGGCGTAAATGGCGGGGAAGTTGAAATTATCCGGGGGGCGTCGTGGGTGTCAATCTTTATTTTGAAGATTGGTGCGGGGATTGGGTCGGAATCATCCGCGGCGGGGTTTGCGCCGCCGCATGACTCCGCGGCACGGCGGGAAGAATCGGAACGGGGGGGCTTTACAAGCGCGCCGGTCAATCCTATCCTGCCGCCCGTGGAAAGGTTTCCCTTGATGGATCTTTTTGCAGACCGGTTCGGATTACAGCATATGAAAACACACCTCGTCCAAGAACTTTCCACCGCCAAGCGTCTGGCCGTCAGTCAAGCCCTTTCCGTCATGCCCACCGGCGTGTTCATTCTGACGTCGGAGTATGAGAAGAGCCGCGTGGGGCACACGGTTTATGGCGTGCACATGGTGTGTTCCGATCCGCCGACGGTGTGCGTTTCGATCCCCAAAGGCACGCCGATCATGGCCGACATCAGCGAATCCCACAAATTCGGCCTGGTGGTGGTGTCGGCGGCCGATCCGCACGGGTTGGCGCGCAAGTTCGCCAAGGGCGGCAAGGGCGGCGAAGCGCCGGAAGACATGTTTTTGGGCATGCCCATGGTGCAGGAGCATCCCGTACCCATCCCTCAGCACGGCTTGTCCTGGATGATGTGCGACCTGATGATGCACTTGGATACCGAAGGCAACGCCGACCTGTTCATGGGTCGGGTGCTGGACGGGGCCTGCGCGGATGCCAGCGGCAAAACCCCGCCCAAGATGCGGGTGGTGGCCGAAGCCCCGCCGGCGGCTGCGGCCAAAAAGTAGGCTGGGCTACAATGCCCGCCCCATGCCCATCCCCATTTCATTTGAAGATCCCGTCAACAAAGCCATTCTGACAGTCTCTGAAGACCAGATCAGCGGCTTTTCGCGCCGTCCCCTGCATGAAATCGCCGAAAAGTCCGGCATTGCCCTGGAGGTGGTGATTGAGCGCATCCAGGCCATGCTGCGTGCCGGCACGGTGCGGCGCGTGCGTCAAACGCTTTTGACCACCTCCCTTGCGCCTGGTGCGCTGGTCGCATGGAAGGTTCCGCCGCTCAAACTGACCGCTGCCTTTGAATTCATGTTCAAAGAGGATCCATCCTCCGGCCATGTCGTCTTGCGCACCACCGACGGCGAAAGCCCGGGCAGCAAATACCACCTGTGGACCACCCTCAAAGTGCCGGTGGGCTACTCGCTGGAAAAACACTGCAATTGGCTCAAAGAGAAAGTTGGTGCCGAAACCTTCAAACTGCTGCCGGCCAACAAACTGTTCGCCCTGAGCGTGGGCCATGTGCGCCGCCGCGAGTTGGAAATCGGCGAACGCACCGACGAACCAGCGCGGGTGATGGACACCGTGGTCACCCCGCTCAATGATTTGGAGTGGCAGGTGCTGACCGCTTTGAAGCGCGAATTCGAGCCGGATGAACTGGTGCCCAATCTGTGGGATTTGCGCGCCAAGGAAGCCGGCGTGGATTTGGAAACTTTCCTGAAGGTCGGCGAAAGCCTCAATGAACGCCGCCTGATCGGCCGCTTCTCCACCTTTTTGGAGCATGTCAAGCGCCATGACGACGGCAACCGCGTCACCAAATTCAACGCCCTGTTCCACTGGCGGGTGCCGCAAGGCAGGGAAATGGAAGCCGGCATGGAAGTGGGCCGCCACTGCTGCATGACCCACGCCTACTGGCGCGAGGGCGGGCCGGAATTCATGAATGCCAATGTGATGGGCGTGGCCCACGGCACCGAAAAAGAAAAAGTGCTGGCCCACAAGGCCGCCATCGACGCGCATTTGGAGGAGATGGGCATCAATGTGCTGTACACCAATGTGTTCTGGGGCGGCCGCAGCGAAATCAAGCCGAGCGAATTCAGCCCGATCTCGTATGCCAACTGGCTGCGCGAGCAGGGGGTGGATCCGGAGGCGATGAAGGCGTGAGCGACGTGTCTCCCGAAACCTCCGCGCCCGTTCCCAACCACGGTCAGGGCGTCCCCAAGCGCGAATATGTCCGCGAGCCGCACGGTGACCCGCGCCATTCGCGGCCGTGCACCCGCCAGCATTACCGCATGACGGTGGCCTACGATGGCACCGATTTTTACGGCTGGCAAAAGCAGGAGCCCAAGGGCGAAGAACCCAAACGCACCGTGCAGGGCGTGCTGGAGGCGACCTTGCGGACCTTTTTGCGCGATCCGCAGATCACATTGCACGGGGCCAGCCGCACCGACTCGGGCGTGCACGCCATGGGTCAGTGCGCGGCCTTCATGGCGGCCACCCCGATCCCGGTCGGGCGCATGGCGCATGCCATCTCGTCGCGTTTGCCCGACGACATCCGCGTGATGTCCTGCGAAATCGCGCCGCCGAATTTCAATGTGATCGGCGGGGCCAAAACCAAGCAGTACCGCTACCGCTTCCACACCGGCGAACACCGGCCGCTGTTCAACCGCCGCGTGGTGTACCACACCGGTTATGAACTCAATGT
>CAZKVP010000063.1:0-18312 GCA_964556215.1 uncultured Phycisphaeraceae bacterium
TGGATGGATGCGCTGGAGGCCGCCATGGGACGCATCAGCGCCGCCCTGCCCGGTTCCTTCGTCGAGCGCAAAGAGCGCGCCCTCGCCTGGCATTACCGGCTGGCGGACCAAGCCAAAGCCGAGGAAGCCCGGCTGGAAATTTTGGTCGCCGCCAAACAACTGCCGGCCGTCCCGGCCATCGAAGCGATCAACGGCCACAAGGTGCTGGAATTCCGCGTCAAGGGCATCCACAAGGGTTTGGTCGTGCCGCATGTGGTGCGCCCCGGCCACCCGGTGCTGGCCGCCGGCGACGACCGCACCGACGAAGACCTGTTCAAAAACCTGCCCGACCACGCCCTGCTCATCAAAGTCGGCGACGGCCCCACCATCGCGCGCCACCGGGTGGCCGATCCGGCCGCGCTGCACGCGCTGCTCAACCATGCGCTGAGCGTATTCACGGATTGACCCGACCTCCCCCCATAACTCAAAACCATGCCCACCGACGCCCACGCACACACCGCCCCCGCGCTCTGGCTTGCCATCCTGGCCTGCGTTCCTTTCGCCCTGCTGCTTGGCATCATTGCGCTCGCCCCCCTGCTTGAAAAAACCAAACACGCCTGGCACCGCAACAAAACCCAGTGGTGGGTCGCCGCCACCTTGGGCGTCCTTGGCGCCGGCGCCCACCTGCTGCTGCGCCATGAGGGCCACGCCATCGCGCATTCGATGGTGGAATACCTCGCCTTCGTTTCGGTGCTGGCCGCCTTGTTTGCCGCCAGCGGCGGCATCCACATCACCGGCGCCTTCGCCGGCTTCCCCACCACCAACGCGCTGCTTTTGGCCATCGGCGCGGTGCTGGCTTCGCTCATCGGCACCACCGGCGCCTCGATGCTTTTGATCCGCCCGCTTTTGCGCGCCAACGCCGACCGCAAGCGCAAGGTGCATGTGTTCGTCTTCTTCATCTTCATCGTTTCCAACTGCGGCGGCCTGCTCACCCCGATGGGCGATCCGCCGCTGTTCATCGGCTTTTTGCGCGGCGTGCCCTTCATCTGGACCGTCCGGGAACTCTGGCAGCAATGGCTCTTGGCCAACGGCCTGCTGCTGGCCCTCTTTTTGGCGATGGACACCCACATCTTCCTGAAGGAAGCCATGATCACCAAGGGCCGCATGCTGAAGGCGGTGGCCAAAATCGAAATGCCCCTGCACATCCGCGGCTGGCAGAATGTCGGGCTGCTCCTGGCCGTGCCGTTGGTGATGGCATCCTGCGGCAGTTGGCTGCAACCCTGGCTTGGCGGAAAAATCGGCGAAAGCAACGCTGGGCTGGCCGCCCAGGGCGTGCAAATCCTGCTGTTTGCCGGCATCGCGGCCCTGTCGGTCAAAACCACCGCGCTGGCCCTGCACCACGAAACCCGCTTCTCGTGGTACCCGATCAAGGAAGTGGCCGCGCTGTTCTTCGGCATCTTTCTGGCCATGGTGCCGGCGATGGCCCTGTTGCACGACGCCAAGGACAGCCTGCCGCTGACCGCGCCATGGCATTACTTCTTCGCCACCGGCGGCCTGTCCTCGATGCTGGACAACGCCCCCACCTACGCGGCCCTTGGCGAATTGGCGGTGGGCAAGACGGATGCCGGCTCCTGGCGTGTTTTGGCCGAAAACTTCCCGCGCCTGCTCGCCGCCATCTCCTGCGGCGCCGTGTTCATGGGCGCGATGACCTACATCGGCAACGGCCCCAACTTCATGGTCAAAAGCATCTGCGAAAACCACCGCATCAAGATGCCCTCGTTCTTTGGCTACTTGGCCTGGTCGGGTGCCATTTTGTTCCCGGTGATGCTGACGGTGGCGTGGGCGTTCTTCAAATAAAACGGTGGGAAACGCATAAAAACAACGCCCGGTTTGCATCGGGCGTTGTTTGGGGATTCCTGGGAACCGTTTTTTTAGCGGTAGAATTCGACGATCAAATTCATGTTCACGTCGAAGGGCACCTGGTCGGCGGTCGGCTGGGCGATCACCTTGGCGCTGAGTTCGGCGGGGTTGGCCGCGATCCAAGCCGGGATCTCGTGGCCGGGCAGCGAGTCGACCTGGGCGCGGGCCAGCTTCTGGCTGTTTTCGCGCTTGAGGGTGATCACGTCGCCCACTTTGATCTGGTACGACGGACGGTCGACCTTCTTGCCGTTGACCAGCACGTGGCCATGGTTGACCAGCTGACGGGCGGCCCAGATGGTGCGGCCCCAGCCCAGGCGGCGGGTCACGTTGTCAAGGCGCTGCTCGAGCAGGCGCAGCACGTTGGCGCCGGTGTTGCCGTCTTGGCGGCCGGCCTCGGCCATGTACACGCGGAACTGGGTCTCGAGCACGTTGTAGTGGTAGCGCAACTTCTGCTTTTCGTTCAGACGCACGCCGTAGTCGCGCAGGCGGCGGCCGCGGGCGCCGTGCATGCCGGGGGTGGTCAGCTCGCGTTTGGTGGTGTGCTTTGGCGTGTCCGAAATCGGAACACCGACGCGGCGGGACAGTTTGACTTTGGGGCCGTTGTAGTTGGCCATGTTTTGAAACCCGCTGTTTGGGGCGGGCCCTCGAATGTTGCTAGGCCAAGGCTTCGGCTTCGCGTGAATGAAGTTTTGGGCCACGTTGGCCCAACACACTCCCCGGAATGGGGGCGGGAATTATGCCAGAAAGCGGGGTGGATGGCAAACAAGGGCAAACCCAAGCCGGGGGGCGGATTTACCTCATTTTGATCGTCGCCAACGCCGCCGCCGCGAGCAACGCGGTGATCAGCCACAGCCGCACCACGATTTTCTGCTCACTCCAGCCCTTTAAGTGCAGGTGGTGATGGAACGGCGCGCACAAAAACACCCTGCGGGTGCCCTTGACATTGTGGAAGCCCAATTTGCCCTTGGAGAGTTTGAAGGTGCCGACTTGGATGGCCACTGACAAGCCCTCCAAAATGAACACGCCGCCGATCAACAGCAGGAGGAATTCCTGGCGCGTCACCACCGCAATAAAACCCATGGTGCCCCCCAGCGACAGCGAACCGGTGTCGCCCATGAACACCTGCGCCGGATTGCAGTTGAACCACAAAAAGCCCAAACAAGCCCCGGCCATCCCCCCCCCCAGCACCGCCAACTCGTCGGAATCAGGAATATGCGGCAGCCCCAAAAACTGGGCCCAATTGCTGCCCTGCATGTCGTAGCCGGCGATCATGGCCAACACCATCAAAGCCAGGCAGGCGATGATGGAAATGCCCCCGGCCAGGCCGTCCATGCCGTCGGTCAGGTTGACGGCATTGGACATGCCGGCAATGAAGAACACGCCCAAAACGACGAACGCACCGGCCCCCAGCACAATCAGCCCTTTGGCGGGCAAAAACACCTTGATGGACTGATGGGTCATCTGATCCGTATGGTGCTCAACCATCCACGACTTGATGCCCGGCAGGTTGACACAGGTGCTCATCTGCCGAAAACCCTCAAGAGCCTGCGCCCCGCCGGCCGCCGGGTCATACTTGTGTTGTGCGTGGTGGTACACAAACAAGCACAAAATGGTGGCCAAAACCAACTGGAACAGCAGTTTTTCCCATGACTTCAAGCCGTCGCGGGTCGCTTTGCCGCCGGAGGCCTTGGCGCGGCGGGCAAAGGTCAATTTCATCCAGTCATCGCCAAAGCCGATGGCCGCATGGGCCACTAGGCAGACCAAACCGGTCCAGAGGTAAAACCCGTGGTCGCGCGACAGATCGCCCAGCAGCAGGCAACTGGCAACCACGGCCGTCACGATGATGATGCCGCCCATGGTCGGCGTGTTCTCCTTCTTCTTCATCAGCTCGTTGATCTGCGCGTTGTGAAATTCCGGCGCGTCGCCGATTTTCATCTTCATCAGCGTGCGGATGATGCGCGGGGCCAGCAACATGACAAAGGTAAAGGCCAGCAACAACGCCGCCAAGGCCCGGAATTCGATCTGGTCGAACACCTGAAACGGGCCTCCCAAGCGTAACGATTTGAAAAAAAGATAAAGCATGGATGGGATGGGATTGAAAAGAGAGGTCAGATGGCGTTGCCAAAGCGGGCTTCCAAAGCGGGAATCAGGCGCTCCAGCCGCATGCCGCGCGAGCCTTTGAGCCAGATCACATCACCGGGGGCGGCCAAAGCCGCCACCTTGGCCGGCAGGTCGTCAGTGAAGGCTTCATGCACCTGGATGCCGGCGCGGCCGGCCAGGTGGCCGGCCTGCCGGGCATATTCGGCGCCGATGAAGACGGCCGGGCGCAAGTTGGGCGTGCGCACCACCCGCTGGGCAATGGTGCGATGGGCCGCCGGGCCGGCTTCGCCCAGTTCGAACATGTCGCCGAGCACCACCATGCAGGGCTGCGGGGCGGACCGCGTGTTTTCAACGCGCAATGAATTTCCTTGCGCGTTGAAAACGCGCGGTCCGCCCCGAGGTGTGCCGCAGGGCCAGCACTCACCGGCGTTCGGCTTGCCACCCAACTCATCCAAACCGGCATTCACCGACGACGGGTTGGCGTTATAGGCGTCGTGGATCAGGGTCACCCCCTGCCCCAGTTGGATTTTCTGCCAGCGGCCCTCGGCGGCTTGCCCTTGGGCCAACGCCCGCCCAATGGCGCCGTTGGTGCAGCCCAAATGGCGCGCCACTTGCGCCACCAACGCCGCATTGGAGCGGCCGTGGGCGCCGGGCATGGGCAACTGCGCAGGCAAGGCGGCATCGGCCAGGTCGGCCACCACCCGCTCCACCCCCACCGTCATGCGCTCATAGGGCGCGGTATGGGCGGCGGCCTGCGGCGAGATCACGGCCAAGCCGTGGGGCGCCATGTAGGACAGCACCGCGGCTTCTTCCTGGGCCACGCCGCTCAAGTCTTTGAAAAACTCCAAATGCTCTTCGCCAATCGAAGTGATCACTGCAATATCCGGCCGGCATATTTGCGCCAAGTTGGCGATTTCGCCGGGATGGTTGGTGCCGACTTCCGCCGCCACGAATTTGTCGGTGGGCTTGGCGGCCAGCAAAGTCAAAGGCACGCCCAAATGGTTGTTGAAACTTTTGGGGCTTTGGCTGCCGGGCAGGCCGGCAGCGGTGAGCACCTGATGCAGCAGATGGCGGGTGGAGGTCTTGCCGTTGGAGCCGCAGATGCATATGACCGCGCAGCCGCCGGCGGCCAGTTCATCGCGCCAGGCGCGGGCCATGGATTGCAGGGCCACGACGGAAGATTCCACGATGATCTGCGGTCCGTCCGCACCGAAAACTTCATGCTCAACGATGGCGCAACTTGCGCCTGCCGCAAAGGCCTGGGCCACAAAAGCGTGGCCGTCCAGACGTTCGCCTTTGATGGCAAGATAGGCCATGCCCGGCTTCAAGGCGCGGGTGTCTTGGGTGATGCCGGCAATGGGCGCATCGCCCCCGGCCACCCGTCCACCGCAGGCCTTGACCAAGCCTTGAATCGTCCAGAAAGCACTCATTTTTCCCCGCCTTCCAGCCGCTTGGACAACGCCGCCGCCGCCTGCTCGCGGTCGTCAAAGTGGTGCTTGGTTTTGCCGATGATCTGGTAATCCTCGTGGCCTTTGCCGCAGATCAGCACGGTATCGTTTGGCTGTGCTTCTTTCACCGCCAAGGCGATCGCTTGCGCCCGGTCCGGCACCACCCGCACCCTGGGACGGTCGTCTTCCGCCACCCCGACCAAGATCTGCGCAATGATCACCTGCGGATCCTCCGTGCGCGGATTGTCGGACGTGATGATCACCTGGTCGGCACGCACACAGGCCACGCGGGCCATCTTGGGCCGCTTGGAAGCGTCGCGGTCGCCGCCGCAACCGAACACGAGGACCAATCGGCCCTTGGCATGTTCCACCAAGGGGCGCAACGCCTCGGCCACCCGCTCGATGGCGTCGTGGGTGTGGGCGTAATCCACCAGCACCGTCGGCAGGCCGTCATGGCGGACCAAAGTCCCCGGCCAGGCCGGGCCCACCGCCTCCAACCGGCCCGGCACCGGCTGCAAACGGCCGATTTGGCGGGCCAATTCGGCGCCTTCCACCGGGGCCACGGCATGGGCCAGCGCCATCGCCTGCAGCGCGTTCATCAGGTTATGGTCGCCGGCCAGCGGCAGGAATGCATCGGCCTCGCCCCACGGGCCGCAGAACACCGCCTGCGTGCCGGCCGTGGTGCGCACGGAGGCCACAAACGACACCCACACCGGCAACTCGCCGCGGGCGGGCTCAAAGCACAGCGGCATGCCGCCGGTGGCGTCTTCTTCGCCCGATTCACCGCGCTCGCAGGCGTTGTCGCGCTGGGTGTCCTGCAATTGCTCGGCCAGCGAACCGGCCCGCCATTGCGTTTGCGCCCGGCAATCGGCCAGCATGCGCTCGGCCCAGGCGTCGGCACCGTTGACGATGGCGGTGGCGGCGGGGCGCAGGCCGTCAAACAACTTCTTTTTGGCCAGACCGTAGTTTTCCATCGTGCCGTGGTAATCCAGATGGTCGCCGGTCAGGTTGGTGAAGGCGGCGGCGGCAAAGGAAATCATGCCCACTCGGCCCTGATCCAGCGCATGGCTGGAGGCCTCGATGACGCAGGCGGTGCAACCGTTTTGCACCATTTCGGCAAAGCAGGCGATCAATTCCACCGACCCCGGCGTGGTCAGGGCCGAGGGCTTGGGCCCCAAACCGCAATCAATGGCCACCGTGCCCACCATGCCGCACCTGACCCCGCGCGCATTGAGCAGTTGCTGGGTCAGGGTGGCGCAGGTGGTCTTGCCGTTGGTGCCGGTGACGGCCAGCACCTTCAATTGCGCCAGCGGATTGCCGTAAAAAATGTTGGCCAACTGACCGCCGACGGCCTGGTCAAAAGGCGTGCCCGCTTCCACCTCCAGCACGGCCGCGCCCGATATGCCGGCCGGCCGCGCCCCGGCGGCGCACACCACCGCCACCGCCCCGGCCGCCACCGCCTGCGCCGCGAACGCCAACCCGCCCGGCCCGCCGGCCAAATCCGGCCGCGCAATGAACAAAAAGCCGGGTTGAACCTGGCGGGAGTCATCGGTCAAACCCGTGATGTCGAGTGAACCGTCGCCGGAACCAAGGGAGACGGGCAAACCGGCGATAAGGCGGTCCAGGCGCATGAATCGTCCGTGAAAAAGCAGGGAAAAGACCGGTCATCCGTGACCGGCGCATGAGCAGTTTATCGGCGTAATGGCGGGGGCGGCGCGAATGGAGGCCCGAATTTGTTTTCCCTGCGGTTATCGTCAACTTATCGCATCTTTATCGTCGGTTTATCGTCGAAACGCCTGGCTGCGAGCCACCCCTCTTCCCTAATCAATCCATCCATCCGAATTTCCGGATACACTTCCACCCCTTCAGGTGTCCGTGCCCTCCGGCACGGGTGAAAATGGGAATGGGGTTCAACTCCCCAGCGGACGCGCCACCGTGATGGATTCTTTTTGGAATCCAGAGCCGGGAGACCTGCCTGAAGCATGTTTTGGCCGCCCTTGTTGCTGCGCCCGCAGCCGGCAGGTCGAAACATCCTTTTTTTCCGCCCCCGCGACTGGGGCAGGGAAGCCGGTGTCTCATTGCCCCCCCACCTATCCCATGCCACACCCCTGCGCCTTTGGGGCGGCGCGGGCGATGCTGTGTCTGCTGGGCGCGGTCGGGCTGACGACGCTGAGCGCCTGCGGCCAAACCAAACCCGCCGCACCGGCGCGCGACATTGTGTCCTTGGTGCCCAGCGCTTCGTTGGCATTGCGCGACATGGGCTTTGCCGCGCGTCTGGCCGGCACCATTTCGGATGACCCCGCCCGCCCGATGCAGGCCGTGCCCTTGGGCGTGATGGGGCATTTGGACAGTGAATCCATCCTCAAACTGGCGCCCCATTTTGTGATCGGCTCTGTCGGCGATGTGCTGCCGGCCGATCCGTTTTTGCGGCGCTGGCAGGCGGACGGCCGCTTTCAATTCACCCAACTTTCTTCGCCCCGCACGGTGGCAGAAGCTTTGGCGCAACTGGAAGACGTCGGCGTCGCCGTCGGCCAGCCGCAGGCCGGCCGACGGTTGCGCCTGCACACCCAAGCCAGCCTGACGCGGGTGCTCCAAATGGCCCGCACCCGCCTCGACGCGCCGCGCGTGTTGCTGTTGGTGTCCGTCACGCCGGAGCCAAGCGCACTGGGGCCAAACATGCTGCACGGCCAATTGCTGACGGCCATGGGCTGCCGAAACGCCCTGCCCGCCGATGCGCCGGATTGGCTGCCGCTGGACCGCGAAGCCCTGATCGCACTCAACCCCGATGCGGTGGTGCTGCTCACCACCGAGACCGGCACCGCCAAGGTGGCGCGCGCCAACGCCGATTTGCAGCGGTTGTTTGCCAACCTGCCCGCCACCGCCAACCGGCGCCTGCGGGTGGTGGCCGACGCTTTGGCCATGCTGCCTTCCTCCAACCTGCCCGCCTTGGTTGAAAAACTGACCCAAGCCCTCGCCCCCAACCCACACACCCCATGATTGACATCCCCCCCCTTGACCTGTTTGCCGGCATGGCTGCGCAACAACGCCTGAACATCCTGACCAAGCCGCCCGGCAGTTTGGGCCGGTTGGAGGATTTGGCCGTGCGCCTGGCGCAAATGACCGGCAACCCGTTGCCCTCGGTCAAAGACAAAGCCATCCTGCTGTGCATCGGCGACCATGCCATCGCCAAGCGCGGCATCAGCACGGTGCCCAGCGTGGTGACCACGCTGATGACGCGCAATTTCATCCAGGGCGGGGCGGCCATCAATGTGCTCTCTCGTCAAATGGGTGCGCGCTTGGTGGTGGTGGATGTCGGGCTGGAAACCGAGTTGACCAACCTGCCCAATCTGGTGCAGCGCAAGGTCTGCCACGGCGCGGCGGATATCAGTTCCGAACCGGCGATGACCCGCAACCAAGCCATTCGCTGCATCGAAACCGGCATCGAACTGGTGCGTGAAGAGGCGAAAAAAGGCCTGCAATTGGTGGCCGCCGGCGACATGGGCATCGGCAACACCACGCCCTCCTCGGCCATCGCCAGCGTGCTGACGGGTGCCGCGGTGGCCGAGGTCACCGGGCGCGGCACCGGCATTGACGATGCCCAGCATGCCCGCAAAATTCAACTCATCTCCCAGGCCATCGCCCTGCACCGGCCCAATCGCGCCGACGGGCTGGATGTGCTGGCCAAAGTCGGCGGTTGCGAAATCGGCGCCATGGCCGGCGTGTATCTGGGCGCAGCGCACTTGCGCATCCCCGCCGTGGTGGACGGCTTCATCGCTGCATGCGCCGCACTGCTGGCGCAAGCGATCAACCCGCGCGTGACCGATTATCTGATCGCTGCGCATGCCTCGGTCGAACCTGGCCATCAGTTCGCCATGCGCAAGCTTGGGCTCGAACCACTGTTTGATTTGAACTTGCGCCTCGGCGAAGGCACCGGCGCGGCACTGGCCTTCCCGATGATTGAAGCGTCGACCTTGTTGCTCAGTGAAATGGCCACGCTTGAGGACTTGGGCATTCATTTGCCGGCGTAAAAACCGCATACCGCGCCCTCCTCACCGCGAAGCGGTGATCGTCCCTGGCCAGGGGTGTAACCCCTGGAACAAAGACGACCAAACACCCCACCCCAAAGGGGTGGCGGAAAGACGGGCGGCTCCACCCCTTCGGGGTGGGGACATATTGAGCTTCTTTCCCAGGGGTTGCACCCCCTGGCCAAGAACAGGCACTGCTTCGCAGTGCAACACGCAAACCTCGATTCTCTCGGCTTAATCATGCACCCCTTCTCCCCCCTGCTCACCGCCTTGGGCCTGTTCACCCGCCTGCCGCTGCCGGCGCGCGCTTTTGCCACGCCGTGGCGGACAGGGCTGCTCGCATGGCTGCCGCTGATCGGGATGCTGATTGGCACACTCGCCGCAGGCGCAACTTGGCTCGGCGGACGCTGCTTCAACCCGCTGCTCGCCGCCGTAGTAGGCACCGGCGTTTGGATTGTGATCACCGGCGGCTTGCATCTCGATGGCGTGGCCGACTGCGGCGATGGCTTGGCCTGCTGCACCAGCCGCGAAAAACGCCTTGAAATCATGCAGGATCCGCAGATGGGCGCCTTTGGCGGAATCGCGCTTTTTTTGGCCGTTCTGCTTAAAATCGCGGCCTTGGCCATGCTGGTTGCGATGCCTTGGCCAACCCTGTTGGCCGCTTGCGCCTTGGCTGCCCTGCTTGGCCGCGCCAACTTGGCGCTGGCGGTTTTGAGCCAGCCCGTGGCCCGCCCCACTGGCATGGGCGCCAGTTTCAAGCAGGTGGCGCAAAAGTGGGAAGGCGTACTCGCCCTGCTCTTGGCCATCGTCAGTTGCGCCTGCTTGGGCTGGCATGGACTGGCGGCAGCCATCGGCGCGGCGACAGTCTTCATCTGGCTGACCGGCTTGGCCCGCACGCGCTTGGGCGGCATGACCGGCGATGTGTACGGCGCGCTCATTGAACTGACCGAAATCGCCGTGCTGCTCGCCTTTTGCGGGAGGTGGCCGTGGTAAAACCAACCCTCAATCTCGGCTGCACCTCTTTCGTCATCCCCGCCGGCTGGGCCGACAACGTCCGCTTCATCGCCAAGCAAACAGAAGCGGTCAAGCATATTGAATTGCAATTATGTTTGGCCGATGACAATTTGAGCAACACTCTTCCGGCGGCGCAAGTTAGCGAAATTGCCCGCATCAGCGCCGACCACGGCATTCAATGCAGCGCCCACCTGCCAGTAAACATCGACCTCACCCGCGCCGCTTCGGCCGCCCTTGATGCCGACAAAATCCTGCGCCTGCTCGATCGGGTCGCGCCGCTGAACTTGCGCGCCTGCACCTTGCATGTGGAACAAGTCGCCGCCTTGCCCACCGACTGGGTTGATCACGCCGCGGCTGCCGTCACCCGCTTGGCGCAATTTGCGCCTTGCCCTTTGTGCATTGAAAACATCGAGGGCGCCCCGCTTGATTTCCACGAACCGCTGCTCGCCCGCCTAAGCCCGGCCCACCGCGCCCGTTGCCTAGACATCGGCCACCTGTGGAAAGACGGCCTAGACCCCGCCCCCATTCTTACTCAATGGCAGGCGCAAGTGCGCCACATTCATCTGCACGGCTTAGCCGAGCGCGATCACCGCTCGCTGGCCCACATGAGCGAAGCGCAAGTGGACAGCGTGCTGCATCCGCTGCTCACTTGCGCTTACCCCGGTGTCATCACGCTGGAGGTTTTCTCGTGGGCTGACTTCACTTCTTCACGCCTTGCAGCCTTGGCTTCCATCGAAAGGTTCCATGCCTAAAACAAACTCCCTGCACTTCATCCTGGGCGGCACCCGCAGCGGCAAAAGCACCCATGCTGAAAAAGTATGCGCTGCGCTTGCCGCCAAGGCCGATGGCCGCGTGCTGTATGTCGCCACCGCCAAGACGGTGGAATACGCGATGCAAGACCGCGTGGCCCGCCACCGGCTCATGCGCCCCAAGCACTGGACCACGCTGGAAGCGCCGCACCAAGTGGCGCAAGCCATCACTCAAGCGCAACGGCAAGACCCCCACCCGGTGGTATTGGTCGAATGCATGACCCTCTTGGCCTGCAATGTGATCATGCAAATGCCCGAAGCGCAACTTTCCTCTGCCCACTTTGAAGCGGCGCTGGACGAAGAAGTGTTGCCGCTGCTCGACGCCTGCCGCCAAAGCGACACCCACTGGGTGTTCGTCTCCAGCGAAACCGGCTTGGGTGGCGTGGGCCACACCCCTTTGACTTGCGCCTACGGCGACGGCCTGGGCCGCGCCAACCAACGCCTCGCCGCCGCCGCCGATGCCGTCACCTTCATGGTGGCGGGCATTCCATGGCCGATCAAATCTTGATTTTCACGCTTTTAAAAACCCCTTTTTCCCAAGGATTCCCCATGTTCTGTTCCCGCTTGATTCCCGCCGCTTGGCTGCTGGCCTGCCTGCCCATCCACGCCTTGACCGCGCAAGAGGCCGCCCCCACACCCACACCCGCGCCGGCCAAAGAAATTCCGCCCGTGTTGGTCACCGCCACCCGCTTGCCCGAGGCCAAAGAAGCCGTCGGCAGCCCGGTGACTTTGATTTCCGGCGACGACATCCGGCAATCCCAGGCCCGCTCGCTCTCCGACGCCCTGCAACTGACCCCCGGCCTGACCGTGATGCGCAACGGCGACATCGGCCAAGGCACGGCGCTGTACCTGCGCGGCACCAATCCTTCCCACACCCTGGTGCTGATGGACGGCGTGCGGGTGATGGATCCCTCCACCGGCGACGGCCGCGCCGCCATCGACCAACTGATGGCCAACGACCTGGCGCAAGTGGAGGTGCTGCCCGGCGCCCAGTCGCCGCTCTACGGCTCCGACGCCATCGGCGGCGTGATCGCCACCACCACCACCAAGGGCGCCGGCCCGACTTCAGCCACCGCCTCGGTGGAGGGCGGCTCGCGCAACACCTGGACCGAGCGCGTGCAGGCCGGCGGCGGTGACGACACCTTCAACTGGCATGTCGGCGCTTTGCGCACCGACTCGCGCGGCTATTCCGCCAGCAACGACGGGGAAAATGACCCCTACCGCAACACCTCGCTGGCCGTGCGCCTGGGCTGGGAAATCACCGATGTTTTCGGCATCGACCTGATCGCCCGCGGCGCCCACGCCCACAGCGCCTTTGACGATGCCTTCAGCGGCGCCCAGCCGGCCACCGACACCGATTTGGGCTTCTTCAAACTGGCGCCTCACCTGGTGCTGGCCGATGGCAAGTGGGAGCAGGTTTTGAACCTGTCCGCCTTCGCCACCGCCCGCGAGAACAACGCGCCCGGCGCCGGCGCCTTCTCCGGCTATCCCAGCAAATTCAACGGCCACACCTTGCAGGCCGACTGGCAAAACACCCTGCATGTGAGCCCGCAACTGGATCTGGTCGGCGGCCTGGCTTGGCTGCGCGAAGACGCCAAGGGCACCGAGTCGGCGAACTTCTCGGCCGACGCGCAAACCTGCGCGGCCTATGCCCAGGCGCGCTGGAACCCGGTCGAACGCGTGACCCTCAACGGCGGCGCGCGGGTGGACGACCACAGCGCCTTCGGCGACCACACCACCTGGCGCACGGCCATCGCCTACGACTCGGTGGAAACCAACACCATTTTGCGGGCCTCGTGCGGCACCGGCTTCCGCGCGCCGTCGTTGGTCGAACTCTACGACAACACGGTTTATTTCGGCTCCACCTACAACAACCCCGCCTTGCGGCCGGAAGAATCGCTGGGCTGGGATGCCGGCTTCGACCAGCGCTTCTTGGGCGAAGGCAAAGACGCCAAGGGCGTATTCAGTGTCACCTATTTCCACAACAACCTCTCCAACCTGATCCAGGGCGCGGCCCCCACTTTCCAAAACATGAATGTGGCGAAGGCCGTCACCCGCGGGGTGGAAACCGCCCTGCGCGTCACCCTGTTCGACGGCGCCAACGCCGGCAAATTGACCGCCACCGGCTCCTACACCTACACCCACGCCGAGAACACCACCACCGGGGCCCGCCTCTTGCGCCGGCCGCTGCACCAGGCTGCCTTGCGGGTGGATTACACCCTGCCCCACGAGGCCGCCAGCATTGGCGTGGCCGGCCGCTACCTTGGCGTGCGCAGCGACCTGGATCCGGTGACCTTTGCTTCCGTGCAGGCGGATGACAAATTGGTGTGGGATGTGGTGGCCCGCGTGAAGATCACCAACCAGGTGTCGGCCTTTGGCCGCTTGGAAAACCTGTTCGACAACGGCACGCCGGACGTGTTGGGCTTCAATCCGACCCCGTTTGGCGCGTTCGCCGGGGTGGAAGTGAAGTTCTAAAAATAGCGCCGGCTATCCACATTGAGAAAAAGCAAACCAAAAACAACGCGCACCGATGATCGGCGCGCGTTGTTTTTTATCGAAGTTTCAAAATGCGGCGGGATGCCGCGTCTGCTTTTCACCCCACCTTGGCCCCGGCCGGAATGGCCGAAGAAGGGGCAAGCAGCGTCAGCAGCCGGGTTTCGCCTTCTTCCACCGAAGCCGCCAACAGCATGCCGCTGGAGGTTTCGCCGAACATCTCGCGCGGGAGAAGGTTGGCCACCACGATGATCTGGCGACCCACCAGTTGCTCGGGCTCGTAATAACCGCGGATGCCGGCAAAAATCTGGCGCGGACCCAGGGGACCCAAGTCCAATTGCAGCCGGAACAATTTCTTCGCCTTGGGGTGGGTTTCCGCTTGGGTGATGGTGGCCACGCGCAAATCCACCTTGAGGAAATCGTCAATGGTGATGTAAACGGGCCGGGCCGGCGCTTGCGGGGCGGCGGGCGGCGCGCAAACGGCGGGAGGAATGGCGGGAGCGGGGATGGGCGCGGGGTTTTCCATGATCTTGATTGGGTTGGAGGGGGCGGCATTGTACGCCCCTGCCCCTGCATGGGCCGGCCCGCAGGCCGGCCCATGCAGGGGCAGGGGCGTACAATCCGAACTCCAATGGCCACAAAACTTCCGAAGCCAAAGAAGCCCCTCCTGCGCCGCATCTCCACTTATGTGATGCTGGCGGTGCTGGGCACGCCGCTGGTGCTTGGCGGCACGGTGTGGTTTTTGACGCGGCCGGAGCGGTTGGCGCGCGCGGTGGAGGCGGCCTTGGGGGAAAACATCAAGGGCACGGTGCACATCGACAGGGCCCACCTGAGTTGGCGCGGCCAACTGATGGTGGAGAACCTGCAACTCGGGCTGGCCAACGCCAAGGGACCCTATGCCAAAGTGCTGGAGGCCCCGCAAGCCGTGATCACCCTGGGCCGGCGCGAATTGCTGCGGCTGCGGGTCCTGGTCAAAGCCATCGAAATCAACGACCCGGTGCTGCATGTGGTGGAGAACCCCGCCACCGACACCGTCAATCTGGTGGACCTTGGCGTCAAAGACACCGGCGGACCCCGCCAAACCATCCCGCTGCCGCTGTTCGCGCTGAACAAGGGCAAGATCCGCTTTGAAAAATTGTCCGCCGACGGCCTGTCCAGCGAAACCATCGCCGAATGGGAACTCTCGGGCCGCATGACGCCCACGGGGATCCAGGCCGGCACCATGGAATTCCACGCGCTGCGGCCGGACACCGGAAAAAACGCCGATTTGACCGGCCAGTTTGATTTGGCGGCCAAAACGGCCTCGGGCACGATCACCCGCGCCTGCCTGCGGCCGGAGATGGCCCTCCTGGTGCCGCGCGAGGCCCGCCGCTGGTGGCGCACGCTGTCGGCCACCGGCGAAGTGCCGGAACTCGAGGCCGCCTGCAATTGGAAAAACGGCTTCCACATCGATAGCGCGAAACTGCAGGTCAAAGGCGTGACGCTGCGGCCCAACCTGCGGCCGATGGTGGGCGATTTGGGCAACACGCTGGTGGCGGAAATGATGATCGGGGCCGCCGACCAGTTGTGGTTTGACGGCATCGACGGCTCGGCGGTGGTGAGCGACGACCTGCTGCGCCTGCCGGATTTGCGCGCCACCGCGCACGGCGAGCCGCTGGGCATCGGCACGGTGGCGGCCAAACTCTCGGGCCAGCTCAACCTCACGGGGCAGAACGAATGGGGCATGGCCTTCACCACCGACACTTTTGAATTGGCGGACAACATCCCCATTCTGGATGTGTTCAAGGATGTGCGCGAGATCTACCGGCGCTTCAACCCCTCGGGCACTTTCCGCATCAGCGGGCGCGCCGAATCGTCGGGACTCAACACCCTGCCCGAACTGGAGGCACGGGTGGAATTGATCGACGTCAAGGCCAACTACAGCGTGCGCCCCTACCCCGTGGAGCACCTCTCCGGCACGCTGCGCGCCAGCCTCAACAGCCTGCTGATCGAAAACCTGCACGGCCAGGGCGTGGCCGGCGGCACGGTGTCGGTGCGCGGCAAAATCGCGCCGCTGACCGACGACGCCGGCGCCGACATCACGGTGGAACTCGAAGACGCCCCCTTTGGCGACACCCTGCTTGGCGCCATGGGCAAAAACACCGCCGCCGCCATCCGCCGCTTTGCCAGCGTGCCGGCCACAGAGGCGCTGCGCGCGCGCGGACTCAAAGCCCCCGAGCCGGGCGGCACGCTGGATGCGGTCCTGAAAATCTCCCGCGCCAAGGGCCCCAAGGGGCAGTGGGGCATCCTGGCCGAGGTGAACCCGGTCGGCATGCAGCTCATTTTGCCCCAGTGGCCCTATCCCCTCAAAATCACCGCCGGCACCATCACCGCCAGCGAAACCAAGGTCCGCGGCGTCGGGCTCAAGGCGGACGGCCCGTCCGACGGCACGCTCGAAGCCTCCGTCAGCGCCGACGACACCAACCACGACGGCGACTTTGCCTGGCAGGTGACCGTTGAACAAGCCGACATTCCCCTGGACGACTGGTTCTACGCCGCTTTGCCGCCCAATGCGGAAAAATCCGCCCGCCAGGTCGGCGTGACGGGCCGGGTGCAGGTGGATGGCCTGCTCAAGGAAACCGAAGGCTCCAAAAACGGCAGCGGCCTTGCTATCGCCCTGCACGGGGTGGTGCAAGACGGCCAAGCCAACCCCTTCGGGCAAGGCTATGTGCTGGAAAATCTGGCCATGGACATGACCCTGCACGGGGACGACTTCGCCATCAACCAGGCCACCGCCACCCATGGCAAGGCGCAATTTTGCGCCAAAGAAACCGTGGCTTGGAACCCGGCCTTCACCAACACGCTGGATGTGACGGCGGAAAACCTGACCTTTGAACCGGCCCTGGCCAACCTGGCCCCCAAGGATTCCCAAGCGCAAAAAAAAGTGGTGGAGGCGTTTGGACGCTGGAAATTCTCCGGCAACGGGAACGGGCACCTGGCCTGGAACATCGCGCCCAATGCCAAAAAACCGAAGGTGGACGACGAGCACTTCACCCTGGAAGTGGACCCGAAAACCCTTGGCATGCTTTCGCCGGTGGGCGCCAAGGAACCGCTGGCCCTGCGCGACATGAGCGGGCGCGTCACCCTGGGCGCGCAAGCCATCGCCTTGGCGGCCGTGCACGGCGCCTTTGACGGCGGCGAGATGACCGTTTCGGGCACCCTCACCCCCAACGCCGAAAATTTCACCGCCGACCTGGCCGTGGCCGGCCAGGCCCAAATCAAAAACGGCCGGTTGCCGGACACCGTCAATGCGGTGTTGCCGGCCGGCGTGCGCCAAGCGGTGGCCGATGCGCGGGCCCGGGGCACGGTGCAGATCAAGGAAGGCAGCCTGAACCTGGGCCCGGACCGCACCGATTTCAAGGCGCTGGTGACCACCGACCGGCTTTCGTTCGATCTTGGCCTGCCCTTCCGCCATATGCGCGCCGCCGCCGCCGTGCATGCCGCCAGCGACAAGGGCGCCACCCGCACCAGCGTCGACCTGCATCTGAGCGCCTGCGAACTCTATGACCGCAAGCTTTCCGACGCCGCCGCCAAGGCCGTGCTTGAACCCGACGGTTCCTGGCAATTGCCGGACTTCAAGGCCACCCTGGCCGGCGGCATCCTCTCCGGCTCCGCGGCGGGCACCGGCTCATCCTGGGCGGTGGATGCGGATTTGGCCGATGCCGCCTTGGAAGGCATCAAAAACCCCGCCGGCTGGGACGGGATCACGGGCAAAAGCGGCATCCTTTCGGCCCGCGTCCGCCTGCGCAACCAAGGCGACGGTTTTGATCACCTCACCGGCGACGGCGACTTTGCTTTGTCGGCCAGCGACCTGGGGGCCGGCAGCAACAAGTTGCCCGTGGTGGAGGCCCTCAACCTGGTGCGCCCCGGTTCGGGCCCCATCAGCGGCGGCAAGGGACACTTCATCGCCCTTGGCCACAGCCTGAAGGTGGACCGCCTTGAAATGAGTTCGCCCGGCGGCCTGGCCATCGTGGGTGAGGGCACCGTCAGTCTGCCGGAAACCCGGCTGGACCTGGCCTTGGCCACCCGCAACCAACGGCAGACAGGCTGGTCTTCAAAGGTGATCGGCGAAGTGGCGCAATATGTCACCACCCCCTTCACCAACGAGATGCTCGGCCTGCGCGTGCGCGGAACCCTTGACAATCCCACGGTGGAGATGGTGCCCTTTGCCGACGTGCGCCGGGCGCTGTGGGAGTTGCTGCCGGGGGTGAAGAAGAAATAAAGTAGCGGCGGCATCTTGCCGCCGTCGCTGGCACGCAAAAAACAACGCGCGATCCAATGTGGAACGCGCGTTGTTTTCAAATGATTTCACTTCACACGCGGCGGGCCGCCTCACCATTACCCACAAGTCGGAGCAATCCGCAAACGCCGAAGGCGTGTAGCGGTTCCAAGGCCCCGAAGGGGCCGTATGACTGTAGCCACGGGTGGACGCCCCGAAGGGCATGCGCGTCAACCTAATTTTGCCGCCATCAAATTCTGGCTGAA
>CAZKVP010000064.1:0-14681 GCA_964556215.1 uncultured Phycisphaeraceae bacterium
TTCGCGCAAACAAAAAACTGATGTTCACATGATCAATGTTTACCATGCCAAATCAGGCCTGTCGCTGCGCACTTTGGCCACCGAAGGCAACCCAATTCCAATTAAAACATCCGTTTGAAACATCTGTTTCATTGCCCTAGACTACCCCCCATGCCCAAGCCGGACCCGTCGCTACCTGATCTTGAAACCCCCGCCCGCTTGCTCGATGCGGCTTGCGTAGTGTTTGCCGAGCAGGGGTTTCGGCGGGCCACGGTGCGGGCCATTTGCGCCAAGGCCAAGGTCAATGTGGCGGCGGTGGGCTACTACTTTGGTTCCAAAGAAGCGCTGTATGCCGAGGCGCTCAAGGCGGCGGCCAAGCGTTCGATCGCGCTGTACCCGATGGATGCGGGGGTGGCGCCGGATGCGTCGTGGGAGCAGGCGTTGGAAGGCATCGTGCGCGCGGTGGTCGGGCGGGTGCTGGCCTCCGGCGAGGGCGCTTGGTACGGCCACATGATCACCCGCGAAATGGTCGAGCCCTCGGCCGCCTTGCAGGGCTTGGTGGAGGAAGTCATCCAGCCGCAGGCCCGTTACCTGTGGTCGGTGGTGCGCCGCGCGCTGGGCGGGCATGCGTCCGAGGAGCGGGTGCGGGCCGGCGCTTATTCGGTCATGGCCCAATGCGTGTTCCACCATCAGGCCCGCCCGATGCTTGAGCGGTTGGGCGCGCCGGTGCCGGAGGCCGCCTGGCTTGGCGCCCATGTGACGGCGTTTTCCATCGCCGGTTTGCGGGCGATGGCCGCCGCTGCGGACGGGGGGCGTCCGTGATTTTCGTCGCCTTGCGCATGCTGATGGGGGACCGTGCCAAATACGTCGGCATTGTGCTTGGCATCACCATCGCGGCGTTGCTGATGACGCAGCAGGTCGCGGTTTTTTCCGGCCTGATTGCGCGCACCTACGGTTTTATCACCGATACGGCGCAACCGGACATTTGGGTGATGGACCCGAAGGTCAAATTGGTGGACGATTTGAAGCCGATGCAATCAACCGAATTGTTGCGGGTGCGTTCGGTGCCGGGGGTCGCGTTTGCGGTGCCCATGTCCAAGAGCCTGCTGCGGGCGCGGTTGGATGACGGCGGCTATCAAATGTGCAATGTGGTGGGGTTGGATGACGCCTCGCTGTTTGGCGCGCCGCCGGTGATGGTGCAAGGCAAACTGGAAAACCTGCGCCAAAGCAACGGCATCATTGTGGATGAGGGCAGCAACACCGCGCCCAAGGGCAAACTGGTGCGCTGGCCCGCCGGCCCCGCCGGCGCGCCCCAGCCCTTGCGCCTTGGCGACACGCTGGAGATCAACGACCGGCACGCGGTGGTGGTGGGCATTTGCCGCTGTGCGCGCACCTTTCAAGGCCAGCCGATGATTTACACCACCTATTCGCGGGCCACCGGCTGGGCGCCGCCGGAGCGCAAGAACATGCCCTTTGTGCTGGTCAAAGCCAAAGAAGGCCAAGACCCGCAACAGCTCTGCGATCGGATCACGCAGGTCACCGGCCTGAAAGCGCTGATTGGCGCGAAAGACAATCCGGTGTTTGGCAACGGCTTCAAAAGTTTGACCTTTTGGTATTACATGAAGTACACGCCGATCCCGATCAATTTCGGCGCCATGGTGGTGCTGGGTTTTGTGGTCGGGGCCATCATCGCCGGCCTGCTGTTTTTCAACTTCACCCAGGACAACATCCGCTACTTTGGCGCGCTCAAAGCCATGGGGCTTTCCAACTGGCGCCTGCTTGGCATGGTGCTGGCGCAAAGCATGTGGGTGGCGGTGGTGGGCTATGGGATCGGTGTCGGGTTGGCGGCATTCATCGGCTACCGGCTCAGCAGCACCGAGTTGGCCTTCGTGATGCACTGGTGGCTGCTGGCAGGCAGCGCATTGGCGATTGTGTTGATCGCCATTCTCTCGGCGGCGCTGTCCATGGTTAAAGTCTGGCGTCTGGAGCCTGCCGTGGTCTTCCGTTCCTAGTCAACCCTCATGAGACCCCTCCTTTTCATTGCCCATCGCATGCTCACCGGCGACCGCCCGAAATTCATCGGGTTGGTTTTCGGTTTGGCGTTCGCGACTTTTTTGATGGCGCAGCAATTGGGCATTTTCACCGGCTTCGTCCACATGACCGGGGTGTGGGTGCGCGAGGTCGGCGCCAATGCCGATGTGTGGGTGGTGGACCCGGAAACCGAAATGGTGGACGACCTCAAACAAATGCGCAACGGCGAACTGGACCGGGTGCGCTCGATCCAGGGCGTGCAATGGGCGGTGCCGATGTACAAAAACTACGCGCAGGCCCGCCTGCCCGACGGTTCGATGTATCTCATCCGTTTGATCGGCATTGATGATGCGTCGCTCATTGGCGGGCCGGTGGGCATGAAGGAGGGCGAGTTGGAGGACTTGCGCCAAGACCAGGCGGTGTTCATTGACGGCAATCTGCCGGAAGGCGAACTGCTGATGAAAAAGGCCGCCCACCCGCGCCAGTTGCGCCTCGGTGACCGGCTCGACATCAACGACCATGCCTGCCGGGTGATGGGCACCTACTTCAAGGGCAAGGAATTCTTTTGGGGCACGGTGGTCTACACCACTTTCCGGCGCGCGCAGGCCATCATGCCGCCGATGCGCAAGCAAACCACCTTTGTCTTGGTCAAGGCCGCGCCCGGGGTGGCGCCTGATGATTTGGCCAAACGCATCCGCGAATCCACCGGGCTCGGGGCCTTGACCACGGCGCAGATGGAATCGCAAACCGTGCGCTTTGTGCTGACCAAAACCGGCATCTTGATCACCTTTGGCACCACCGCCGTTTTGGGCTGCCTCATCGGCCTGGTCATTTGCGCCTTGCTGTTCTGGACCTTCGTGCATGACAACATCAAGCAATTCGGCATGCTCAAAGCCATCGGCGCCACGGAGCGCATGATGGCGGTGATGGTCTTTGCCCAAGCGTTCACCGTGGCTTTTTTCGGCATGGGCCTTGGCCTCGGCTTGGCGGTGTTGATGGCCATGGGCACTTCCGGCACATTGGCCTTCCACTTGGCGCCGTTGACCCTGGCCGGCATCGGCTTTGGCGTGGCGGTGTGCGTGATCGGTTCGGGCCTGCTCTCCTTCTGGCGCATCCGCAACATCGAGCCTGGCATCGTGTTCCGGTAACCTGGGAGCGCCGGCATCTTGCCGGCCTGGTACGCCGGCTTCCAGCCGGCACATGGTGCTCCAGCACCGCGTATGACTTCCGTCCTTCCCCGCCGCGCTGGAGCGCGGCATCCCAGCCGCCAAGATGGCGGCGCTCCCGGCCGGCTTGAAGCCGGCGTTCCCGCCCATGACCATCCCCAATCCCCAATCCGCCGTCCGCCTGCGCGGCGTCACCAAGCACTTCGGTTTTGGCGCGGGCCGCGTGCAGGCCTTGCGCGGCATCGACCTGGATGTGCGCACCGGTGAATTGATGATGCTGGTGGGCCCGTCGGGCTGCGGCAAAACCACCCTGATTTCGGTGGTGGCCGGCATCTTGGACCGCGACGAGGGCGAAATGTCGCTCTTCGGGCGGGACTTTGCCGCCATGAAGTCCGGCGAGCGCACCCGCTTTCGCGGACAAAACATCGGCTTTGTGTTTCAGGCTTACAACCTGATTCCGGCTTTGACCGCCGCGCAAAACGCCGCCGTGCCACTGATGATTTTGGGTGAGGGCCGCCGCGCGGCCGAGAAAAAAGGCGAAGCCATGCTGGGGCGGTTGGGCTTTGACGCCCGCATGATGCGCGCGTACCCCACCCAGCTTTCCGGCGGCCAGCAGCAGCGCGTCGCCATTGCCCGCGCCTTGATTCATTCGCCCAGGCTGATCGTCTGCGACGAGCCCACGGCGGCCCTGGACCACGACACCGGCCAAAAAGTGCTGACCTTGCTGCGCGAAGTCGCGCTGGAGGAAGCCCGCGCTTTGTTGGTGGTCACCCATGATGCGCGCATCTTCAATTTTGCCGATCACATCGCCCGCATGGACGATGGCCATATCGAGAGCGTCCAAAAACAAACCGCCACCGCTTGATTGTCCTCCGGATCCCCATTCCCACTTCAGGAGTTTCCCATGCGTTTTCGCCCACCCATTCTCGTCCCGTTGGCCTTGCTTGGTTTTGCCGGCGCCATCACCATGGCCGTGCGCGGGGGGCAAGACCAGGCACCCATGCCACCGGTGGCCTTGCCGGCCCAGGCGCCGTTCGCCAATTTCGTCGCCGGCGCGGCCTTGATTGAACCGGCCAATGAAAACATTTCCATCGGCACGCCCTTGGCCGGCTTGGTGATGGAGGTGCCGGTCAAAGCGGGGGACCGCGTGAAGGCCGGCGACTTGCTGTTCCGTTTGGATGACCGCCAGTCGCAGGCCGCGTTGGCGGCGGCCAAGGCGCAACTGGCGTCGGCCCAAGCGTCGCTGGCCGTCGCCCAGGCCGAATTGGCGCGCCTGGCCGCCGGCACCCGTCCGGAAGAACTTGCCATCCGCCAGGCGGACGTCAGGGTCGCCGAGGCGCAACTGGCGGACCTGCAGGACCAACTGGACACGTTTGACAAGATCAACGACGCCCGCGCCATCTCGCGGCTGGAATTGGACCGCCGCCGCTTTGCGGTGGCCACCGCCAAGGCCAATTTGGAAAAAATAAAAGCCGAGTACGCCTTGTCGGATGCCGGCACTTGGGGCAGGGACCTGGCCATCGCCCAAGCCAAGTGCGCGGTGGCCGAGGCGCAAGCGGTTTCCGCCGGCGCCCAAGTGAATGCGGCCCAGGTTGAACTGGCCCGCCTGCGGGTGGCCGCGCCGGCCGATGGGCAGGTGCTGCGCGTCAACATCCATGCCGGTGAATTCGCGCCCGTGCAACCTTTCGGCGGAACGTCTTCCCTGATGCTCTTGGGCGACACCCGCATCCTGCATGTGCGGGTTGACATCGACGAAAACGACGCCTGGCGGGTCAAGGCCGGCGCCAAAGCCAAAGCCTATGCCCGCGGCAACCGCGACCTTGGCGTGGATCTGCAGTTTGTGCGCATCGAACCGTTGGTTGTGCCCAAGCGCAATTTGACCGGCGACAGCACCGAACGGGTGGATACCCGCGTGCTGCAGGCCATCTTCGCCTTTGAACCCAAAGAGTTGCCCCTGTATGTGGGGCAGCAGATGGATGTGTATATTGAGGACGCGTCAGTGCGTTGAAACGATCTTGCACTGCGGGCCAAGCGCCGGGGCATCCGCCACCGATCATCGTTCTAGATTTCCTTTTTCCCGCGTGGCGGGCGCCCCGGCGCTTGGCCCGCTTCCAAAGATCGCCATGACCACCAAACTCCTTATTTGCGCCCTTGCCCTGCCCTTGACCGCCTGCAAAGTCGGCCCGGATTACCAGCGGCCCGACACCAAGGTTGCCGATGCCTTTGCCGCACGCCAAACCGCCGCCGCCGATGCCAAGGTCTTGGCCGCGTGGTGGACGACCTTGGGTGATCCGGCCCTGACCGCCCTGGTGGAGGAGGCGCTGAAAAACAGCCCCGACGCCAAAATCGCCGCCGCCAAAGTGAAGGAGGCGCGCGCCTCGTTCGAAGCGGCCGGCGGCGTGCTGTGGCCCGCGCTGGATGCCAACGGGTCGTACACCCGCAGCGGCGCCGGCAACCGCGGATCGGGCGTTGACATGTTCCGCGGCGGCTTTGACGCCTCGTGGGAGATTGACGTGTTCGGCGGCAACCGACGGTCGGTGGAGTCTTCACAAGCCCAGTACCAGGCGCAGGTGGAAAACGACCGGGGCGTGCGGGTGGCCCTGGCCGCCGAGGTGGCCGCGCAATACGTGCGCCTGGCCAACACCGCCACCCGCCTGCGCATCGTGCGCGCCAATCTGGCCGCGCAGGAAGAAACTTTGAAACTGGCCAAAACCCGCTTCGACGCCGGCTTGTCCACCGAATTGCCGGTGGTGCAGGCCACCGCGCAGTTGGCCGGCCTCAAGGTGCGCGTGGCGCCCCTGGAGCAGGCGCTGGCCCAATCCAAAAACACCCTGGCCATTTTGGTGGGCCGCCAGCCGGAAGTTTCGGTGCAGGCCAGCGAAGTGACCGGCGACCCGGTGCAGGCCATCCCCGTGGGGCTGCCGTCGGATTTGCTGCGCCGCCGCCCCGATGTGCGCGCCGCCGAGCGCCAACTGGCGGCCGCCACCGCCGACCGCGGCACGGCCACCGCGGAACTGTTCCCCAAATTCGCGCTGACCGGCAGCCTGGGTCATGCCAACGCCAAGGCCGAGGACTTTTTCGACCCGGCCAGCCGCGTGTGGTCGATCGGGCCTTCGGTGTCCTTCCATTTGTTTGACCGTGGCCGCCTCAAGGCGCTGGTGCGCGCCGCCGATGCCAGAGGCGAGCAAGCCGGGGCCAATTACGAAAAAACCGTGCTGGCCGCACTGGCCGATGCCGAGAACGCCTTGGTCGCCTGCGACAAAGGCCGCGAGGAATTCGTCGCGCAGGCCGACTCGGTCAAGGCCAGCGAACGCAGCCGCGCCCTGTCCAAGGAATTGTTTGAGAAGGGTCTGGGCGACTTCCTGGATGTGCTGGTGGCCGAACGCGCCCTGTTTGATGCCAAGGAGCAGTTGGAAGTCAGCCGCGCCGATCAGACCCTCAACCTGATCGCGTTGTACAAGGCGGTGGGGGGCGGCTGGGAATTGCCGCCGCCGAGCAAAAAATAAACGGGTTTTGACGGTTTCGCTCCTAGAATCCGCCCCATGGCTTCCCCCGACGACACCGATTTTCCCTTCATCCGCGCCACCCTGCGCGAGTTGGGGTTGGTGCGTTCGGTGCCGCCGGCGCCGTTGCCGTTGCCCGGCGCCGTCAGAAAGCCCCTGCCCGGCGCGCCGCCGGCCAGGGTGGAGGTGATCGAATACGGCCCCAGCCACTGCGTGCGCCACGCCATCGCCCTCGATGATTGCGGCGCGCTGCCGGAATTTCTGGCGACCCTGCCCCCGGCCGGCACCAATGTGCGTTGGATCAACGTGGACGGCATCCACGACCCGGCCGTGCTTGGCGCCTTGGCGTCGTTCCACAACCTGCACCCGTTGGCGATGGAGGATGTGGTGCACACCCACCAGCGGCCCAAGGCCGAGCGCTACGGGCAAGAGAGTGACGACGCGCCGCTGTACGTGGTGATGCGCATGGTGTCCAAGGCCGACAACGGCGCGCTGGATTCCGAACAGGTGAGCGCCTTTTTGGGATCCGGCCTGGTCATCACCATCCAGGAAACGCCCGGCGACCTGTGGGACCCCATCCGCAAGCGCCTGGAAGACCCGCATTCGCGCCTGCGCGCGCGCGGCGCCGACTTTTTGCTCTACGCCCTGATCGACGGCATGGTGGACGGCCTGTTCCCCATGCTCGATGATTATTCCGACCGCATCGAGGAGTTGGAGGAGCGCGCCCAAACCGAAACCGGCGCCGATGTGCTGCACGCCATCAACGGCCTGCGCCGCGAACTGATGCTGCTGCGCCGCGCGGTGGCGCCCATGCGCGAACTGGCCCGCCAGTTGATGGCCGAGCCAATGCTCTCGGAAGAGACCCACACCTATCTGCGCGATGTGCACGACCACGCCATGCAATGCGTGGACTTGCTCGAGGTCTACCGCGACCTGGCCGCCAGTCTGTCGGAAACCTGGCTGGGCATGCAGGGCCACCGCATGAACCAGGTGATGAAGGCGCTGACCTTGCTCACCGCGTTGTTCATTCCCATCACGTTTGTGTCGGGGGTGTTCGGCATGAATTTTGAAAAGATGCCGCTGCTCAAAGATGGTCACGGCTTCGCCGTGTTCGTGGCGATTTGCGCGGTGATGACGGTGGGGATGGCGGTTTGGTTTTGGCGCAAGAAGTGGTTGTGAAAAAGTGGCATGACTCTGTGAGTCATGCGTCCCTGCCAGCCTCCGGCTGGCAGGTTGAACGACCTGAAACACCCTGATGATCTGGAAGGTGCCCAGCCCATCGCGCAAAGCGCGATGGGCTGGGCACATGACTCACAGAGTCATGCCACGCTCACCCCATCCTCTCCCCCAACCTCCCCACCAACTCCGCAAACACCACATCCGGTTCCTTGCTCGCGTCGACCACCAGATACTTGTCCGGCGCGATTTTGGCTTGTTCCAAATAGCCCTGGCGCACGCGGCGGTGGAAGGCCATGCCCTTGCTTTCGATGCGGTCCTTGGCGTGGCTGAATTCCTTGCCGCGCAGCAAGGGGTTCATGCGCTGGTCGGCGGTCTGTGCATCCACGTCAAAGACCACCGTTAAATCCGGCCAGCAGCCTTTGAGGGCGACTTTGCCGATGGCCAGAATGTCCTCGATCGGGGTGCCGCCGGCGGTGCCCTGGTAGGCCAGGGTGCTGGCGATGAAGCGGTCGGCCAGCACCAGTTCGCCGCGCAGCAGGGCGGGGCGGATTTTTTCCGCCACCAGTTGCGCCCTGGCCGCCATGAACAGCAGCATTTCGCAGGTGCCGTCCACCTCGATGCCGTCGGTTTTCTTCTGGTCCAGCACCAAATGGCGGATTTCCTCGCCCATGCGGGTGGAGCCGGGCTCGCGCACCTCGCACACATGCAGGCCCGCCGCCGCGCACAGGCCGGAAAAACGGCGGAATTGCGTGCTTTTGCCGCTGCCGTCCGGGCCGTCGAACACCAGGAAGCGGCCGCGCAAGCCGGGGAGCCAGGAGGGGAATTGGATGCTCATGCGGAGGATTGTAGAGGGGCTATCATGCTCCGCCATGCCCCGTATTCCCCTTCTTGCCGCCGCCGCGCTTGCCCTGACCCTGGGTGCCCCTTTTGCCATGGCCACCGAGACCTGGGAACTCGGCGGCGAAGGCTGGAAAACGGTGGACGCCCCCGATCCGCTGACCCCGGCGGGCCAGCTGCAGTTGCTGCGCCGCGATCTGGTCGCCGCCCAGACCCAGGGCGGGCCTCCCGTCGAGTTGAAGTTGGAGGAATTTTTCAAGAAAAACCCCAAGTACCTGCTGGATGACCAAGGGCACCCGTTGCAGGGCGCGGACTTGATCGCCCGTCACAAGTTCTGGCATGCCATGCTGTTTTCCTATGAGAGGGAGCCGGTCGTGGCGCTGGGCACGCCCGCCGAGACGGTGCAGGAAAAAGTGGAGCTCTGGCTCAAGGCCAACCCTCGCCATGAACTCGAGGGCGAGGCCCGCTTGTTGCTTGGCGATGCCAAGTTCGCCCGCAAGCAGTATTGGCAGGCCCTGTACGACTACGAATTCGTGGCCCGCAACTTCACCGCCACCCCGTCCTTTGTCGCCGCGTTGGACCGCGAGCGCCGTTTGGCCGAAATTTTCCTGGGGGGCTGGAAGCGCAAATTCATCTGGATGCACCTGATCCCCACCCGGGAGGAGGGCGTTGAACTTTTGGTGCGCATCCAGGAGCGCGCGCCCGGCAGCGCGATGGGGGAGGAGGCCAGCCTGCGCCTGGGTGCTTGGTACTTTGAAACCGCCGACATGGACATGGCGGTGGAGGCCTACGCCATCTTCCTGCAGAATTACCCCGCCAGCAGCCACGATGCCTTCGTGCTGCGCCGCATCATCGAGGCCAGCCTGGCCCGCTTCAGCGGTCCGCGCTTTGATTCCACCGGCCTGATCGAAGCCCGCCAGCGCATTTTCGAGTTCCAGAAAAAATACCCCGCGCAGGCCGAGCAGATGGGCTGCGAGGCGCTGCTGGTGCGCATCGAGGAATCGCTGGCCCAGCGCGATTTCTACAACGCCCATTGGTACGAGAAGCGCGGCGAGATCGTCAGCGCCGCCGTGCTCTACCGCCGCGTGGCGGCCGGGCATGCCTCCACCAAGGCCGCGGTGGACGCCAAGGCCAAACTTGAAGCACTCAAGCAGCCGCTGGTGGATGCGCGCGACCCGGCCGCCCCGGTCCGTCTGGGCACGTCGGTGGCCACGCCCAAGGAGCCCGCGCCATGAAGCCCTTCGCCCTGCTGCCGCTGCTGCTTGCGGGAGTGCTGCTGTCGGCCGGCTGCGGTTCCTGCCAATTCCGTGACGGTGCCGGGCTGTACCCGTCTGAGTTCAAATCGGTGGCGGTGGACATCGCCTCCAACCGCACCTTTTGGCGCGGGGCCGAAAACGACCTGACCGAGGCGGTGATCAAGGAAATCATGCACCGCACGCCCTATCTGGTCAAGGGCAAATCCGGCGCCGATTCGCTGCTCAAACTGACCATCGTGAGCGTGGATCAAAACATGATCTCGCGCCGTTCCTTCGGCGCCCCGCAGGAGATGGAGTACACCATGACGGTGGACATGGAATGGCAGGATGCGCTCACCGGCCGCACCTTCCGCAGCCAAAAGGGGCTGTCCGCCCCCGGCCGCTACATCCCGGCGCGCGGCGGGTCGGAACTCCACCAGGTGGCCCAGCGCGAGGCCGCCGAGCGTTTGGCCCGCGACATCGTGGACGCGATGCGTTCGGAGTGGTGATTCCCTTGCGGTGATTCCTTTTTCATTCTTTTCACATTCCCATGCCTGAACCGACCCCGCCGCCCGCCCCCAACACCCCGCCACCCGCGCCGCAAGGCCCGGGCAACAAGCCGCAAAAGCCCGGCATGCCGCCCCTGCGCTCGATGGCCCCGTGGTGGTTGCTGGTCATCCTGATCTGCGTGGTGGGTTTTGCCATCACCAAATGGTCGCCCGAAATCGAAGTCAAGGTGGAGTACAGCCGGTTCATGGAGTACGCCAAGCAGAAGGAATTCAAGGGCGCCATCAAGGTGCAGGACAACAAGGTGCTGGGCAAGACCGAAGACCTCGCGCTTGCCAAAAAAATCCTCGACGAGGCCAACCCGGGGTCGGTGTTCGACAAGAGCCTCAAATCCCTGAGTGTGTACGCCGAGGTCCGCCCCGGCGACGCCTTGGTGCATTGGCAGATCCAGCAATTGGGCGTGCCCTACGAGTTCGACAACCAGCGCAACATGTCGCTGTTTTTCAGCATCCTGATCAACCTGCTGTTTCCCGTGCTGCTCATCGGCGGCCTGATTTACATGTCCTACCGCTCGATGCGCGGGGGCGGCGGCGGCCCGGGCGGGTTCCTTGGCGGCTTCAACCGCTCCAAGCACAAAATCATGGGCAAGGACCAGTCGCGCGTGCGCCTGGGCGACGTGGCCGGCGTGGAGGAGGCCAAGGACGAGGTGGGCGAGATCATCTCCTTCCTCAAGGATCCGAAAAAATTCCAGCGACTGGGCGGCCGGGTGCCGCGCGGCGTGCTGCTCTCCGGTTCGCCCGGTTGCGGCAAAACCTTGCTGGCCAAGGCGGTGGCCGGCGAGGCGGATGTGCCTTTCTTCTCACTCTCGGGCTCCGACTTCGTCGAGATGTTCGTGGGCGTGGGCGCCAGCCGCGTGCGCGACCTGTTCAAGCAGGCCAAGGAAATGTCGCCGTGCATCATCTTCTTGGACGAAATCGACGCCGTGGGCCGCAAGCGCGGCAGCGGCATGAGCGGCGGGCACGACGAGCGCGACCAGACCCTCAACGCCATTCTGGTCGAGATGGACGGCTTCGAGTCCAGCGACCAGGTCATCGTGATCGCCGCCACCAACCGGGTGGATGTGCTGGATCCGGCGCTGACCCGCCCGGGCCGTTTTGACCGCACCATCACCGTGCCGCTGCCCGATGTGAAGGGCCGCATGGAAATTTTGAAAGTCCACGCCAAGAAGGTGAAATTCTCCCCGGTCATCCAGTGGGAGACCATTGCCCGCGGCACCCCCGGCTTCTCCGGCGCCGAGTTGGAGGCGCTGATCAATGAGGCCGCCATCATGGCCACCCTGCAAAACAAGGATTTCGTCGAGCAGGTGGATTTGGAGGAGGCCCGTGACAAGGTGCGCTGGGGCCGCGCCAAAAAGAGCCGCAAGGTGGAGGAGCAGGAGCGCATTCTGGTGGCCTACCACGAGGCCGGCCACACCATTGTCTCGATGTTCTCGCCCGAGGCCGATCCCCTGCACAAGGTGACCATCATCCCGCGCGGCGACTACGGCGGAGCCATGTTCTCGCTGCCCAAGGACGACCGCGCCATGCTGGGCCGCAAAAAGTGCCTGGCCGCCATGCGGGTGGCCTGCGGCGGCCGCATCGCCGAAGAGCGCAAGTGCGGCGACATTTCCAACGGCGCCTCGTCCGACATCCAAAAAGTCACCGCCTATGCCCGCCACATGGTGAAGAACTGGGGCATGAGCGACGCCTTGGGCTTCGTGAGTTGGGAGTCCGAAGAGCGCGGCGGATTCGTGCCCGAAACCACTTATTCCGACGAGACCGGCCAGAAGATCGACGCCGCCGTGCGCCAACTGGTGGACAACGCCTACCGCGAAGCCAAGCAATTGCTCGACGAGCATTGGGATCAGCTGGAGCGACTGGCCCAGGCCCTGCTCAAGCACGAAACCCTGACCGCCGAGGAATGCCAGCAGATCATCGACGGCCAGGAACTGGGCAAAGCCACCATCGCGGAGTTGCTGGACATCGAGGCGAAGAAGATGGAGCAGCCGCCGGCGATGCCGGAGGTGTCCGCGCCGGTGGATCCGGCGGCGCCGGGATCGCCGCCGCAAGGGTGATGGGGGAGGGTCGGCTTTAGCCGGCCAGTTCACTGGGCGCATGGAAAAAAGACAAAAGGGCTGGCGAAAATCATTCGCCAGCCCTTTTGTCTTTTGCGGTTGAAATATCCAGCAGGTCGGCCAAAGCCGACCCTTTCTTTTCACCCCTTCACCTTCTCGAAATCCAACCCGAATTTCGCCAAATATTTGCGCAGCCGGTCGGCATCGTTGCTGCTGGCCTTCTTTTCGCGCGAGGCGTGGAACAACTTGCGCCCCGCCTCCGACAGCGTGCGCGATTCGCGGCAAGCCCCGATCGCCTCCGCCAGCCCGGCACGATCAAAGCGATCAATCGCGTCCAGTTGCGCCGGCGTCAAGACATCTGCAAGCATCATCGGAGGGGCGAATGGTGGGGCGAATGGCGGGGCGGACCGCGAGCTTTCAGCTCGCAAGCCATTCCCGTTGCGCGTTGAAAACGCGCGGTCCGCCCCACAGTTCCACCCCACCTGCAATCTGTGCGCCTCCTTGGCCACCAACTCCGCCCCGATCCGCCCCGATGATGGCGCAAGTGTGGCCAGCCGCGTCACCGCCGCCGACAAATCGCGGAAGTTGCCCCGCCACGGCGCATGCGGCGCAAGTGCAAAATCCAAAAAAGCGGCGCGTCCTTCCTTGTTGAAAGCCACCTTTTTGCCCAGTGCCCGCGAGGCGCGTTCCAATTCAAAATCCAAGTTGGGCGCAATGTCTTCGCGCCGTTCGGCCAGCCCCGGCAGTTCCCAGGCCCACAGGCAGATGCGCGCCAGCAAGTCGTCGCGGAAGCGACCGTCTTCCACGCCCAGGCGCAAGTCGCGGTTGGTGCCGGAAATCAGCATGAAGTCACTTTGCGCCTCGCGGTCGGCACCCACGGGCAAAAAGCGTTTTTCTTCGATGGCTTTGAGCAGCATGGCTTGTTCATCCAGCCCCAGCTCGCCGATTTCATCGAGGAACAGCACGCCGCCGTCGGCCTCTTTGAGCAGGCCGGGCCGGTCGGCCATCGCACCGGTGAAGGCGCCCTTTTTGTGGCCAAACAGCGCGCTCATCGCCGCGTCGCCGCGCAGGGTGGCGCAATTGACCGCGACGAACTTGCCCTTCACTTGGTTACGCTTCTTCTTCAACTCAAAGATGCGCCCGGCCAACCGGCTTTTGCCCGCGCCGGTCGGTCCCGAGAGCAAGATCGGCTCGCGCGAGACGATGGCCACCTTTTCAATTTCTTCGATCATCGCATTGAAACTGGCGCTCTGGGTCGGGATGCCGTCTTTGAGAAAGGAGGTGCCTTCCGCCTGTTCCTCGACGAAGCGCGCCGCCAACGCGTCGTAGCGGGCGAGATCCAAATCAATCAGGTGGTACTTGCCGGCGTTCTGTTCCTCCCCGCGCCCCGGCGGCGAGGTCTGCACCAGCCGCGCCGGCAGGTGGCGCGACTCCGCCAACAGGAACAGGCAAATTTGCGCCACATGGGTGCCGGTGGTGATGTGGACGAGGTAGTCCTCCTTCTCGGTGTCGAAGGGGTAGGCGCGCGCGAAGGCGTGCAGCGCGGCGTAGACGGAGGCGAAATCCCACGGGTCGCCAGCGAAATCCACGGGATGGAAGTTCACCTGCGTCTCGGGCGAAGCGTGATGCATGTCCTCCTGCAAAACCTTGGCAACCTTGCGGTGCTTGTCCTCCAGCAGCAGCTCGACCCGCGCCACCTGCAGGTCCTCCTGCCGGACCAAGGACAGCGTGGGCCGCCATTTGTCCCAGCGCTCGCGGCCCATGCTGTTGTCGAGGGTGGGGCCGTAGAGGCCGATGATGACGAGGGGTTTCATGGTGGGAGAGTTTAGATAAAAAGATAAAGACGCGATGTAAAGATTTAAAATGGGTGGTTGGTGGGGGAGGCGCAAGTTGCGCTTTGGGGCGGCAGAAAAGATTTTTTATTTTCTTAATCAGTTGTTTTTAAATGGTTTTTGGGTGGTGTGTGGGGGGTGTTTTAGGAATCTTTTTCGGTTTGGCATGCGGGCTGCTTTAGGTGGGGTGTGGGTGACAGTGTGTCGCCCCAAGAATCCCGGAACCTTTGTCCGAAAGCGAGAGACTCCCATGGCCAACAAATCCCTTTTCCAATCCTTCGTCGGTCGCCTGCTCCCCA
>CAZKVP010000064.1:14781-18262 GCA_964556215.1 uncultured Phycisphaeraceae bacterium
ACTCCCATGGCCAACAAATCCCTTTTCCAATCCTTCGTCGGTCGCCTGCTCCCCAAGGCCGACACCCGCAACGAAGCCGGCGGTGTGGCGTACCTGATGGACGACCGCCATGCCTTGGCGCAATTTGCCGCCACCGGTTGCTTGAACGGCACCTTCTACGCTTCCGCCGAGGAGCAGCTTGATGCCGTGTTGGGCCTGTGCGCCCGCTGCGAGCCCGCCTTTGTGGCGCAAGTTGCGCTGTTTGCCCGCCGCGAGGGCCGCATGAAGGACATGCCCGCCGTTTTGTGCGCCGCTTTGTCGGTGATCTCGCCGGCGCACCTGGCGGAAATCTTCCACGAGGTGATGGACTCGCCGAAAATGGTGCGCTCCTTCGTGCAGATCATCCGTTCCGGCGTGGTCGGCCGCAAGAGCCTGGGTTCTTTGCCCAAGCGCCTAGTGCGCGAATTCCTGGCCCGCCGCAGCGAAGACCAGTTGTTCACCGGTTCCGTCGGTGCCGATCCGTCGCTTGCCGACATGGTGAAGATGGTGCACCCCAAGCCCTCCGGCAAAGAGCGCGAAGCCTTCTACGGCTGGCTCTTGGGCCGTGCGCATGACGCCTCACTCCTGCCCGCCCGCCTGCGCGCCTTCGAGGCGTGGAAGGCCGCCGACTCCGTCGCCCGCGAAACGATGGAAGTGCCCGATGTGCCCTTCCAGATGCTCGCCGGCATGGAGATGGACGGGCGCGCGTGGAAGTCGGTGGCCAAGCACGCCTCGTGGCAGACCACCCGCATGAACCTCAACACCTTCGCCCGCCACGGCGTGTTCAAGGATGCGGAGGCGACCGCCCAGGTGGCCAAGCGTTTGGCCAATCCCGCGCAGATCGCCCGCGCCGGCGCTTTCCCCTACCAGTTGATGGTGGCCTACACCCAGGCCGGTGCGGAAGTGCCGACCGTGGTGCGCGAGGCCCTGCAGGATGCGATGGAAGTCTCGGTGGCCCGCGTGCCCAAGATTGACGGCAGCGTGTTCGTTTTGCCCGACGTGTCGGGTTCGATGGACTCGCCCGTCACCGGCCAGCGCGCCGGCGCCACCACTTCGGTGCGCTGCATCGATGTGGCGGCCCTGGTCGCGGCCTCGGTCTTGCGGGTGAACCCCGGCGCGGTGGTGATTCCTTTTGCGGACCAGGCGTACGGCAACGTGCGCCTGAACCCCCGCGATTCGGTGTTCACCAACGCCAAGGCGTTGACTTCGCTGCCCTGCGGCGGCACGGCCTGCTCGGCGCCCTTGGCGCTGATGAACGCCCGCCAGGATCACGCGGACTTGGTGGTGTTCGTTTCGGACAACCAATCCTGGATGGACACCGCGCGCCAAGCGCGGGGCGCCTTCCCCACCGAGACCATGCGCCAGTGGAACATCCTCAAGGAGCGTTGCCCCAAGGCGAAGATGGTGTGCATCGACCTGCAGCCCTACGGCTCAGTGCAGGCCCCCGAGCGCGACGACGTGCTGCATGTGGGCGGCTTCTCGGACCGTGTGTTCGACTTGCTCGCCGATGCCGCCGCCGGCCGCGCCGACGCGGGCTGGTGGGTGAAGAAGATCGAGGCGCAAGTGGTGCGCCGCGAAGTGGCGTGAAGAGTGAATCTGTCCCGCGTCCGCTGAAAAGCGGGCGCGGGAGTTGGGGACGGATGCGGAAGAGAGTCCATTGGTAAGCCGCAAGGCGTGCAGGTTCGAATCCTGTCTTCCCGCAAGGGGAGTATCTCTCTTCGATCCTTGCCGTCCCCGTTGAAAAGGCCGAATGCTGTGCGGAGTACATTTTTCCCAATGTTCGCCTCCGCGCAAAACCTTGTCGGTCCGTTTGAAAATGCCGCGAAGGATGCCCGGGCGATTACATGGTTAGAGCGTGGCCGCAAGGCCAAGACGCAGGTTCAATTCCTGCCGTGCTTCGGCGCGTAGCTCAGCAAAAAAACATCGCCCAATCCTTGCCTTTGCGGTTCTCCTTCCTGTAGCTCAGCAGACAGAGCGTCGGTCTACGAAGCCGAAGGCCGCAGGTGCGATCCCTGCCGGGAAGATTGGGATGGATGCCGGTTGGAACTACACATTCCTTGGGACTAACACCCCGAACCGCGCGCAAGCGCGGGGAAACCCGAATGGGCGAAAGCCCGTTGTTCCGCCACCTTTGCCATCCCGCAAACACCCATGACGAATGCCTTGGGGACTACATTTCATCTGCCGGTTGCGGGTTCGATTCCCGTCGTGCCATTTCGGTGGCGCGTAGCTCAACGGTTAGAGCATCAGAATGTCCCCGTTCTTTTGTCGTCATGGTTTCGCCGTCCTAGCCCAATTGGCAGAGGCGCCGCGTCGAGGGCGCGGATGTTGCAGGTTCGAATCCTGCGGACGGCATTGGCTGCGAATGCGGGAGGAAATACACGGTCGCGGGTTCGACTCCCGCCGCGCTTGCGCGTAGCTCAGTGGGTAGAGCATGAATTCGTTTCCTTCATTTTTGTCGCGGCTGTTTATTTTTCTTCAACTGGCATCGTGAAGGTGTGAGAAAACTACCATTCACCATTGGAGACACCATGAAAAACGATCTTTGGGAACAGGTGCGAGGGAATTTCGAGGTGAATGACGGCTCGCTTCCGGGCATTGCGATCAGCAACCTGTCGCCAGCGGAGGTCTCGGCTGTTTATGCGATGCTTCGGAAACGATCGCGGCCCGTTGAGGGCGCTCCTGCAGAATTTTGGTTCCGAAAGCAAGAGAAGTCCGAACTCGTGGATTCGGTTCCCGATGCCACGGCTTTGGTTACTGCGGGCGTGGCGGACTCCTTTCATCATTGCGTTGCGGGGATCGTTGCGGGTGGCGTTGAACTGCCTGTTCTTGGCATCTTCGTGGACCCCGATGCGGTGGAGTTGGATTACCGCATGGGGCCTGAATGGAATCCCGCCACGGTTCGCGGTTTCTTTGAGTTGCTGCGGGATTGTTGCGCCATTGCGCTGGACGCGAAGATCAAGCCGGCGGAAGTTGAAGGTCCGCTTTATCCGGAACGGTTTGTTGAGGCATGGAGCACCTATTGCAGCGAAATGCCATGCGATGGCGATGTCTCTGTCTGAAGTTCTTTTGGAGTGCGGCACCTCGGTGCCGCTTTTGCGCAGCCCGCCTCGGCGGGCGTGGAGCCAGAGAAGGCGCAAGAAGAAAACAAAGGACATTCGCACTCCGTTTTTACCGTCAGATTTCCAGATCCCGGCGCGCGTCGAGCCGCGCTCCTCAAAGCGGCACCGAGGTGCCGCACTCCAAAATATCTTTCCCTTTCATTTACCCTTTCCCCATCCCCATGTCCCCCCTCATCCCCACCTCCGAATCCACCGCCATCCTGCCGCTCCCCGCGGACTACCAAGGCCATGCCAAACCCATCACCGTGATCGGCACCGAGGCCATCCGCGCGACTTTCGACGAGCGTACCCTGCAGCAGGCGATCAACTCGCGCTGCGCGCCGGGCATCAGCGACTTTGTG
>CAZKVP010000065.1:0-18025 GCA_964556215.1 uncultured Phycisphaeraceae bacterium
GAGGGAGAGGGGTTGGGGTTGGGTCATGGGGTGGGATGGATGGAGAAAATCACAGGGAGGCGGGTTCAACTTGCGCCTTCTGCGGCGCCCCGCAGTGCGGGCAGGTTTGCGCGGTGGCGTGGATTTCGCGGCCGCAGCCACGGCAGTAGATGGCAGAGGTCAAACGACTGCGGACGGCCGAATGATGCGCGGATGCCGACTCTGACCTTTCTTCCGCCACCCATTCTTCCTCGTCTGGCTCGGTGCCGCGCAGCAAAGAAACCAAACCAAGGCGCAGCAGCGCCAACTGACATCCATAAAACACGGCGACGCAAACAATCGTCAAAACCAAGATCACACCGGCCATCCCGACTTGTCCGCCAAGGTTGGCAGCGCCAGCCCCTATAGCCACCGCCAAGATGCCTGCCGGAACAATCAGGGTGCAACTCAACAGTACTTGCGCCGCGATATTCATGCCCTTGTTGCCGTCCTGAATAACATCCACCAATGCGAATACGCTGCCCAAGATTCCGCAAATGGCCGGAATGGAGATGAAAAGGATGACGAAAGTTGCGCCCACGGCAACCCTTCCCTCTGCCTGAGACAGCACCTCACCCCAAGAGGCCAGCAGAATCAGCCCCACGACCACGAATAAAAACAGGTTCACCGAACTGGCCACAATGCCAAATACGCGGGATGCAGGTCGCTTGGGAGACTTCAACCGATAGGCCAGATTTCCCTGCAACAGCGCCATGCACGGAAAAAACAGCAGCAGGCCGATGCCGCTCAACACGACAGCGAACCCGGCGATCGACAGCAGCGTGATGCCGCGCGCCTTGCTTTTGAGCATCCCGGCAACGATGGCTGCGGCGATGAACAAAAGCAGATGAACAACGCACAAAGTGATTTGGGCACCCGTCGCATTGCGCACATTCATCACCAACCCGACCACCGCCAACAGCATGATGGCTGCACCGATGCAGCTGAATACGACGGCCTGCATCCCGGAATTGTCCTTAATTCTCTCAACCTGCTTCCCGCCAACCAGCCCAGCATCCGCCATCATCATCCAGTCCTGCATCCCTTCGGACCAAACCATTGTCTTGGCGGAAATTTCCCCAGATTTCAAAAGCATTTTTAAACGCATCTCCGATACAGGCCCCGCCTGCCCGCCCTGTTTGGATTCGTAATACCACTCCCGGCGGCTGGCTGCCGCCAACTGATCCAATGGGTCGGCGTCAGGGCGGGTTGCCGGCTGACCCATGCGGGGACTTGCCCCGCCAGCCGATGCCGCCGATTGCGTTATCAACTCCGCCTGTGGGGCAACCACAGGCGGCGGTGGCGGTGGAGGCGGAACCAATTCCGCGTTCTCCATCACCCGCGTCCACACCGCCCGGTCGGGGGAGACTTGGTGCAACCGTGAAATTTGGCCGCGCTTGAGCATGTCCTGGACTTTTTCCAGCGGAAAAGGGCCGGACACACGGCCTTGGTAGCGGATGTAAAGATTGTTGCTCATGGGATGAAGTGATTAATGGGGAAGAATGCTTGACTGACGCATGGATGGGATGCCCATGCCACTACGGAGCCTTCGGCTTGAGGCGCAAGTCCATTTGCTCCATGCTCACACGGGCAGACAAGGCACGGATGGAGTCAAACAACCCCGGCGAGACGCCGCCATCCTTGACGAGATCATTGATCGCTTTGCCAACGGCATCCAACTGCGCCTGTGAGTCCGGGGCGGTGCGATCCACTTGGTTGTAACGCTCCCGCAACAGATCAAACGCGCTTTTGATGGACTGATCCCGCGCCGCTTGCGCCTCGGTCTTGGCTTTTTCAACCGCAACTTCAAACTCCGCCACTTGCTCCTTCTCTTCATCGGAAGAGGCGATCCGCTTGGCCTGGGCCAAGGCGGTTGCGTTGGGGTGGCCCGGTCCGCCGGCCTTGGCCGCACTCAGATTTTTCCCAAACGCGGCCGCATGCGCCTGCCCGGTCTTGAGACCGTCATCCGTTTTGTCCTGCAGCGCCTTCACCTCGGGGTCGTCATTCATCTCGGGCGCTTTGGCGCGCAAGTCCGCCAACAATTGCGCCGCCCTGGCCCATTGTTCATCCTTGGCCGCACTTTGGATCTCTGCCACCCACTTCGAGCGCTCGGCACCCTTGTGGGAGAAGAAGATCAGCGCCGCCACGATTGCGCCCACCAGAACCAAGCCGCCGACGACGCCGGCCAGCACAACCTGAAAATTGCGCCTCTTTTCCACCGTGACATCGCCGCGCCTGGACTCATAGCGGGTGCGCAGGGCCTCGGGGATGTGGCGGTCGCAGCGCACCAAGGCATTCCACAACGGCTCCAACTGCTCAAGCGGCTTGCGCTGATCCAGCGCCTGCTCCAGCAACGCCTGGGCCTGCGCGTATTTGGCATCATCCGCCGCCAGGGCGCGGGTCTCGTTCACCCAGGCAATGGCGGCGCGGATGACCTCGGTGTCGCCCTTCATGCCAATGCTTGCCGCCCCCGCCTGCCACTCGCGCACGGCGGCGGAAGTCTGTTTGACATCCCCGGAGGCATGCGCGGCGGACACGCGGTCTTCCAAATCCTCCAACTTGGCTTTGACCTGAAAACGGGCGGCGGAATTCCTGATTTCCGCCGCTTTTTGCCGCAGCGTGGCGCTGGGTGCCTCCAACCATGGCCCCAGGATTTCATCGCAAATGGCGGCGGCGGCCGGCACATCCTTGCGTGCCACCGCGGCCTGCAACGCCTCGTCCAACTCCTTGTGTTGTTCGCGCTCCAGCATCGCCAAATCATCACCCCAATACGCCGCCGCAGCATCCGCCTGGCTCAACTTGCGCAGCGCGCGGATGCGCCCAAGCAGCGGCGCGCGCCCCACGGACAACATGCGGTGGCGGGCCAATGCGGGAGCCAATTCGTTGTAACGGTTGATGGCTTCATCCAACAGAATCAGCCCGTTGTCATGGATGGCGTGGATGGCCTCGCCGAGTTCCTTCTCGCAAGCCTCGGCGAATTTCCCGCGCTCGGGGAAATCCAACTCCGCCGCCTCGTCCAGCACATTGGGCGCGATGCGGGCATGATGGATGGCCTCGGTCAGCAGATTGGCCTTGAGGTAGGAACCACAGGTGTCCAGCCGGTCGTTGACCGCCTGCACGGCGGCGGCATGCTCAGCCATCACCGAGGCCAGGGTGTGGCCGGAAGACTCGCCGCGGGCGAGGTATTGGCGGATGTGGGTGGTGGAGAGTTGGGCGGGGGTCATTTGAGGTAATCCTTGATGTCTGGATACAGAGTAGTCAACTGTGGAATAGGGTCGAGCTCGAATCTAATATGGCAGATGAGCATGCCTGCTTTGTCATAGAAAACAAGAGACGTGTTGGGATGTGAATTTTTCCACGCCGCAATGGCTAATCGCAACTTGGTGTTTGCCTCGAGCGCACCCTTCAAATTTTCGTAGTTGGATTGGCAGTGGTTTTTCTCTTCTGCAAATGGCGCAGCCATGCCACTGGCTTTAGCGATCGCCTGGGTTTTTTGTTTTTCATCTTTAATTTTTTTGGCCTCGTCACACGCTTTCTTTTCCTCTTCAGATGCTTTATTGTATTTTCCAATTGCATCGTCCAAGGTTCTCTTTGCTTGCTTCAATTCGTCTTCAAACTCATGCTTGGTTTGTTTTTTGTCACACTTTCCGACCGCGATCGACATCCCCTTGGCTGCTGCCACAACAGCGCTATATAACCCGTCGTGCGGAGGCTTGACTGGCTTCATTTGAATTGTGAAATCTTTGAGTGTCTCATCTGTTGGAGATGTGCGCGCCTGATTAATGGGCGCAAGACAGACCTCTTCATCCTTATCTTTAAAAATTATGCACTGCGAATCCTTGATACGAATAGTATTTGGCCACACCGTAAACGGCGTTTGTTTGTCTGAATCGACAGACCATTTAGAGGGTGTTTTTTCTGCAGAAATAGTACATACATCAACGCGCTTTTCCTGCGAGAGATCTCCAAACTTCACTACTTTTAAACAAGGTCCGAAGTCCTCCGGCAGTTGCGCTTGCACGAATTTATTTTTCCATGACTCCATGTCGAATATTCCACTCTTATATGACGCCAAATTTCCGTCAAACAATTGCTCCCAGCGAATATCCACTGAGATATTTGCCACCAAGCCCTGAGTCTTTGTCTGATATTCCAATTTCCCGACCAATGACAGTTCTGCATCCCATTTTTGGGGATGAAAAATGTCCTCGACCTTATGCCTCGCGTCAACATACACCTCAACATTTTTCCTCCATTTTTGCCACGCTGAATACTGATCCGGATTTTGATTGGGTGGTGCGTCCCCTGGAAGAATCAATTTCCCAGCAGCGCTCTCGAAGGATTTCACCGGGGCAGTTGCCTCTTCAATAGCTTCTTTCCCAATCCGCCAACTCTCCGCATCTGCAAATAGCCACTTTTTCCATGGCAAATTTGACTCTCCCCGTTTCCAAAGCACCTTTTTATCTGGCATCCACACAATCTGAACAAACGCAGGATCAATGGTTGCAACCAGATTTTCTTGAATTTTTGGGTCTGGCGACAATAGCATCGAAAAATCAATCTTCTTGCCGTTCCATTGCGCCTTCATCATGTCGACAGCCTTCTGATCCTTGATCCGCTGCGCCGCCGCCGGATCCTCCTTGGGCGCAATCGCCATCACCGCCTCCTTCTTTTTCACTTCCTTCGTCGCCTCCGACACACTCTCTTTCTCTGTTTTTATCGGTACCACCACAGCCACCACATCCTCCTTTTCCTTTTTCTTCTCCTCTTTCCCCATCACCAAAACCCCCCCCACCCCCACCAAAACCAAAACCCCCGCCACCGCCGCCCACACCCACCCCATCTTCGACTTCCGCCGAATCGGCACCGGGCCACGCCGCAGCGCCAGCCATTCCGGCTCTCCCTTCTCCACATCCTCCATCAACGGCGCAAAGTCTCCCCGCATCGGCGGCGGCTTGACCGCCCCGACCACCGCCGCTTTCGTTTCGACCTGTTTCACAGGCGCAACTTGCGCCACCTGGTACATCTCTCCCTGGCGCGCCGCCTCGGTGAAGGCATCTTGAGGAGCAGGTGAAACCAGCATCTTGGCCAAATCCAAGACGCGCGCGGGATGGGTTTTCAACGCGGCCTGATGCAGCGCGCTGCCGGCGGCCACCCCCATCACCTGGCATTCCACATCGGCGTTTTGCGCAGAGGCATAGGTGGTGAAGGTCACGCTGCCGCGCCTTGCCGGCGGCATCAGGCGCAGGGATTCGGCAAACAGGGGCAATACCTCCTGCCCGGGCTGGAACACCACGAATACCGGCGCCGTGGCCGAGCCCATGAGCAAACGCACCATGGCGCCGCCCCAACCGGCATCACCGGTGGCCTTGGCCCATGCGGCGCAGGGGGCGGGGCCGGATTCCATCCTTGGCAGCACGACAGGCGGCAGCGCCTGCGGCTCGCCAACCCAGGATGAATGGAACAAATTGCCCGACAGCAGCACATCGGCCGCGCCGCCGGGCGGCAATTCGGTGCGCTCCACCACCAAATGATGGGCGATTTGATTGGAACGGCCGGAATAATCCGCCGCCGCCGACGAGACGCGCGAGAGAATGTGGATGCGCTGCATCCCAAACCGGGCCACCTGATAAGAGAATGCCACCGGCGCCTCTTGGGCTGAAACCGGCGTATAGCCGGACATCGCCTCCAACCGGTCCATCATGGGTGCGGTCAAACTGGCGGTGGCGGCAGCCGTGGTAAAGCCGCGGGTGTTGGGCCGCAGGCCGCGCGGGACGGAAGTGAAGATGAGTTGCTGGGCCATTAGGTCGTCTCCAACAATCCGGGCGTATTTTGGGACAACGCCCACAACAGCGGCGCCGTCACCCAGCGCGGACTGACATCCTTGGGCCGGATGCCGTACCAAGCAGCGCCCTCTTTTTCAAAACGCTCGGCCGATCGGCCAAGCGAACTCACCGGCACGAACAGCACGCGGCTGGCGAAACTCTCCACCGCACTGACCACCTGCGGGCAGGCTTTGTCCAGTTCAGCGCGGCACAGGGCCGAGAGCCGGTCAATCTCCTGCATGTTCACCCGTGCGGGCGCGCCATCAATCCCTGGCTCAATGGGTTCACCGACAAATCCAACATCCTTGAACCAGGTGTCGGACTTGGCCAAAATCATCACCAAAGGCCGGTCATGCTTGGCATTCTGGCCCAACCCGCGGAAACGGCGCACGCGGGATGCCATTTCATTGAGGATGATTTCCTGGCGGATGGCCCCTTCGGCGCGGGCCTCCTGCGGCAGGTTGTGCAATTGGCGGAAACGCGGATCCTGAGTGGGGTCGAAGACGAAGAAAATGGCCGACGACTTGGCCAGATGCATCGTCACCGGCGAACCGCCGGCGTCGGAACCCGGCAGAAAATGCTCGCCGGCGTTGTCATAAAGCACGATGGCGCGATGCGGAAAGGCTTTGTTTTTTGGGTATGTCTCGCTCGCCGACAGCGAAAACTGGAACGGGCGCGGGAAAGACATGCGCTGCCCTTCCATCATCACCGTTTGATACAGCTCGGTGCCTTGAATCTCGGTCTTGCGCAGCGCCACCGGCACCTCAGGCTGGTGGCTTAAAAACAACATTTCCTCATACTCATGCAGCGCATGGTTGGCGCGCGGATCGGCATCGGCCAGGTTAAACCCGAGTTGGGACCCGAGTTTGCGCAGTTGCCAGGCCAGTGTGGCCAGAAAATAACTCTTGCCGCTGGCCGGCACGCCGACGATGGAGAAAAAGGCCGGCGGAAATTCCAGCATGGCGCGGGTCAGTTCCAAATGGCAACTGGGGCAGGCCAATTGGGAACAGGCCATGCCTTTGGCATCCAAAGCGTCGCCAACCAGGTTGAAGCGGCTGGGCAAAAAACGCCGGTATGCGCCGGGACCGGCCACCGGGTCGCCGATCAGGGTGTCATGCCGGGCGACAAACAGGGCGTCTTCCGGCTTGAAGGCATGCCAGCAGTTGGGGCAGGTGATTTCGGCGAGGAGTTGGGGGGTGGGTTGGGTGGACATGGGGGATGGGATGGGAAGAAAAAGGCGGGAGAGATGGCTTATTTTTCCGACTTGAGTTGCTCGTACTCTTCCAAAAAAGCCTTGATTTTCTGGTCCGCTATATTCATATAAGTGCTGGCGCTGTCCCAATGGGTATGCACATCAATGCAGGCATCATGGGCCTCGGCGGCCAGTTGCTTGAGGTGGCAGGCGGGGCCTTCGATGCCCTTATAGGAAGTGATCACGCCATCCACGACCGACTTGTGACGAATGAGGTTAATGCCCTCGGCGTAGCCATCCCGTGCCTGTTTGACGAACAACGCGAAAGCCGCGTAACTTGGCAGGTGGGCTTTGATCTCCAGGAGTTCCCGTTCGCGGCGCGCGACCTCTTCTTTGGCCAGCCGCTCAGCTTCGGCACGCTTGCGGTCGGCTTCCTCCCGCTGACGCGCGATCTCAGCTTGGCGCACCTGCTCCGCGCGCTCGGCTTCCTTGCCCTGCGCCTCTGCGCGCATTTTTTCAACGGTGGCAATGAATGCTTCGGCGTGGGTCTGCCCCTTCAGCATTTCCAGCAACCCGTCGCATGATGCTGCAGACGCACCATATTCGCCGGCGGCCAGTTGAGCTTCGACCTGTTCACGCTTGTCCATGAATGCCTGGATCTTCGACTCCGCATCCGATTTGGCTTTTTTCGCCTCGGCCAGCGCCTGCTGGGCGGAAGGCGAGTTGAGTTTGCGCTCGCCCACCAAGGCAATGACCTTGTCGGCCTTTTCGACCGCCTCGAAATTCCGCCCGATCAGGGCCGCCAGTGACGCGTCTTGGCTTCCTTGCATGATTTCCTGCAAATGCTTGGTCTCCCACGAATCGCAGGCTGAAAGAAGCACGATAAACGGCAGGAAGATAAGGGGGCGGGGAAAGAGCATGGTGGGTGGCCGCTGGGGGAATCTCGAAGGAAAGTAAACAAACTCAAGGTCCAAGGTCATGGCTTGACCCAGCCCGTACCACCGCACTCCCTGCATCGGATTGGCTCACTGACCCTCAGGCCATTGCCGACATCAACGCTGCGGCGACCGGAATTTCCTGTGCCGTTGCAAGCCGGGCACCGAACACGCTGCGGTCGGTTGGGCTCCTCCTTGGGTGCTTCGGCACGATTTCCGCCTTCGCCCGCCACGCCGCCGACCACCTTGCCCCCCGTATCCAAGGGTGTTTCGTCGCTTTGGCGGTATGCGTTGTACGCTTTCAAAAAATCCACGAGCGCGTCATGGGCTGAAATCATTCGTTTCCGGGTCTCGTCATTGCCCCACTCCCGCATGGACTGGATGTCCACCGCCACGCACTTTTTGCGCGCATCCTCCGCCTTGTCCAGCAAGTCCTTGAACTCGGCATTGGGAGGATTCTTGTCGTTGATTTTGTTGAATGCCACCTGCAGCAGCTGCCGCAGTTTCGCGTGCCGGTCTTTGCTTATGCCACGCTCATACGAAGTGCCGATCTCCACCGCCTGCGGCGCAAAATCCGCGAATGATTCCGTGTCTTTCAGGCGTTTTTTACCGTCGGCATCACGCTTGGCGAAGTTTAATTCGTCCGTCACCAGCGCAATGCGCGAGAGCAAATCGGCTGCCTTGTCTTGGGCAAGTTCCTGGCACCCGGCCTTGGCTTTCTCGAGTGCCTGCGCAACGGACACCCAGTTTTTTTTGTCCGCCGCCGCTTCCGCCTGCGCCACCCAAGCCGTGGCATCCGCCAATTTCTTTTTGGCTTCTTTTTGGGCCGGAAACTGGTCGAGAATGGCATTCATCTTGACGGATACATTCCGGCGCACGGCATCATCCACATCCTGCGCCGGAACCGCCGCCAAATCTTTCAGTACTTTTTCCGCCGCTGCAGCGGCTTCTTCCGTACGCTCCAATCGGTTGTACAACTCGGCCTGATTGCCGCCCTTGGTCAATATCGCGGCGTTGTCTTCACGAATTTTCCGGTTCGCTTTCGCAATGGCCAAATCAGCCTGTCGCGTCAACTTGGATGCATCCCGTGGGCGCAACCCGGCGCGCCGGGGCAATGTGTCAATGAATTGCTTGGCTTGCGCACGCACCGCGGGCGCATCCCACTGGGCAGTGGCGTCCGCATCCTGGCCCGGCAATTGATTACTGATACCCGCCCACTCCTTCCCTGCCGCTGCCATCGCCAAATCCCCCATGGCGACGAGGGATTCCGCACTCAATCCCTTGACTTCGGTCAACAGGGATTCCGCGCCGGGACCCAACTTTTCCAATGTCGCCTCCAGTACGGCGCATGCTTTCTGTGCCTCGGCATGATGCCCTTGGGCCACATCAGCCTTCACCGCTTCGATGCCCTTGCGCAATGCTTCCACCCGGCTGGTGGCGCCGGCCCTGATTCGCTTGGCACTTTCAAGCGCCTCGCGCAATGACTTGTTCTCAATCGGGTGATCTCCCACCAAAACAATCGCCTCATTGGCCGCCTCAATCGCCTCAAAATCATGTTGCGCCGCATCGGACTGCAGTGCCTTGGCGCTTGATGCCAAAAGCTCCCCCCCATGATCCGCCTCCCAAGTGTCCCGCAACATGAAATACCCCCCGATGCCAAGCACCAAAGCCGCCACCAAAGCCGCCGCGCAATAACCGAAGACACGCAGATGCCGGGTATCCCTGTAATGCTGCTGATAGCGGGTACTGATCTCGTGATATGCGTGGCAGATTTCCGGCGTTTCGGCGTCTATGGCATGGGCTGCGGCAATTTCCGCATTGGCTTTTTTCAGGTGGCCGGCGTTGGCCTCTTTGACCGCTTCGTCAAAATGCCTGCGCGCCTCTGCCAATTGCGCCTCGCACTTGGCGTGCAAGTCGTTGATGGAGGAATCGTCCTGCACCAACAATCGCGCCTCATTCAACAAATGCCGCTGCGAAAAAACTTTGCCCGGGCCCAACCTACCCGCTTGCGCCAGCAATGTTTCCGCCCGCGCCAACGCCCCCCGCACGGAGGCCACCGCCGCGTCAAAACCGAAAATACGCGAAGAAGAAAACGCCAATTCCTTGAATTCGGCATCAGCGGCGCGCAATTGCTTTTGCTTGGCCAACGCCACGGCGGATTGAAAAGTGGGTGGCATGAACGCGCCTTGATGGATTTGGAAAATAAAACCGAACAGAAGTTCGGGATAGATACGGATATGATATTACTTTGAGTTCTTTGTTTAGTCAATAAGAACCCAATCTATTTTCGACATCCCCACCCCCGACACTTTCGGGCATGGGAACCAAAGTCCAACACCTCAAGCAATACAGCCCGATTCCCGCCCTGCTGCGCGCCATGCGGGAGGAAGCCAACCTCTCCCAGCGCGACTTGGCGGCACTGCTGGACGGCAAAACCCAGACCTATATCCAGTACTGCGAAACCAAGTCCCGCCGGGTGGATTTGGCGGAGTTCATCGTCTGGGCCAAAGCCTGTCAAGTGGCCCCGGAAGACGCGCTCAAGCGCTACATGGAACTGGCTTATCCGGATGTGGGCAAACCGCCCAAACGCAAAGCGAGCGCGGCCTATCCCGCCGGCGCGTTGCCGCATCTGCTGGCCCATGAGGGCTCTGGCAAAAACCACTCCCCCGGTGCCGAACCGCACGCCGTTCTGCAAACCCTGATCGCCCATTGCATGGATGTCTTGGATGATGCCGCCCGCGAGCGGTTCATGGCCATGCCACTTGACGCCCAAAAGCTGGAGCTCGCGCGGATGATTCTGGAGCAGTTGGCGCAACCGAAAAAAACGGCCAAACCCCCGCGCAAGCGCAAAACACAGAAACCCTAAATCAACGCCTCGGCCTAATGTCTGCTTTTTCAGACACCAGGCGGCCTACGTGCGATTAATGTCTGAAAATTCAGACATTAATCATTTACGCCGGCTTGCTCTTTTTCAGCTTTCCCAACCACACGCTGATCACCATCACATCGGTGGGGTTCACCCCCTCCAGGCGGCCGGCCTGGCCCAAGGTGGCGGGGCGGAATTTGGCCAGCCGCAATTGCGCTTCGGTGCGCAGGCCGGGGATGTTGGAAAAATCCATGCCCGCAGGCAATTCGGTGTGTTCGTCGGCGCGCAGGCGGGCGACTTCGGCTTCCTGGCGGGCGAGGAAACCGGCGTAGAGGTTTTCCGACCAGACGGCGGAAACCACTGCGGGCGAAAACAAAGTGGACGCGGCGGCCCGCCGCGTTTCGGATTCAGCTTCTGTTTCTTCAACGCGAATAGCCGCCGTGCCCACTTTTTCCATCACCTCATCCAGCGTCACTTCCGGCCGGCTCGCCCACTGCGCCAGGCTGATGCGTTTTTTCTCGCCGCTTTCGCTGATGACATCCACCTTGATGCTTTTGAACAACTCGCGCAAGTTCGCCTTGGCCTCGCGCTTTTCATTGAAAATCCGCCAGCGCTGGTCGCAGACCAACCCCCACTGCCGGCCCAATCCGGTCAAACGCTCGTCGGCATTGTCGGAGCGCAAATGCAAGCGCCATTCGGCGCGGCTGGTGAACAGGCGGTACGGCTCCACCGGCACCTTGGTCACCAGGTCATCCATCATCACGCCGATGTAGGCCTGCTCACGGCCCAGGCGCACCAACGGTTTGCCAAGGCGCAACCGCGCGGCGTTGAGGCCGGCGAGCAAGCCCTGTGCCGCCGCCTCTTCATAGCCGCTGGTGCCGTTCAGCTGGCCGGCGGTGAACAGGCCGGGCAGCACTTTGCTTTGGCAGGTGGCATCCAACTGATGGCCGCGCACGGCGTCGTATTCCACCGCGTAGCCCCAGCGCAGGACCTTGGCGTTTTCGCAGCCGGGCAGACGCCGGATGACCTGCTCCTGCACTTCCTTGGGCATCGAGGTGCTGATGCCGTTGCAGTAGATCTCGTTGGATTCCAGCGACTCCGGCTCCAGATACACATGGTGCGAATGCTTGTCGGCGAAGCGCACCACCTTGTCCTCGAACGAGGGGCAATAGCGCGGGCCGCTGCTGGCGATCTGGCCGTTGTACATCGGCGCCTTGTCCAGGTTGGCGCGCATCATTTCGTGCAGGGCTTCGTCGGTGTGCGTCTCGTGGCAATCCACCTGCGGCATCCTGGGGAAGGTCGCGCGCAATGTCATTTCGCTGAAGGGCTGCGGGATGGCATCGCCGGCCTGCGGCTTCAAATGCGAAAAATCCACCGTCTGTGCCGCCAAGCGCGGCGGGGTGCCGGTCTTCAAACGGTGCAGATCAAAACCCAGCCGCGTGAGCGCGCCGGAGATGCCGTCGGCCGTGCCTTCGTCCACCCGCCCGCCCTTGGTCTGCTCGGGGCCGGTGTGCATGATGGCGCGCATGAAGGTGCCGGTGGTCAGCACCACGGCCTTGGCGCGAATTTCCTTGCGCTCCCATTGGTCCGAAAGGGCCACGCTGGCCGGCACAAAGCGGCTGGCCGCGCACGGTCCGGCGCAGCAATCCGCGCCCATGGCCGCACGGTTGCTGCGCGGATCGCCCTCCGGCGGCACCCGCGCCACGATGCCGGCGCAATATTTGCCGTCCGGTCCTTCTTCAACGATGAAGTCCTCGACCAAGCCCTGCTCGTGGGTCAGGTTCTCGCGGGTGGCCAGCAGGCGCCGCACCTCGCGCGCATAGGCGTATTTGTCGCTCTGGCAACGCGGCCCGTGCACCGCCGGCCCCTTGCTGGCGTTGAGCATGCGGAATTGGATGCCGGTGGCGTCGGCGGCCAACCCCATCAAACCGCCAAGCGCATCCACCTCGCGCACGCACTGGCCCTTGGCCAAACCGCCGATGCACGGGTTGCACGACATGGCGCCGGTTTTGAGCGGATCCATGGTGATCAGCAGCACCTCGCCCTGCCCCGCAGGCAGTTGCGCCTCCAGCGCATTGGCCGCCGCCCATGCCGCCTCGGCGCCGGCATGGCCGCCGCCAATCACAATCACATCGTAGGTTGAGCGCATAGGGCGGGATTTTAGGGCCAATCCGGCGCCGTCACAGTTCCACCTGCGACCCCAACTCCACCACCCGATTGGGCGGCAGTTCAAACACATCGGTGGCGGAACGGGCATTGCGGGTCATCAGTCCGAAGAGTGCCATGCGCAACCGGTGGAAGGCGTTTTTGCCGGCATCCGGAATGATGCGCTCACGGCCCAGGAAGAAGGTCGCCTCCTGCTCCCGGTATGGAATCCCCGGGCAGGCCGCCAAGGCCGCCGGAATGTCCGGCGACTCCATGAACCCGTAGCGCATGACGACGCGCCAGGCCTCTTCGCCGATTTTTTCGACATGCGTCCGCCTCTCTTCGGAAACCACCGGAACTTCCTCGCTTAAAACGGTGACAAACAGCAGCCGCTCATGGAGCGCCTTGTTGTGCTTGAGGTTGTGCAGCAGACAGCCGGGCGTTCCACTGGTGCTGCCGGTCATGAACACCGCCGTGCCCGGCACCCGGACGATGTCTTTGCCGCCGCGAACGATGGATTCAAGGAATTTCTCCAGAGGGAATTGGTGCTCCTTCAACTTTTCGCCCAGGGTTTTGCGTCCCTGCTTCCAGGTCAGGAACAGCAGCAGCAGGCCGCCGCCGATGGACAACGGCACCCAGCCGCCGTCCTTGATCTTAAGCAGGTTGCAGAACAGGAAAACGCAGTCCAGCGACAGCAGCGAAACCACCAGCGGGATGGCGAACACCAGCGGCCAACGCCACACGCGGCGCACCACAAACCAGAGAAGCAGAGTGGTGATGGTCATGGTCAATGCCACCGCGATGCCGTAAGCCGAAGCCATCGCCTCGGAGGCGCGGAAGGAAAGAACCAGCAAAACAACGGTGAAAAGCAGGGCCCAGTTGGCGAACGGCACATAAATCTGGCCGAATTCCTTGGCCGAAGTCTGCACGATGCGCATCGGCGGGCAGTAGCCCAACTGGATGGCCTGGCGGGTGATGGAATACACGCCGGTGATCAGCGCCTGGCTGGCGATGATGGTGGCCACGGTCGCCAGGGCCACCAGCGGATACAGCGCCCAATGCGGGGCCATGCGGTAGAACGGGTCGCCGATGGCCTCCTGAAACAGGCGGGAGGCTTCCTTGAGTTGTTCCGGATTGGCCGCCGCCGTCACTTGGTGGGCAGCGTCGAGCATGAAGGCGCCCTGGCCGAAATAGGTCAGCAGCAGACAGGGGCACACCACGCAGAACCAGCCGATGTCGATCGCTTTGCTGCTGAAGTGCCCCATGTCGGCGTACAGCGCCTCGCCGCCGGTGACGACCAGGAATACCGAGCCGATGACCGCCATGGACTGCCAGCCGTGTGCGCCGACGAAATGAATGGCATGCAGCGGCGAAAAAGCGGCGAACACGCCGGGATGGCGCAAAATCCACGGCAGCCCCATGGCCGCCAGCACCAGGAACCACACGATCATGATCGGCCCGAACGCGCCACCGATTTTGCCAGTGCCAAAGCGCTGCACGGCAAACAGGGCGACCAGGATGAAGATCGTGATGCCGATGATGGTGTTCTGCGAAATGGTCCAATGGAACTGGTCGGCCGCCACCTGCAACCCTTCCACCGCCGACAGCACCGAGAGGGCCGGCGTGATGGCGCCGTCACCGTAGAGTAACGCGGTGCCGAACAACCCCAGCATGAAGAAGATCGCCACCCATTTGCCGCGCGGGCGGTTGGGGCCGAGCAACGCCAGGGCCATCAGCGCCAGGATGCCGCCCTCGCCCTTGTTGTCGGCATGCAGGACCACCACATGGTATTTGATCGTCACCACCAAAATGAGCGCCCAGACGATGAGCGAGAGCAGCCCCAGCACATTGCCCTGCACCAGCGCGGCCAGGGCGCCCATGTCGGCGGCGGAGGCATGCGACATCAAAGCGGCCACGCTCACCTTCATCGCATACAGCGGACTGGTGCCGATGTCGCCGTAGACGACGCCCAAGGCGCCCAGCGTCAGGGCGGCCAGGGAAGCACTCTTGAACGGGCCATGCCCGGCGTGGGCCAAGGCGGGAACAGGGACGGACGGGGATGAAACGGCAGGCGGCGGACTGGCGGAATCTTCCATGGGGGTGGCGGGCGTGGCTTCCATCTTGGCCTTGGCGAAGGCCGGATTGGGGAGGAAGCATTGGGGCGAATCCAGCGGGCTGACCCGCTTGGCGTTCGTGAAGTTATCAAAGGCCCCAAAAACGCTTATCAAAACGGCATCAAATCGCCAAAGCCCCGCGCAGGCGCAACTTCATACCCCTTCCGCCATCCGGTACCCCACCCCCAACTCGGTCAGGATGTGTTTGGGCCGCGCCGGCTCCTTTTCAATCTTGCGCCTCAAACTGGCGACATACACGCGCAAGTAGTGGTTCTCATCCTGGTTGGCCGGACCCCAAACCTCCTTGAGGATGAAGGCATGGGTCAGCACCTTGCCCGCATGTTTGACCAGCATCGCCAGCAATTTGAATTCAATGGCGGTCAGGTGGATTTCCGTTTTTTCGCCCGCGGCATCCTCCGCAAACACGCGGTGGGCGGCGCGGTCCACAACCAAGCCCTGATGCCGGTAAATGGGATCCACTTGCGCCCCCCCCCCCGCCCGCGCAACCCGGCGCAGGGCCGCACCCACCCGCGCCAGCAGTTCGGCGGTGCCAAAGGGTTTGGTCAGGTAGTCGTCCGCCCCGCCGTCGAGCGCGCGCACCTTGTCGTCCTCGCGCTGGCGGGCCGACAGCACGATCACCGGCGCCTGCGACCAGACGCGGAACTGGCGCAGGAATTCCAAGCCGTCCATATCCGGCAGGCCAAGGTCCAGCAGCACCAAGTCCGGCGGGGTTGTTGCGGCGTGGGCCAGCGCCAGTGAAACGCTGGACGCTTCCTGCAACGCATGTTTTGGCGCCAAAGCGGAGCGCAAGAGGCGGGTGATGCCGGGGTCGTCTTCAACCACAAGAATGCGGGGCAGGGTGTTCATGGATGCTCCTTGGAAGCCGGCAGGCGGATGGCAAAATCCGCCCCGCCGCCCTCGCGGTTGGCGGCCGACACCTGGCCGCCATGGGCCTCGATGATGGCCCGGCAGATGGCAAGGCCAAGGCCGGTGCCGCGCTTGCCCGTGGCGGCGATGCCGCGGAAAAATTTGTCGAATATTTTTTCAGCCTCGCCCGGCTTCAATCCCGGCCCGCGGTCCAGCACGTGGATGGCGACCCATCCCCCCTCCACCTGCGCAGAGACGGTAATGGGCGTGCCCGGCGGGCTGTAGCGCGCGGCATTTTCCAACAGGTGCATCAGTGCCTGGCCGGCCAGCACCGCGTCCACGCTGACCATGGGCAGGTTGGGCGGCACCTGTGCCCCCATCTCCCGGTCCTCGAATTCCGGCATCGGCCGCGCCAGCGTCGCGCCGATGATTTCCTCCACCGGCAGCATTTCGCGGCGCGGGTTGACGGCGCCGGTTTCCAGCCGCGTGATATCGAGCAGGTTGCCCACCAGGCGGTCCAGACGCACGGCTTCGCCGTGGATGGCAAGCGCCAGCGCACGGCGTTCATCCACCGTTTTTTCCGGGCCGTGCATCAATTGCTCGCTGTCGCCGACGATGACCGACAGCGGCGTGCGCAAATCGTGCGACACGCTGGAGAGCAGCGTGCCGCGCAGGCGTTCGGATTCGGCCTTGGCCGTCTCCTCGCGCGCGATGGCCGCCAATTGCGCCCGCTCCACCGACTGCGCCACCTGCCCGGTCATCGCATCCAGATGCGGGCGCACATCCGGATCCAGCATATCCTCCGCATTGTCGCCGTGAAAACCGGCGACGCCCACCACCCGGCCCGAGACCAAGAGCGGCACAAACAGCGCTTCGGCCCCCGGCAGCGTGTCGGTTCCGCGGCCGGCCGGGCGGCTGTTCTGGCGCACCCAGCGCGCCACGGCCATCTCGGCCGGGGTCAGGTTGCCGCGCACCTCCGAGGTCGCGCGCAGAATCAAGCCGTCGCCTTCGGCCAGCAGGATGTCTGTTGGCGACCGGAACACCACCGCCAATTGCGCCGCCGCCGTGTCGAGCACCGGCTTAAGGCCGCTGCAGGCAGCCATCGCGGTGGTCATGCGCAAGAGCGCGTCGGTGTGGCGCTCGCGCTGGCGCGAGGCGGCCCCCTGGCTGCGGATGCGGTAGGTTTGGGTCGCAATGAGCAACGCCACCCCCAGCATCACGACGAAGGTGACGACATACTGGCCGTCGGCCACCGCGAAAGTGAAGCGCGGCGGCACGAAGAAAAAATCAAAGACAAACACCGACAACACCGCAGCCGCCGTGGCCTGGCCGCGCCCCGCCCGCGCGGCCACCAGTGCCACCCCGGCCAGATGAATCATGATGACATTGGCCAGCGCGAAATTCGGCCACAACCGCACGATACCGGCGGAAATCCCGGCACACAGGCCGATGGCCGTGAGGGCCAGCGCGGTTTCCCTGACGGTGGGCAACCAGGCGTTGGTGCTGGGCGCGCGCAAGCGGAGTTTGGGCGGATCCACCACCACCGTATGGACTTCGACCCCCCCATCGGCCAGCCGCTGAACCATGTCGCGGCCCAAAAAGGCGCGCCAAACCGGCTGGTGCGCAGGCCGTCCGACCACGGCGCAGGTGGCACCCTCGCTCCTGGCCAGGGCCAGCATTTCCTCGGCCGGATCCAAGCCGGGCACGGTGATGACGCGCGCGCCCTGGCGCTGGGCCAGCGCCAGGGCCTGCTGCAATGCCGTCCGCGCATCGGGCTCCGCATCCTTGAATTCCGGCGTCTCGACAAAGGCCACCGTCCACGGGGCGTGCAACGCGGTGGCCAGCCGCTTGGCCGCGCGCACCACGCGGACGGCGTTGGCGTCGGCCGTCAGTCCCGCGATCAGGCGCTCGCGCCCGCCCGGCACCGTGCGTTGCGAGGCGCGCGGATCCTCCAACTTGCGCGCCGACAATGTCTGGTCGCTGATGCGGTCGGCGGTCTTGCGCATGGAAAGTTCGCGCAGGGTGGAGATGTTGGACTTTTTGAAGAAACCCGACAGCGCCAG
>CAZKVP010000066.1:0-17949 GCA_964556215.1 uncultured Phycisphaeraceae bacterium
GATCTTGGTCGCATCCACCCGGTCGCCGGCGGCCTGGAAGTTGGCCAGCACGCGGTGGCGCAGGACCAAGGGCGCGGCGCGGCGGATGTGCGCCAGCGTGACGGCCGGTTCGCCGGCCATCACCGCCAGCGCCTTGCCGGCCAAAATCATGTGCTGGGCCGCGCGCGGACCGGCGCCCCACTCGACATAGCGGCGCACGAATTCCGGCGCATCGGCGCTGCCCGGGCGGGTGGCGCGCGCGATGGCGACCGCAGCGGCCACCGCCTGCTTGCCCGCCGGCACACGCGCCACCAGTTGCTGGAAGGCCAGCAGTTTTTCACGCGAGAACACTGCTTGCACCTCCACCTCATGCGGCGTGGTGGTGGCGGACACGATGGCTTCTTCCTCATCACGACTGGGGTAATCCAGCCACAGGCTGAACATGAAACGGTCCAGTTGCGCCTCCGGCAAGGGATAGGTGCCTTCCTGCTCGATCGGGTTCTGGGTGGCCACCACCATGAACGGGCGCTCCAACGGATGGCGCTTGCCCATCGAGGTCACCTGCCGCTCCTGCATCGCCTCCAGCAGCGCGGCCTGGGTCTTGGGCGGGGTGCGGTTGATTTCATCCGCCAAGACGATGTGGGCGAACACCGGCCCGGGCACGAAGCGCATGGCGCGGCCGCCGGAGCCGTCCTCCTGCAGGATTTCCATGCCGATGATGTCGGCCGGCATCATGTCCGGCGTGAACTGGATGCGCGCCGAACGCCAGCCCAGCGCGGTGGCCAGCGTCTTGACCAAGAGCGTCTTGGCCAGGCCGGGCACGCCGACCAAGAGCACATGGCCCTCGGCCAGCGTGGCGGCCAACAGTGCCTCCACCGTGTCCTGCTGGCCGATGATGATGCGGCCCACCTGCTCGCGCAGCATGCGGGTGCCGGCGGCGGCTTCCGCCAAAAGGGCAAGGTCCGCGGCGTCCAAAGAGTCGGATGCGGCGGTCAAAGAGGCGGAGGAAGGGGAGGTCTGCATGGTGTTTTTGGCAATGGGGAAGAGGGGAAAATCAGGGCATATTCAGCGCATGGCCGCGGGGGTGCCCGCCCGATGAGGGTGTGAATGATGAATGCGGATGGTAGGGTGGAAAAACGCAAACGCAAAATTTATTTAGGGGATTAATTAATATCCTAAGGGTCCGTCCTGAATCTCCACCACCTCCCCCGAGCGCACCAGCACCAATTGGGCTTTTACTCGATTCGCCGGCACACTGAGCGCCTCTGCCAACAGCGCGCGGTAGGCGTTGAGTTGGCTCCCGTGGCGTTGTCGGGCTTGGGCGGCGCTGTCCGGGCCGGCAAGGGTGTCGGTTTTGTAGTCGAGGATTTCGGCGCGGGTGGCGCGGCCGTTTTCTTCCCAAATCACCACGCGGTCGGCGATGCCAAACACCGGTTTGCCTTCGGCATTGCGGCCAAGCATGGGTTGTTCGACATGCAATGTGGCGGCGCCGCGGCGCGACAGGGCGGCGTGGACGGCCGGCGCGGCCAGTGCGGCGGCGATGACGCGCTTGGCTTCTTCAAGCAGGGTGGGCGCAACTTGCGCCCGGGTTTGGAGCGCGGCCAGGATCGCCAGGTCGGGGGCCGGGCTTTGGTCCACAAAACCCACGTGTTCAAAATAGGCGTGAACCAGAGTGCCCAGCGTTTTGGCGTGGTCGCTGGCGGCGGTGTCCACAGTTGCGCTTGCGCCTGCTTCTTGGAAGTGGGCGCCGGCGCTGGGCGAAGCGAAGGTGAAGCCGCGTTTTTGTTTTTGATTGCCGAACACGATCGGCGCCCGGGCGGGTGGCGGTGCGGCCGCCGGCGCTTGTGGTGCCGGGGCAGTGGGGGGCTTGGCCGGCAGCGTGCCATGCTTGGTTTGCCACAGGCTTTGTTCGCCCTTGTTTTCTTCCGGCGCATCCATCGGCGCACCCAGGGCGTGGCGCAGCAAGGCGGCCGGGGAGAGGTCGTCGCGGCCGACTTTGGACAGGCCGGATTTGGTTTCGCGGATGGGCGGCACCAGCAGGGCCAAAAAACGCTGGGCGCGGGTCATGCCCACATACAGCAAGCACAGGGATTCCTGCACCTGCGCGGTGAAGGCGCTGTCGGCCAGCTGTTTGGCCTGCGGGCCAAAGGCCGCCACTTGCGCCTCTTTCAAATAGGGCAGCACGGCGCTTGGCGCCGCCGCTGGGGTGGCGCGCCTGACCAGGGCGGTGGGGTTTTTGGAGCCTTGCAATTTGCCGTGCAGGTCGGGCATGAAGACGGCATCAAACTCCAAGCCCTTGCTCTTGTGCAGGGTCATCACCCGCAGGGTTTTTTTGCCCTGCTGCATGACCCCGCCCGGCAAGGCCTGATCGGCGACAAAACTCAAGAAGCGGGCCGCCCCACCGGTGCGCAAACGGTCGTTTTGCTCAAAATCGGCGGCCAGCACCAGCAGATGATCCAGCGCCGCTTCCGCCGAGGCGTTGCAACTGGGCAGCAAACGGATGCGCAGGCCGGCCAGGGTGGCGAGCAAGCCGGTTTGGGTGAGTTGGCTGTGGGCTTGGGCGCTGGTTTGGGCGGCACAGGCTTTAAGTGAATCAAGATTAAGCCATGGCGACGCATGAAAGAACCGCGACCGTAAGGGAGCGGGCGTGGAATCTTGATTGACGCCCGCTTCCTGACGGTCGCGGTTCTTTTCCAAGGGTGAAGCGGCCACTTGCGCGGCGGCAATCAAATCATCGGGGTTGTCCGCCAGACGCAACCAAGCTAGGCAAGGTGCGACGGCGGGGTGGTCGGCGATCAAACAACCTTTTTCGCCTTCGACCGACCAATCGGCGGGCGCCACTTTGCGCAGGGCCAGCAGCAGGGCTTGGCCCATCGCATTGCCGCGCACCAACACGCCCGCCGAGTTGAAATCATGGGCCGACAATGTGTAGGCCACGTAATTGGCCACTGCGCCGGCATACGATCCATCACCCTCCTCGTTGTCGTCTTCATCGCCACTGGCGGTGGGCGCCAAGCCCAAAGTCACCAAGCAGGCCGCGCCGGGCATGTCGGCATTGGCGGCTTGGTGCGGTTGGAATTCAGACCATGCCGCGCGCAGTGGCGCGCCATCGAGTTTGTCGTGCATCAAGGCCGGGTTGTCGGCAATGCCGACAAACACCCGGTTCACCGTTTGCATGATGGCCGGACTGCTGCGGTAACTCACGGCCAGGGGATAGGTGGAAACGCCCACTTGCGCCGCATGAAACAGATCGACGCAGCCGCCGCGCCAGCCGTAGATGGCCTGCTTGGGGTCGCCCACCACCAGGGTGGATCGCTCGCGCTCGCTGCCGGCCCGCAACTCAGAAACCAAGGGTTCAAACAGGTGCCACTGCGCGCGCGAGGTGTCTTGGAATTCATCAAACAGCAGATGGTCCAACTGGCCGTCCAGGCGCTCGTAGAGTTCGGGTTTGAAGATTTCCGGCAGCTGCGCCAATTGCTCCAAGGCATCGGAGTAATAAGACACCGACAGCCGGCGCCGCACCGCGCGCTCGCCGGCGTCATACACGCCAAGAAATGCTTTGCGGGCGGCGAACATGGTGCTTAGGCGCTCAAATTCCAGCGCATCGACATGGCCAATCAAGCGCTCATAGGCGTTGATCAGATCAAGGCTCAGCGGTTTTTTATACATCATGTTTTCGCCCTGGCGCACCTTGCCCCAAATGCCCGCGGCGGTGTCCACTTGGCGGGCCCAGTCGGGGGTGCCCACCAGGTTGGCGTCTTTTTCCAGCGCCTTGTTAATGCTTGCGTGCTTCCAGTCTTCCTGCGACCAGAGGCGTAGGTTGTCGGCCAGCCGTTCCACTTCTGCATCAGACAAGGGTGCACTCTGGCACCAAGCCGGCGGGATGCCCCAGCGAGCCTCGGGGTTTTCACGGTACAGGGCGAGCAACTGCGCCACCGTGCTGGACAGCGGCGCCAGCACTTTGCCAAGGGCCGCACCGCCATGAAAGCCGTCATGCAGCGCGTGCAGGGTGGCTTCGCCGGCCTTGTCGCCCAATTGCTCCAACGCGTGCTCGATCGCCGATTCGCGCACTTTGGCGGCCAAGGCCCATTGCTCTTCGATCACCAAGGCTTCGCCGGTGATGCCAAGTTCCGGCGCCAGCACCGCCGCCAGCGACCCGACAAAGGCATCCAGGGTGCCGATGCGCAGGCGGTGCATGCGATTGGCCAGCAGGCGCAGCATGCGCTTGACTTCCTGATCCGTCAGGTGGGTGGGCGAGGGCTTGTCCTGCTCCACCTGCGCCAGGGTTTTGACCAGCTTGGGGGTGTCGAGCAGGCGCTGGATCACCCGCGCGCGGATTTCACCGGCGGCTTTTTTGGTGAAGGTGGTGGCCAAAATCCGCTCGGGGGCGAAGGGGTTGTCCTGTTGGCCAAGTGCCTCCACCCGCACGCCGGCCAGCAGCAGGCGCAGGTAGCGGTTGGTCAATTGGTGGGTTTTGCCGCTGCCGGCCGAAGCGGCGTACACCGCATGGGCGGCCACGCCGTAGGGATCGGGGTCAAAATCAAGCTTCATGGCTGGCCCTCCATGGCGCGCGCAAAGCGAGCCGCGCGGTCGGGGGCGTGGTCCATGCACAAGGCTTGCAAGCCGTCGTCAAAGGCCGGTGGATCGTTGGGTGGCCAAAACGCGGCGCGGCCGCCGCCCAAAATGGTTTGGGCGATGGCGCGGGCTTTTTCCACGCCTTCGCCCAGGTTGGCTTTGGCTTTTTCCGACCACAGGGCGATGCTGGCATCTTCTTGATCCAGGTTGAAATAACCGACCTGTGCATCCGGCGCATTGCACAGCACGGTGTACAGCGGCAATTGCAGATCGATCCATGCGTCGCCTTTGAGGTGCTGGCTGTGCGGCTCTTTGGCCTTGTCGGAGGTTTTGTAATCCAAGATGCGCAACTGGCCGGTGTGGCGATGGCGATCCAAACGGTCGATGCGCCCGCGCAAGGTGAAGCCTTCAACCCAAGTCGTATTTTGTTGGTCAAGTTCAACCGCTTCAATTTCCCAGTCGGGCGCAAGTTGCGCCTGGGTTTTGGCAAAGGCTTTCAGGCGCGCTTGCAGCATGGCTTTTTGCAGGCGCAGCGCCACCCGTGGGGCATCGCCAAAATCGCGGTCAAAGTGGGCTTCCAGTTCGGTGAGCAAAAAGTGCTCGATGGCGCGCGGGTCGTCGCTGTCTTTGAGCTTGCTGTTGCCAAAGGCGGCCAATACCTTGTGCAAATACGAGCCAAAATCCTGCGGCGAAAATTCACGCGAGACTTCGGCGCCTTGGCGCAACTTCAAGGCGTGGGTGAGCCAAAAGCGGTAAGGGCAAGCCAGATAGGCTTTGAAGCCGCTGACCGAGAGTTGGGTCAGGCCCGGCGCATGTTCTGGCACGGCGATGGGTAAAAATTGATCCACCCCTTCTGGCGCCATGGGTGCGCCCGCCGCGGCCTGCTCGGCGGGCAAAAAGAACCGCTTGAAGCGGGCGGCCAAGGTGTCGTCGTCGCAACGCAGGAGCAGGCGCGAAGGGGTGAGGGCGGCGCCCTCCAGATTGTTTTGGGCGGCCAACAACACGGTTTGGCGCGAACCCAAGACCGCTTCAAACGAAGCCAAGTCGCGGGCCAGGCGGGTGGCGTCGCACGATAAGCCCAATTTCCTGCGCAGGCTGTCGGGCAGAAAGGGGTGTGGCTTGGGCGGCGCGGGCAGGTATTCGCCATTGAGCCCAGTCAGAATCAGGTGGGGGGCGTCATCGAGCAGCCACTCCAAGGGGCCGATCAATTCCACGGCGGCATTGCCGCCTTCTTCGGGGATGGTTTGGCCGGTCAGTGCGTCCAACACCACATCAATTGAAACCGCCGCGCCGATGGGCTCCAGCGCCACCGGCGCCGCTTCAAGGGTGGTTAGCGTGGCATCCAGCAAGGCGAGGGCTTTTTCCAAATCGCGCGCCGGGCCAAAGGTGGCGGCTGGCGCAGTCGATGGCGGGAACCAGCTGGCCAGCAACGTGCGCCAATGGCTGCCCCAGGCCGGCAGATGCGCTTCACCGGCGCCAAGCGTCAGCAAGGCGGCGTCGCATTGGCGCCAAAGTTCTTTGGTTTCAATTTTTTCAATGGGCAATGCTTTGATGGCAGCTTGCAGCGCCACCAACGCCGCCGCATCGCCCACCACCGCCGCCGCATCGCCCACCACCGCCAACGCGCATTGGGCCAGGGTGGGATTGCCCAGTGCTTCGCACAAAGCCTCCGGCTTGCGGGTGGCATCGGTGGGGTCGCGTTGGCGCAGGTAGGCGCAAAGCGCGCGCAAGGCGGCAGCCGGCGGGCTGTCGGCGGCAGGGCGGCCCGGCCCGTGGCGCACCGGCAGGCCGGCGTTCTCGAGCATGATTTTGAGCAGCGGGGCTTGGGTTTCATCGGCCACGCCCACGCTGAAATCATCGGGCGAGAGGGCGGGCGCTTGGCTTAGGCAATGGCGCACCGAGGCGGTCACCTGCCCGGCCTGCGCGCCAAAATCGGGCACGAAAATCGGTTCTTGCGGCAATTTCACCAAGCAGTTGTCATCTTGCCAGCTGGCGGGCACCGGCCGGCCCCAGGCATCAAACCAGGTGCGGGTTTGGCGCTTTTGCAAAGCGGGGGTGAGAATCAACACCTGCCCGCCGCCGGCCCAAAAACCTTCCAGCGCGGCTTGGGCCGGGCGCGAGACATCCAAGCAGGCCACCAGCACGATGCGGCCAAAGGGCAGGTTGGGATTGGCGGCGGGACTGGCTGTGGGGTCGGCAGACAGCGCCGCCTGATGGGCGCGGCGCGCGGCGTTTTTTTCACCAACGCCCCACGCCGTCAATTGCGCCAAGGCGGCGGTTTCAACCTTTGCCAGCGCCTGCCAGCGCGCGGCTTGGGTGTCGCTGGCCTCCACCGTCTCAAAGGTCAAACCGGCTTCGCCCAAGTCATTGGCCAAGCGGCCGATTTGCCGGCTTAGCGCCAGCCAGCCGGCCCAATCATCAGCTTCTGGCGGCTGGGGGAAGGCCGGCTCCAATGCTGCGCCGACTTGGCGCGCGCCCACCGCCCTGGCCAAACTCACCACCAAGTCAGAGGCCAACGGCAACGGATCGGTGCGCAACCATTCGGGCAGCGCGCCCAGGGTGGTCATGCGCGGGGCCAAATGCGCGCCGCTCAAAGCGAGCAATTCCTTGCAGCGCCGCGCCGCGCGCGAGCCGGGGAACACCCACAACGCATCCGCCATCGCCCCCTGTGCACCGGCCGCCGCAATGGCCTGCGGTAGCAGCGGGCCGGCGGCCGGGTCAAGGTAAAGATGCAAAGGGAGCGACGCCATGCGGGCATGGTACGGGGAGGGGGTCAATGGGTCTTTAAGCCATACCAGGGTCTGGCACCCGTTGAAAAATCACGGTTGAAAAATCAGCGCAAATCGTCTTGAGCCATACCAGGGTCTGGCACCCGTTGAAAAATCACGGTTGAAAAATCAGCGCAAATCGTCTTGCGGATGTTGGAAAGGGGGAACTACACTTCCTCGGAACGGTCATGCGTGGGCTGTTTGGACGATTGCGTCCGCCGTGTGGGTGATTCCCCGTTCTTTCTCAAGTGAAAACCCGCGCGATCGGCCGAATAGCCGTCGCGTTGGCACGGGATCGCCACAGGGAGCGGCCCCGGAGATTTTTCCTTTTCCCGATTTTTCGGCATCCGGCGGTGAAAACCACCGGATGCCATTCATGGCAAGTCAGGCCGTGCCTGGCGTGCTTAGGCGCAAACTTGCGCTGCCCAAGCTTTCGCCACCCAACCAGCCCAGCACCTGCGACATCCAATTCTCTGTCTTCACCTGCGTGCGTTTGAGAATGTCCTCCACCTTTTCATCCAGTTGCGCCTTGCCATCGCGCAGTTTTCTGGCGATGAAGTCCACCAAGCGCAGGTAATCCTCAAGCCGCAGATTTTTGAACAACCCTTGGCGCGCATGGGCGGAAGTTGCGCCGATGGGGACGGTCCAACTATGGCGCTCGGCATCAGGCACGACTTCGACCAAGCGCGTCTCTTGCGCAAACTGCGCGGTGCGAATGGCCTTGGCCGGGGTGGGTTCGGTGGCGGGCAGGCGTGCTTTTTGGCGATTTTTCGCCTCTTTTTCGCGAGATTTCACGCTTTCATGCAAGCTGGTGTGGGGATCGTTTTCCGGCTTGTCGCACAGATGGGCGGCGTGGGGGTTCAAGTCCACATAGGTCATGCAGGCGAGCAGTTGGGATTCGCTTTCCAGCGGCACGCAGGTATAGCGGTCTTGCCAAAAAGCCCCCACTGCTTGATCCGCTTTGTTGAAGATTTGCGCCACCCGCTGCTTGAATTCCTTCATGAACTGGCCCAGGTTCGCCAATTTGAGCCGAATCACCGCAACCGCCTCCGGCATCTTCGCCAAGTTGGCGATCCATTGTTCCAGAGGCTCCCCCATCAAAGGCCGATGCCCCCAATCGCGGGGCGGATGCAACTTGGCCCAGCGGAAGGCCACCTCTTTATCCGACCACCCCTTTGCCATTTCCAGATTGATGCGCACGATGAGATGGAAATGGTTTCCCATCAGGGCATAGCGGCAGACCTCCACCGCATAGACCGCGTGCAACTGCTTGAGCCAAGAGAGCATAAAATCCTTGCGCCCCGGTTCATCGGTCAACATCATCTTGCGGATGCAGCGCGAGGTGACGTGGTAGAGGGGAACCTCATGCGGGCGAACCTGGAGGCGTCGAAGTTTGCGGGGCATGAGAGGGGGATAGTGGTGCGAAAATAAACCTAACACACAAAGGGATTCTAGGGCTATTGTTTGGCGTTTGTCAAGTTTTTATTTTCAACGGGGGGCTGGCACCTTGTGGGCCCGGCACCTTGCGGGTCCGGTTGGCGTTTCATGGCGATAGGGATGATTCATTGGCTGGAACTAGAAGAGGAAGAGGCGCATATGGTCCGCCTCCCGAGTAAAAACGGGCGAAATTCTCATTGACGCGGAGGGTCGGGAAGATACGATTTTGTGTCCAAATCACCCCATGCCTTCCCGCCCAGCTTTCCTATGCGCCACATTCCACTCGCCACCTGCGCTCTTCTTGTCGCCTTGGCCGCAGCTTCCACGCGGGCGGATCAGATCAAAGGGTCGCCTGCGGCGCCAATTTCTCCGGACGCTCCGGATCATGGCATAGTCAGGAAAACCCCTTTGCTTGATGCGATTGAAGCCAACGATGCTGACACGGTCGACGAGTTGATCGCGGCGGGTGCCAAGGTAAGCGAGGCGGACGAGCGGGGAACCCAGCCTATTCATGTGGCCGCCGAGCGGGGCAATGCCGAGATCGTCCAGATGCTGTTGGACGCCGGGGCCAAGGCGGATGCGCAAAAGGCCAACGGCATCCGGCCGATCCACAAAGCGGCGTTCAGGGGGCATGCCGAGGTCGTGAAGCGGCTGCTGGCTGCCGGCGCACAAGTGGATGTTCCGAACCAATACGGCGAACAGCCGCTGCATTTGGCAGCCAAGAAGGGTCGTGCCGATGTGGTGAAACTGCTGCTGGCGGCCGGCGCCAAGGCAACCGCGGCGGACAAGAAGGGACGCCAGCCCATCGCCATGGCGGTGGCCAACGAAGATGCCGCCGTCGTCAACCTATTGCTGGCTTATGGCGCGAAAATCGAGGCGGCGGAGGCGGACGTACCGCAATTGATCAAGGATGCGGCGCAAAACAGGCAAATGGAATGGTTGGAGGTTCTGCTTTCGACGCAGCAGGACCAGGCGGGGATCGTGAAGGGGCTGTTGGCGGATGGAATGCCGGTGGACGCGGCGGATGAGGATGGGGTGCAGTTGATCCACTACGCGGCGGTGAACGGGCAGGTGGAATTGTTCAAGGTGCTGGTGGCGGCAGGAGCGAAGGTGGATGCGAAGGCGAAGAATCCGAAGAGATTGATTTTGGATGCGGCGCGGGACTCGGAAGAGGATCTGCGGTGGGGAAACAAAAGGCGTTATTGGATCAATTCGTTGAGCGAGGCTCAGCCGATTCACTTGGCCGCGTGGACTGGCCACTTGAATACGATCAAACTGCTGATAGAAGCCGGGGCAAAAGCGGACGCAACAACGAAAAGCAATGCACGTGCTTTATTTCTTGCGGCAAGGAATGGACATTTGGATGTGGTCAAATTCCTACTTGCTTCGGGCGCCAAGGTCAATGCAGTGGAAACGATTGCGAATGGGCGCCAAGCTATCCATGCGGCGTGCGAAAATGGGAACATAGAGGTCATCAAAACGCTTCTTGCGGCCGGCGCTCGCGTAGATGCAAAGGATGGATATGGATGTCAGGCTATTCATGTAGCCACAGCGGAGGGGCATCTTGAACTGGTTAAATTTTTACTTTCGCATGGCGCAAAAGTGGATGCGCTTTCCGGAATTTCTGGAGCACCTTTGCATATTGCGGTCGAAATTCATTCTGCTGAGATGGTGAAGTACCTTCTTTCGGCTGGGGCGAAAATCGGGGTGTGGGACATGTGGCGGTTGCCTCCGATTGCCCATATCAATGCTTCTTGTGTTTATTGGGATCTAGGGGGGGCTGCCGAGTCACCCGGCAACATCACGGTGTCGAATAAGGCAAAGTCATCCGGTGTTGAGGTGGCCAAAATTCTAATCGCAGCCAAATCTGACATCAGATATGCATACAAAGATGAGGCGCCATTTTCAGTCTGTGGAGAGTGGTCTGTGCGTAGCCGAGAAAAAGAACTTGAGCGCCAATCAGAGTTGCTTTGCTACATGATTGCATCGGGCATGCGACATGACTGCTTTTCAAATGGGATCAATGGGAAGTTTTCTACAGATCGATCATGCTTGGATTTAGCGGCTGAAGCTGGCGATGTCGAGTCCGTCAAGCGCTTATTGACGGCCGGGGCGAAAGTGGATGCGAAAAATAAAGAGGGCCGCCAACCTCTTGCCGCATTGTGTGCATCCGGTACAGCTATTCCATCTCCCTTTGACCCCATGGTTTTTGACGGCGGTTCTGGCGTAGCCAGATTGATGTCGAAACGTCGCGTCAAAGTGGCTGATCTTCTGCTTTTTTCTGGCGCAAAACTAGATGTGGCAGATAAGGAGGGATTTTACCCCATTCATTATGCGGCCCAGATGGGCCAACTGGGTTTGGTTAAATGGTTGGTGAAGCATGGCGCGAAAATAGACGTCACCAATCGCAAGGGAGAAACGGCCTTGGATTTGGCTATTCGTCAAAGAGGGCTTGGCAACCTCGCAGGCAACTACGATCAGACAATCGCTTTTTTGACAGCTCAAGGGCTTGCGGCGAGCGTTGGACAAAAGTTGTACGCGGCGGTATCCGATGGAGACATGTCTTTAATCAAAGAAATTATTGCGGGAGGCGGCATTGATTTGAAAGGGCCGATGGCCATTGATTCCACCATGCTTGCCGCAAACAATGGCGAAGATGAAGTTGTCAAATTTTTAGTGACATCCGGTGTTCCAGTAAATGCCGTCAGCAGATATGGAAATCAATTGATTCATATTTGCGCCAGGACGGGCCATGAGAAATTAATGAAATTTCTTCTTGTTTCAGGCGCCAAAGCGGACTCGTCTAACGAGGGCGGATGGTCGCCGATATTCATAGCTGCGGAAAATGGCCACATCGGAATCATAAAGAAGCTGATAGCTGCTGGTGTCACTGTTGATGCCGAAAATACGACAGGAGTACAAGTTCGGGGCTGCTGTTATGTGGGAACTGATTCCTTGGAATATGCCAAATTGGTCCGTGAAAAGCAATCGAAGTCCAAGCCTCTGAAACAGGGCGGATTGCATCCTCTTCATTTTGCGGCGATGCAGGGGAGGACTGATGTTGTCAAGCTTCTGATCAACGAAAAAGCCAATGTTCATGCTCCGGCTCCGTGGGGCGACCAAGCCATTCATTATGCTGCGGTCAATGGCAATGTAGAGGTACTAAAGTTACTTTTAGATGCAGGTGCAGGAGTAGAAGCCAAAGGGGTGGCTGGGCAACGCCCTCTTCATTGCGCCGCCACTTTCGGCAATTTGGAGGCAGTCAAGTTCCTCATCAAACATGGCGCCAAAGCCTCCACAAAATCCAACAACGGCTCCCTACCGGATTCAGCAAATCCCGAGATTCACGCCTATCTCGTCGCCCAGCGTGCCAAAGAAGCCGAAGTCGCCAAGACTGGCAAGTGAGTCGCCCCTGAAGAACCCCCTTTTCAGCCCCACCAACCCTCGATCACGGCCACCGCCAGCCGGGGATTTTGGTTTTGGAACTTTGGCCCCCCTATGAGCAAACACAGAACTACGATTATTGCCGCCATAATTTGTTTGCTCGCCTTGGCAACGCCATGCATCTGGCTCGCGGCGATCAATCGGCAGAAGGCGTTGGATCGGGCCTTATTGGATGCTGCAAAGCATGGAGCTGTGGCGGATGTGGAGCGGGCTCTGGCTCATGGCGCACGGCTTGATGCGACCGATGTGGATGCCGCGCCCATTTGCTTTGTCATCCCGCCGTTGGCCAAGATTCCCGTCGCCAAAGATTTTCTGCTCGCCGCGGGAATCAGGGTTGTGGGGAAGAGGAGTGCGTTTTCAGGCGTGGGCGACCAAGCCGTGCATTTGGCGGCTGAAAACCCCGATGTTGAGGTGCTCAAAAAACTGGTTTCCCTTGGGCTCAAGGCGGATGCGCAAAACAACAACGGAAACCAACCCATCCATGACGCGGCCCATGCCGGAAACATCGCCGGCATTCAGTTCTTGCTTGCCGCTGGCGCCAAAGTGGATGCGGCCAACATCAGGGGCGATCAGCCTATTCATGAGGCTGCGTATGGACTGAGCCTGGAAGCGGTCAGGCTGCTGCTTGCCTCTGGCGCAAAAATCGACGCGCAGGACAAGGTTCAGTGGCGGCCCATTCACTATGCCATGCAAGGCCTAGCGGGTCCTCCGCAGAAGGAGATGCTCCTGTTTCTGCTCGCATCCGGCGCCAAGGCTTCCGCCAAAGACGATGTTGGGAATACTCCATGTTCAATGGCCGAGGATCATGTCTTGGACGTGCCGGAAAGCGCGGATTTCTATCGAGAGTTGGCAGTGTTCCTCAAGGAGCGGGCGGCTAGGGAGGCTAAGTAGCCATTCCCAGAAGGCGTCCCATTGACGCGGGTGTGTGGTTGGGTAGGATGCGGCGCGGGCGGCCAATGGTTGGGCGTCAGTTGTCCGAAGCGGGCGCGTGAAATGACGCCTGCCGCACCAACTCTATTCAGTTGGCGACCTGACGCACCTTGACCACAACCACCCTCTCCGGCGGCAAGCCGGTCGCCTTCACCCATTGGCGCAACCAACGGCAACCAAGAACAGGATTGCTCCACCAAGCGTCCGCCGGGAATGACCGTTGACGCCGGTGCGTGGTAGGATGCAGGGCGCGGTCGGCTGATGGTTCGCCTCCATTTGGCCTTTCAAATCCTTTCAAAGGATCGAGCATGAAAAAGGTGACGTTGAGCAACGGTGTGGAAATGCCCATTGTTGGTTACGGCGTGTTCCAAATCCCCGATGCGCAAGAGTGCGCGCGTTGCGTTGTTGATGCAATCGAGTCCGGCTACCGTTTAATTGACACGGCAGCCTCTTACATGAATGAACAGGCTGTGGGTCAGGGGATCCGGAATGGCGGCATCGCACGCGAGGAGCTTTTCATCACCACCAAACTCTGGGTGCAAGACACAGGCTACGAGCGCACCCGACAAGCCATCGAACATTCGATGCGTCGATTGCAGTTGGAGTATCTGGATTTGTATTTGATTCACCAGCCTTTTGGCGATGTGCACGGGTCTTGGCGCGCCATGGGGGAGGCGCATCGCCAGGGGAAGTTGCGCGCCATTGGAGTGAGCAATTTCCATCCGGATCGCCTGATGGACATCAAAGTTTTCAACGAGATCGCGCCGGTGGTCAACCAAGTGGAAGTGAATCCTTTTCAACAGCAGGCCGAGAGCACCGCCTTTATGCAGGGCATCGGCGTTCAGGCTGAAGCCTGGGCTCCGTTTGCCGAAGGACGCAACAATCTTTTCAAAAACGGGGTGCTGGTCGACCTGGGCGCCAAGCATGGGAAATCCGTCGGACAAATCGTGCTTCGCTGGCTTCTTCAGCGCGGCATTGTGTCACTGGCCAAGTCGGTACACAAGCACCGCATGGCGGAAAACCTCGCCATTTTCGATTTCCATCTGGACGAGGCAGACATGGCGCTGATCTCGACGCTTGATACGAACACGAGCAGCTTTTTCTCGCATCGGGATCCGGCGGTGGTCAAATGGATGAGTGAACGCCGTCTTGGTGTTTGAGCCACCCCGGTGCCAGACCCCCGTATAAAATAACCCCATCCCAATAAACAACTTTCAATCCAACCGCCCAACCTTCACCCGGGCGGCTTTTTCATGGACCAAGCGGGCTTGGCGTGGGGCGGCGATAGCGTGCAGTAGCAAAATAGGCAAGGTGGCTGGGGTGGGCCAACCAGGTGCCAGTCTCCTTTATCCTTTCCCCATGGCCCAATTCCCCCTCAAAACCGCAGCACCTGCCCCCGCTTCCATCCATGTGCTGCGCGTGGTGCTGGCCGACATCGAGCCGGCCTTGTGGCGCGACCTGGCGGTGCCAAGCGACTTGACGCTGGCGGAACTGCACGAGGTGCTGCAGATCGCCTTCGGCTGGCACAACGGCCACCTGCACCAGTTCATCATCCATGATCCTGCCGCCGGCAAGCGCGGCGAAATGTATGCGGCCGACCCGGTGTTTGATTTGGGCAGCGGCAAAAATTCGCATGACTTGGTGCTGGACCAAGTGTGCCCGGCAGCCAAAGCCACGCTGCGCTACCAATACGATCTGGGCGACGATTGGATGCACCAGATCACCGTGATGTCGGTGGGCGCGCCCAAGGCGGGGGCGGCTTATCCAACCTGCACCGACGGCGACCGCAACGGCCCGATGGAGGATTGCGGCGGGGCCGGCGGCCACATGGAGTTGACTTCTGCGCTGGCCAACCCCGAAGAGGCCGATCCGGACATGCTGGACTGGGCGCAAGGCTACGACCCCGAAGCGTTCAACCTGCGGGAAATCAACAAGGTGCTCAAGGACTGGGCGCTGGAGCGCCGGCGCCAGATGGCCGACGGCATCGTGTGGCGGCGCAGTGCGCTGTTGTGGGACTTGGCGACTTTTCCCAAGGAATATTTGGCGCCGAAAAAGGCGCCGGGACCGGCCAATGTGGCGGGCAAAATCGGCGGCAAGCCCGCGGGCAAACACGGGGCGGTTTGACAATTGGCCATGGACACGGGCAGGTTGCCGGGCTGCTTGGGGTGTCCGCTCAGAAGCCGACCGAAGCGCCGCCATCGACCGGGATCACCGCGGCGGTGATGTATTGCGCCGCCGGCGAGCACAGGAAGGCGGCGGTCCAGCCGATGTCCTGCGGTTCTCCCATCTTGCCGGTCATGATGCGGCCCAGCACCTTGGCCTTGCGGGCCGGGTCGGCGTCGAGCGCCTTGGAACTCATGTCGCTGAAGATCCAGCCCGGGGCGATGGCGTTGACGCGCACGCCGTCCTTGGACCATTCGCTGGCCAGCGAGCGGGTCAGGCCGACCACGCCGCTTTTGCCGCAGGTGTAGCCGACCACCGACGGCAGGCCCATGTAGGAGGCCATCGAGGCGATCATCAAAATGACGCCGTGCTTTTGCGCGCGCATTTCGCCCGAGATGTCGCGCGAGAGAGCGAAGCTGGCATGCAGGTGGGTTTGCACCACCGAGGCGAATTCTTCGTCGGTCACGCTTTCGGCCGGTTTCTTCAGATGGACGCCGGCGTTGTTGACCAGGATGCCGGCCTGGCGGCCGCAGGTGGTGCGCACGGTTTCCAGCAGGCGCACGCGGTCGGCGGCGACGGTCACATCGGCCTGCACGGCCAGGGTGCCGGGGCCGATTTCCTTGGCGGCCGCTTCGAGCACCTCGGCACGCCGGCCGGTGATGACCACGCGGGCGCCCTGGGCGGCCAGGCTCTTGGAAATGCCAAGGCCAAGGCCGGTGCCGCCGCCGGTGACGATGGCGAGTTCATTCTGAAGCGAGAAGGGGTGGGGATTCATCGGGATGAGGGGAAAGGGGTGAGGACGAATTACGCAACCAATTTTTTGAGAGTCAGCGGTTCAAATTTCGGGATGATCAGGTGGTTGAGGATGAAGGCCACCACATAGGCGAAGGCGCAAATGCCGAACAGGATGCCGTAGCCGATGTTGCCATGGCCTTTGTAATGGTCAAGCACCCGGCCGCAAACCAGGGGAAAGATGATGCTGCTCACGCAACCGGCCATGCCGCCAAGACCCGTCATGGAGCCGACCGCCTGTTGGGGGTAGATGTCGGACACGGTGGTGAAGGCGTTGGCCGACCATGCCTGGTGGGCCGCCCCGGCCAGGCCGATCACCGCCACGATGGACCAATTGACCACGTCAGTGGCGGCGGCGGGATTTTTGAACCACGGCGAAATCCAGCCATCCAACCGCGTCACGCACAGGATGGGCACCACGCATAGGGCGCAGATCAACATCACCGTTTTGCGGGCGCGGGTGACGCTCCAGCCCATGTGCATCAGTTTGCCGGTGATCCAGCCGGCGAAGATCGAGAGCAGCGTGACCACGGCATAAATGGTGGTCAAGTAATACCAGCTGCCCTTGATGTCCAGACCACGCGCTTTTTGGAAAAAATCCGGCAGCCAGATCAAAAAGAACCACCACACCGGGTCGGTGAAGATGCGCAGCACCAAGACGCCCCAGGTTTGGCGATAGCCCAGCAGGCTCAGCCAGGGAACCTTGATCTTGTGCACGGCGGCGTCGACACCTTCTTCGATATGGGCCAGTTCCGCCGCGTTGACGCATTTGCTTTTTTCAGGCCGCGAAAACAGGGGAAACCACAGGAACAACCAAAGGAACCCGGCAATCCCGGCCGCCACGAACGCGGCCCGCCAGCCGAAACGCCCGGCGATTGGCGGCACCAGGGCCGGCGCCAGCATGGCCCCCACGTTGGCCCCGGCATTGAACAGACTGGTGGCAAACGCCCGCTCGCGTTTGGGGAACCATTGCGCCACCACGGTGATGGCGGCCGGGAAGTTGCCCGCTTCGCTCAGGCCCAGAAAAGACCGCGCGATGCCGAAGCCGCCGACGCTGGAGACCAAACCGTGGCCGGCGGCAGCCAGACTCCAACCGGTGATCGACAGCGCGTAGCCGGCCTTGGTGCCGATCCGGTCAATCAGCCAGCCAAAGCCGAGCAGGCCCGCGCCGTAAAAAAAGGTGAAGATCGAATTGATCATCCCGTACTGCTCGTTGGTCCAGCCCAACTCCCCGTCCAGCGCCGGTTTCAGCAATGCCAGAATCTGCCGGTCCATGTAATTGATGGTGGTGGCGAAAAACAGCAGGGCGCAAATCACCCAGCGGAACTGGGTCATGCGGATGGCGGGGGCGGTGATCGGGGGGGGATTTGGCACCAATGACGAATGGCGTGGCAGTTCGGCGGAATGAAAAGGGAAACGTCAGGAACTGAAACGGATTGCGGACGGGGGCGGGGGGGGGTGAGTATAGGCAATTCGGGACTTATCGTTGGAAAAATGACGCATTGGTAAGGGATGGATTGCCAACTAAAAAATGGAATTTTGATAGCGGGCGACAGCCCAATGGCTGCGCAGAATTGGGGCATTGCCCAGCGGGGTCGTCCTACGCCTCGTGCGGCAGTGGCACTTGCGGCGCCCGCTTTTCGGGGAACAGCCAAGTGAACAAAGGCGAAGCCATCAGCGTCGTCACGATGGCCATGATCACCATCATGGCGAACAGCTCGCGGGTGATGACGCCCTTCTGCAGGCCGATATTGAGGATGATCAGTTCCATGAGGCCCCGGGCATTCATCAGGATGCCGATGCCCAAGGCATCCTTCCAGGTTTCGCCGGTGAGTTTGGCGGCCAGCAGGCAGCCGGCGCC
>CAZKVP010000067.1:0-10752 GCA_964556215.1 uncultured Phycisphaeraceae bacterium
TGCGGCCGCATCAGCGGAAACAGAATCACATCCCGGATCGACTTCTGCCCGGTCAGCAGCATGACCAGGCGGTCCATGCCAATGCCAAGGCCGCCGGCCGGGGGCATGCCCACGCGCAGGGCTTCCAGGAAGTCTTCATCCACATTGCGGAAAGTTGCGCCTTCGTCATCCTGCCCCTGCACCTGCTCGCGAAAGTTGGCTTCCTGCACTTCGGGGTCGTTGAGTTCGGTGTAGGCGTTGCCCAGTTCCATCTTGGCCACGTACAACTCGAAGCGCTCGGCGATGTCCGGCTCGCCCAACTTGCGCTTGGTCAGCGGGCATAGGCTGGCGGGGTAGTCGATGACGAAGGTCGGCTGGATCAGGTGCTGCTCCACCGTGGCTTCCCACACTTCCGACACGATCAGGTCGTGGGCTTTGTTTTCGGTCTTGAGGTGCAGTTCGGCGGCGCGCAGGCGCAATTTTTCGGCGTCGCTGGCAGGGAACCCGTTGTGCTCGACGAACAGGTCGTAATACTTGGCGCGCCGGAAGTTGGAATAATCGATCGTCCACTCGCCAAAGGGCAGTTGCAGGGAGCCGGCCACGGTCTGCGCCAGGAATTGGAACAACTGCTCGGCATGGTCCATCACCGTGTACAGGTCGCCGTAGGCTTCGTAGAGTTCCAGCATGGTGAACTCGGGGTTGTGCCGCTGCGAGACCCCTTCGTTGCGGAAGTTGCGGTTGATTTCGAACACCTTGGGCATGCCGCCGACCAGCAGGCGCTTCAAATACAACTCGGGTGCGATGCGCAGGAACAAATCAATGTCGAGCGCGTTCATGTGCGTCACGAACGGGCGCGCCGCCGCGCCGCCGGGGATGCTCTGCATCATCGGCGTTTCGACTTCCAAAAAGCCGCGCGCCTCCAGGAAGTCGCGGGTGCCCTTGAGGATTTTCGAGCGCTTCTGCATCACCTCCATCACTTCGGGGTTGGTGTACAGGTCCACATAACGCTTGCGGTAGCGGGTTTCGTGGTCGGTCAGGCCGGTCCATTTGTTGGGCGGCAAAGCCAGGCTCTTGGTGTGGAAGGCGAAGTCGGCGGCCCACAGGGTGAGTTCGCCGGTGTTGGTGGTGCCAAGCGGGCCCTCTGCCCCCACCAGATCGCTGAAGTCGGTGAGTTTGCTGGCCAGGTCGAAGGCGGCCTTGCCCACGGTTTTTTTCGAGATGCCGACCTGGATCTCGCCGGTGGCATCGCGCAGCACCAAAAAGGCCAGGTTGCCCATCACCCGGTGTTGCACCACGCGGCCGGCGACCTTGCGCACCGGGCGGGCATCGGGGATGGCTTCTCCCGGGGCATCCGGCGCGGGCGGGTTGGCCTTGGCCGCTTCGCGGGCTTGCGCTTCGGCGGCCTTGAAGGCGGCATCGGCCGCCGGGTCGAAGGCCCCGCGGGCCGCGCCGATGGCGGTCAGGCCGTCGGTCCGCGAACCGTAGGGATCCACGTTGAATTCGTCGCGGATTTTCGCCAACTTCTTCTTGCGCTCTTCAAGCAGTTGCCCGGTGGTGGGCTCGGGCCTGGGTGCGGCGTCGGCTTTGGCCGGCGGAGTGTGCGACGAAGGGGTGTTGGCGTTGGACATGGGAGGGGTAGGATAGGAGAAAAAGGACCGGCCACCGCAACAAAAAAACCCGCCGAAGCCGGCGGGTTTTGAAGAATGTGCGATGACTCAGGCGGCGGCCACAGCCGGAGCGGCCACGGCGGCTTCCAGGCCGCGGCGCTTGTCGCGCAGACGGCGGCTCTTGCCGACGCGGTCGCGCAGGAAGTAGAGCTTGGCGCGGCGGGCATCGCCCTTGCGGATCACGTCCACCTGGGCCACGCGGGGGCTGTGGATGGGGAAGGTGCGCTCGACGCCTTCGTTGGTGCTGGTGATGCGGCGCACGGTGAAGTTTTCGGTGACGCCCGCGCCCTGGATGCGGATGACCACGCCGGCGAAGTGCTGAATGCGCTCTTTGACGCCTTCAACGATCTTCACATGCACATCGACGTTGTCGCCGACCGAGAATTTTGGGGGAACTGGCTTTTTGAAGGCGGCCTCGACGGCGGCGATGATGACTTGGCTCATGGCGAACTCATTGGGTTGGGGTCATGGCGCCTGTTGCAGTGCCAGAGGACCGGAAAGAGAAACGGGCCGAGAAGTATACGGGAGGGAAAAGGGTTTGTCGAGGCGGGGGCGGGGGCGGGGGTCGGGGTGGGGGCAACCTGTGAATTCAATTCACGGCCGGGCCGGCGCTTCCGGCAGGTGCGAATCCTTGAGATGCAGGTTTTTTCCGCTCTTTTTGCGGGCCCGGATGTTGAGGCACTCCACCCCCAGCGAGAACAGCATGGCGGTGTAGATGACGCCCTTGCTGAGGGTGTGGTGCATGGGGTCCCCATTGCTGTCAAGGCCGTAGGGCAACCCCTCGGCGATGATCGCCACCCCGACCAGGATGAGGAAGGCCAGGGCCAGGATCTTGACGGTGGGGTTCTTTTCGATGAAGCCGGAGACCGCCTTGGCGAACACCACCATGGCGAGGGCCGACAGGACAACCGCGGTGATCATGATCGGCAGGTCATTGGACATGCCCACGGCGGTGATCACCGAATCGAGGGAAAAGATGATGTCCATGATCATGATCTGCAGGATCACCTTGGCCATCATGGAGGCGGCGCCCGGCTGCGGCCGGCCGCCGTCGGCCTGCTCGCCGCCCTGCATTTGATGGTGAATTTCCCAGGTCGTTTTCCCGATCAGGAACGCGCCGCCGGCGAGCAGAATGACATCCCGCCAGGAGAGCAGCCCCAGGTGCAGCGTGTCGGGGATGGCATCGGGCCAACCGGCGTTGATGGGCTGGGTGAGGTTGGTCAGCCAGTTGACGCAAAGCAGCAGCCCGATGCGGGTGACCACCGCGCAGGCAATGCCCAGGCGCTGTGCCGAAAGGCGTTTTTGCGGGGGCAGCCTGCCGGCGTAAAGCGCGATGACGATCACGTTGTCAATGCCCAGGACGGTTTCCAGGGCGGCCAGCGTTGCCACGGCAAGCAGGCCCTGAATTGAGAAGAAGGCGACATGGGTGTCGTGGCCGGCGGTGAGAATGGGCAGGGGATTCATGGGCAGGCATTCTACGCCCTGCCATTTGGGCGTTGTTTCCGGGCCGGTCCTAGAATTCCGCCATGTTCCCCCACTTTCCCAAACGCATTCGGTGCCGCTGTGCCGTTGGGATCTGCCTGTCGGCGGCGTGGTCATGGCCGCGGTTGGCGGCGGACATGGGCGATGCGGTGGTTCCGCGCCCGGCCCAGGCTGAGGCGCAAGCGGGCGTGGTGGTGCTGGGCCCGGACACCCCGGTGGAATACGCCGGCGCCAACGCCAAGGCGGAGGCCCAAATGCTGGCGTTGCAGTTGCGCCCGGCCACCGGCTTCGCCTTCGCGGTGCGGCCGGTTCCCCCGCGCGGCCGGCGCGCCGGCACGGCGATTGAAATGGAATTGGACGTCACCCTCAAACCGGCCTTGGGTGAGGAGGGCTACCGCCTGATGGTGCCGGCCGACGGCCGCGTGCGCATTGTGGCGGCCACCCCCGCAGGACTGTTTTACGGCGGGCAAACCCTGCGCCAATCGTTGCCGCCGGCGGTCTTTGCCAAGTCCGCGCAGGCCGGGGTCAAGTGGGAGTTGCCCTGCGGCCGGATCGAGGACAGGCCGCGCTATCCGTGGCGCGGTTTCATGCTCGATTACGCCCGCCATTTTTTTTCGGTGGACTACACCAAACACCTGCTCGACGAGATGGCGGCGCGCAAAATGAACGTGTTCCACATGCACCTGACCGATGACGACGGCTGGCGCATCGAGATCAAGAAATACCCCAGGTTGACCGAGGTCGGCGCCTGGCGCGGCAGCAAGTGCGCGCTGCCGAGTTTGCGCCCGGATGAATCGGTGGAACGTTACGGCGGTTTCTTCACCCAGGACCAGATCCGGGAGATCGTGGCGTATGCCGCGGCCCGCCACATCCAGGTGCTGCCGGAAATAGACCTGCCCGGCCATGCGCTGGCGCTGGTGACGGCCTATCCCGAGGCGCGCCCCAGCGTGCTCTCGGCGGCGAAGAACGACAACGGCTTCGGCAACAACCTGCTGTCGCCGGCCAAGGAAGCCAACTTTGAAATGATCGACGGGATTTTCGCCGAGGTGGCGCAACTGTTCCCCTTTGGCTATGTCCACATCGGCGGCGACGAGGTGGATTACTGGTTCTGGGACAACTGCCCGCAGATCCGCCAACTCATGCGGCGCGAGAAGATGGCCGGCACCCGCGAACTTCAGGATTACTTCACCCGCCGCCTGGAAAAAATCCTGGCCAAGCACGGCAAGCGGATGGTCGGTTGGAACGAAATCGCCGACGGCCGGATTTCCCGCCAAGGGATCATCATGTCGTGGACCGGGCGCGTCGCCGCGCACGACGCGCTGCGTGCGGGCTTCACGGTGGTGGCCGCCCACAGTCCGGAACTCAGCCCCGACATGCTTTATCCGCATCCCGGCGACGAGCCGCCGGTGCCGGGCTTCGCCGGTCCGGTGAGTTTCCAGCGCAACCTGGAGTTCGATCCGGCGGCCGCATCCGAGTGGGCGGGCGAACCGGGCAAGCAGGCGCAGGCGGGCCGCATAGCCGGCGTCGAAGGATGCCTGTGGGCCGAGTACATCGCGCCGTGGAATTCCAAGACCGGCTGGCTGAATCTGAAGACGGCCGAAGAAGCGGCGGACTTCAAGATCTTTCCCCGAATTTGCGCCCTGGCGGATGCGGGCTGGTCCACCCATGCGCAGGCGCAGTCCGCAGGCGCGCAGACGGGCCCGCTGTTCGACCGCCTGGCGGCGGACTTGGCACGCCTGCGCGCGGCGGGCACGGTTTGCCGCATTCCCGCGCCCGATGTGGCGCGGCGCAAGGGTGCGCTCATCATCACCCCGCCCTGCGCCGGAGCCGAAGTGCGCTACACGCTGGATGGCACCGATCCGCTCTTCTCCCCGGCCGCAGTGACTTGGGACGGCGCGCCCGTCTATGCCCGCGCCGCGCGTTTCGTCACCCGCGCCTTCGTGGGCGGCGTGCCCGGCCCCCTGTGCTTCGGCGCCCGCCCGCAGGCGGTCGCCCAATGGGATCCCCGGGCGGTCTCGCCGTCCTGGCGCACGCGCGAGGTGGACCTGACCGGCCGGTTGGATGAACCCGGCCTGTGGAACTTGCGCTTCAAGCACCTCAACGGCAAGCATGATCTGGAGGTGGGCCATGTGGACCTGATGGTCAACGGCCGGCTGGTGGCGCAGGAGGAGGCCGACGGCCACCGCTGCCAGCTGGAGGTGGAAGGCGCGGTCGGCCCCAAGGACAAGGTGGTGGCCCGCATCGACTGCCGCGTGGAATCGGGCAAGGAGGAGCCGGACTCCTTCGGCTACATCCTGCTGGAGCGGGCCGAGGGCCTGACGCCCGGTGTCAGCGTCACCACCACGCTTCCCGCCGTGAGCGGCGATTACACGGCGGACAACCTGGAGGATTTCGACCAGCGCTCGTATTTCTGGTCCAACCGCCCGGCGAAGAAGGGCGAAACCATCCTGTTCACCTTCGATGAAGCGGAGGAACTGGGCCATGTGGAGTGCGTCACCGGCGTGCCCAACAGCCTGCCGCGCGACCAGCTGGCCGACGGCATTCTGGAAATTTCCAACGACGGCAAGACCTTCCGCCGCGTCGCCATGTTCACCCATGGCGCGGCGGCGGCGGATTTCCCCAGGCAGGATGTGCAGGCGGTGCGGATCACGGTGACGCAGGACCAGGCGAAGGCGTGGTTGGCGGTGCAGGGGTTGATTTTGAGGTGAGTGCCGCAGGGGATGCCGCCCCTGGTCTTCAGGAAAAAGAAGCCTGCCCCGCCAAATCCAAGGCTTCGCGCGTCAGGCGCGTGATGCCGGCCCAATCCCGCGCCTTGATCAGGTCCGGCGCGGCCATCCACGAACCGCCCAAGGCGCCAACGATGGGCAGCGCGGCGTAGGCGGCGGCGTTGGCCGGGCCCACGCCGCCCATCGGGATGATTTTGATGCCGGTTTGCGCGTAAGGGCCGGAAATGGCTTTCAAAAAGCCGATGCCGCCGAGTTGTTCGACCGGAAAGGCTTTGACTGCGGCGCAGCCAAGCGCAAGTGCCTGCTCCAACTCGCCGCAGGTGGCAATGCCCGGAACCAGCGGAAACTTGGCGACATTCGCCGCGCACACCACCTCAGGATTGAAGCCGGGTGTCACGCCGAATTGCGCCCCGTATCGAATGGCAAGCGCAATTTGCGCCGGGTTAAGCAAAGTGCCGGCGCCGACGGTCATTTCCGGAACTTGCGCCCGCACGGCTGCCACGCACTCGGGCGCGCGCGGCGAACGGAAGGTGATCTCCATGACCTTCAAACCGCCGGCCAAAAAGGCGCGGGCGACGGCCACGGCATCCTCCGGGGTGGAGACGCCGACGGCGGGCATCAGGCGCGCGAATAGCACGGCGGCGATGGGGGGGGGGATGGCGGGCGGGGTGTGGAGCATGGGGTTTTCCTTATTTCGCCGCGATTGCGACTTTGACTTTTTCCACCAGCACCTTCACCACCTGCTCGCGCATGCGCTCGCCCTCGGCGAAGTCGGCCTGGGTCGGCTCGCCGTTGATGCCGCCGGAGGCGGGATCGATCTCGAAGCGCGAACGGATCTTGTGCCAGGGCTTCTTCACCTTGAAGTCCTTGGCGCGGTCCATGAAGACCGGCGTGCCGCAGGCGACGGCGATCTCGGTCTCGCCCTTGTCGGCGTGGTGGATGGTGGTCAGGCCGGCCTCAGTCCAGTAGTTCCAATACACGGTCTGCAGGTCGGGGTGCTTCTCCCACACCTTGTAAAAGGCGTGCTCGACCGGGGTTTTGTTGGCGCCGTGGCCGGAAAGCCAGATCTGCTTCTTGAAGCCGTGGAAGAGGAACATTTCGGCCAAGTCCACCGCGACGGCGGTGAGGGTCTCGGGGCGCAGCCCGATGGTGCCGGGGTACTCGCGCATCTCGTCGGCGAAGCCGTAGGGCATCAAAGGAGCCAGGATGGCGCCGGATTCCTTGGCGATGCGGCGCGAGAAATAGGCCGCGGAATCCATGTCCACCGACAGCGGCAGATGCGGGCCGTGGGCCTCGACCAGGCCGATGGGGATGATGACCGGCAGAGAGCGGTCAAGGGCGGGGATTTGGGCGGAAGTGAGGGTGGACCATTCGAGCATGGGAGGCCTTGAAGGGAGGGTCGGCTTTAGCCGGCCAGAGAGATGAGGGAATTTCCAACAAACGCAAAGTTTTTCAAAACCCGCCTGTCTTTCTCGATGCGAACGGGTCATGGTCGGCTAAAGCCGACCCTCCCTTACGCCCACATCATCATCGCCGCGCCCAAGACGCCGGCCTGGTCCTGCAACCGCGAGACCACCACCGGCACGCCGGCGCCGGCGGGGAAGCGAAACACATGGCGGTTCACATGTTCCTGCAACTGCGGCAGGAAATGCTTCGACGCCAAGGCGGCGCCGCCGGACAGGATGATCTTCTGCGGCGAATAGGCATGCACGGCGTTGACCAGCAACCAGCCGACCTGCTCCGTCCAACGGCGCAATTCATCCTGGCACAGGGCGTCGCCCACCTCCACCGCTTCGATCACCGCGCGGAAGTCCACGCTGTGGGCATCGGCGAAGTAGCGCTCGGACAGGACGGAGGGAATGCCGCGCTGCAAGCCGCTGCGCACGTTGAGCGCAAGTGCCGTGGCGCTGCACAGCATTTCGCCGGTGCCTTGGGCCCCGACCAGGCATTGCTGGGTGTTGGACACGTCGAGCACCAGGTGGCCCAACTGGCTGCCGAACATGAAGCGCGGATCCTTGAGGATGCGCCCCTCCAGCATGACGCCCGACCCCACGCCGGTGCCCAAGGTCAGGGTGACGGCCCACTCCAGATCCTTGGCCTGGCCGACGGCTTTTTCCGCCAGCATGGCCAAGGTGCCGTCGTTTTGCGCCTTGACCGGCAACCGGAAGCGTTCGCGGAAGCGCGGCACGATGGGGTATTGCTCCAAGCCCTTGATCTTGCCCGGCAACAGCACCACCCCCAACTCGGGATCCACCGGTCCGGTCAGACCCAAGCCCATCCCCAAGGGCGCGCGGCCCAGCGCGGCGATGAAGGCGGCGGTCTTGTCCATCAGACCGTTGACCGTGGCTTCGATGTCGCCTTGGGTGGGCGACACGAACACATCCTGCGCCAGGAAGGTGCCGTCCTTCGCGACGGCCGCCATCTTGACCCGGGTGCCGCCCCAGTCGAGGCCCATGCAATACTCCGGCGTTTTTGCTTGGCTGCTCATTTCGGCGTCTCCAAAATCGCGCCCTGCTTGCGCAATTGCGCCTGCAGTTCGGAGGTCTCAATTTCCTGCGGCGCCAGTTTGCGCCGGACCATCCAGGCCGCCGCCACGCCGACCGCCTCGCCCATCGCCATGCACTGCGCCATCGAGCGCACGCTGGCGTGGGCGTCATGGGTGGAGGAGAAACAGCGGCCGGCCATCAGCAGGTTGCGCGAGCCCTTGGGGATCAAGGTGCCAAAGGGGATGCCCACGCACTCGCCCTCGGGCAGGTAGGCCCAGGCCGTGTCCACGCCGCCGTGGTGGTCCTCGATCGGCGCGCCGCACAGGCCGATCTGGTCGTCGAACTGCCTGGCCGTCAGCACATCTTCGCGGGTGATGCGGTATTCGCCGTAGACGCGGCGCGTTTCGCGCACGCCGATCTGCATGCCGAAGGTGGAGAGTTGCGACTTCTCGTAGCCGGGCACGCAGTCGCGCAAGAAGCGGATGTACTCGATGGCCTGCTTGCGGCCTTCGATTTCCGCGTCCGACAGCAGCTGCGGGTCGGTGGCGTTGACCATCGCCTCGCCCTTCTTGTAATACGAAGGCAGGCGGGTCATGATGGTGGCGGTCATGTGGTCCACCGGCGTGATGTGGTCGGAGCCTTCCTTGCGCGGCAGGTTGTATTTGCCGCTTTCAGAGGCCGTTGCCATCAACTTGTGAAAGTCCGACTTGCTCAGGGTTTTGCGCTTGGCGACATCCACATTGCACAGCTTGAACGTGGTGGTCAGTGTCTGCGCCGGGTCGATGGCGCCGGCCAGTTCGTAGCCGAAGCCGCCGAAGTGGCACAGGTCAGCGTCGCCGGAGGCGTCGATGAAGACGTCGGCGGTGAACTTCTGCAGGCCGGACTTGGTGGCGACCGTCAGGCCGGTCAGGCGTTTGTCGGCGCCGGTGTGGACTTCCTGCACCCAGGCATTGAGCAGCACGCTCAATTTAGCCTGTGCCGCCAACTCTTCCCACACCACCTTGAGGTATTCGGGGTGGTAGGTGACGCCGGTGCCGGCGCCGTGGGTGTTGGGGCGCTCCAGCCAGGAGGAATACTTGCGCAGGCCCTCCATCACATCGTCGCTGATGCCGCCGACGACTTTTTTCGACGCCTTGCCCGGGGTGTAGAAACCGTAGAAGGTGTCGAGCACGGCGGTGGAGGTGCCGCCCATGAAGGGCAGGCGCTCGAGGACCAGCGTGCGTGCGCCGGCTCGGGCGGCCGCGATGGCGCATGTGGCTCCGGCGGAACCGGAGCCGACGACGATGACTTCAAAATGATTGGCGGACATGGGGAAATTCCTGGAGAGGTATGAAGGAACCCCGACCGTAAGGGAGGGGACACGGATTTCTGAAGACTCCTGGCATATCCCCTCCCTTACGGTCGGGGTTCCTTTAGGGCTTCTTGGAAAATACTCACACTAAATTCCATCCCGCGTCCACCGCCAGCACCTCGCCGGTGATGGCGCGGCTGGCGTCGGTGAGCAGGAAGTGGCAGGGCGCGGCGGCATCTTCCACCGCGATCACATCTTCAACCAACGGTTGCTTGCGCTTCATGAAGGCCACGATGGCTTCATCCTTGGAGGCGCGCGCGCTCATGGGCGTGCGCACCAGGCCGGGCGCAATCACATTGACGCGAATCTTGTCCAAGGCGTAGGACGAAGCCATCGAACGCGACAGCGCGATGATGGCCCCCTTGCTTGCGGCGTAGGCGTGCGTGCCGAAAGTGGTCGGTTCCGGATGCAGGCCCAGGATGCTGGCCATGTTGAGGATCACCCCGCGCTGTCCGTTTTCTAAGGGTTCCTGCTTGAGCATCACCTTGACCGCCTCGCGGCACATGCGATATTGCGAAGTGGCATTGGTGTTCAAGACCGTGGCCCAACCATCTTCGGTGCATTCGTGCACCGGGCCGTCGCCAAACTTGCGCCCGCTGATGCCGGCGACATTGAACAGCCCATCAATCCGGCCGAAGCGCTTGACGCAGGCCGCCACCACGGCCGGGGCCGTTTCGGGCAGGGCGACATCGCCAGCCAAATGGTCGGCCTGCGCACCCAGAGAGCGCAACTCGGCGGCGAACTCGGCGCAATTGGCTTCGGTACGGCTGACCACAAAGATGTTGTGGCCGGCCGCCGCAAGCATGCGCGCGGTTTGCGCGCCGATGCCGGTGGAGGCGGTGATCAAGTAGGTGCGGGGCATGGACATGGGGAATCCTTAAATGCGGGGCGGACCGCGAACTTTCAGTTCGCAAGGCTGTGGATGGCTGGAATCCTTGCGAACTGAAAGTTCGCGGTCCGCCCCGCAGCGAAACCACTTACTTCACCGGCTCAACCTTGTTCGGGTTGCTCATCGCCCGCGCGTAGCGGCGGCGCTGGTCGAGCAGCCACTCGTCGTAGTT
>CAZKVP010000067.1:10852-17921 GCA_964556215.1 uncultured Phycisphaeraceae bacterium
AGCGTCTTGCCGGAGGAATGCTTGGGCGCGGCGTTCTTGGACTGCTCGATGGAAGCCAGCACGACCAAGGGATTGTCCGGATACTGTTTGGCGGCTTCAAGCGCGAAGTCCACCGCGGCATGGGTTTGGCCGGTGGCGCTCAAGACGAGGAACACGTCCTTGGGGCCGATTTCCACTTCGGCCAGCAGGATCTTGCCAAGGCCCTCGACCTTCTCGACGGCCTGGCACATGCGCAGGCCGTCGTTGCCGACCACATCGGTGAAGGTGGTCAGGGCCGAAGCCATCAGCGGATGGAAGCCGGTCATGGCGCCCATGCGCACGACCATCTCCTCGGTCGCCATGCGCGAGTGGCCGTTGGCGTACACATGGATGAGGCCGCCGGCCTGGATGGCGTCGGCATAGAGCGCGGCGACCTGGCGCAGCATCGGCTCCTGGTCGCGCATCACCTGCGCCACGCGGGCCAATTGACTCGGAAAGGTCAGGGGCAGATCGGACGGAACCGGGGCGGGAATGACGGTGGGCATGGGCATTCAAAACAGAAGGAGCATGGGCGCGACTTGCGCCTGCATGGGTTCCACTTTAGATGATCCCTTTTGCGCCCGGCACATCCGGCCCCGATCCGGAAACATTCAGGCCGAAGATTCAACATTTTGGCATCTTATGGCGCCGTTTTGGCCCATAGCAGCGGTGTTTTTCCCATCTTGCGCGCAAAGGCCCGGGTGAAATGATGGGCGTCGGAATAGCCGCAGCGGCCGGCGATTTCCTTGATGCTGTAGCCGCCTTGGCGCAGCAGATGGGCGGCGTGCTCGGCGCGCAGGTGGTCGAGGTAATCTTTGGGCGTCTGGCCGGTGTGCTCGCGGAACAAGCGGAACAAACCCGAACGCGACAGCCCCACCGCTTTGGCGGCGTTTTCAACGGTGCAGCCCGTTTGATAATGTTCGCGTAACCAGGCCACGGCCAGACCGGCCCGGCTGCCTTCCGGATGGGCCTCGCGCATGCCCTGCTTCATTTCAGGTGCGGCGGCCGCCGTCATCGCATGCACCCAACCCCAGCCCAGGGTGCACAGCGCGGGCATTTCCGGATGGTTGCCCGCCAATACTTTGCGCGTCTGTGAAAAAAATGGTTCAAGCTTCCGCACTAGGCCGGGCCGCCTGAACACCCGGTCCACCGGCAGTCCGGCCATGGCCAGCGCTTCACTTACCCGGCTGCCTTCGAGCATCAGCCAGCGGTAGCGCCAGGGCTTGCCTTTGGTTTCCGCGCGGTGATAAAAGGCGCCGGGGCGCATGATGAACAGGTCGCCGGGGCCAAGTTCGATGGCTTTTCCATGGTTGATCTGAATGATGCCGTGGCCCGATTCAATCAGGTGCGGACGCCAGGTTTCTTCCGGGTGATTATCCCAGGTGAAGCCGCCGCGGCTGACAAACTCGCCGTAGCTGGTGCAGCAGAGTTCCGGCTTGCCCCCGCCAGACCACGCCGGCGCATTGGCGAAGTAATGGTCGTGGGTGAAGGCGGGATCAAGCTGGGCATGGAACATGGCGGGGTATTCTCGCCGCATCTTGGCCTGCCTGCAACATTTTGGCGCACCTTTCAACTTTTGGACGGGAAAACCCTGTAATCGAGCCTGGGGAAAAGCGTCTTCATTCGGCGATACTTAATAAAGCCAATCCCATCCCACTTGGAGTCTCCATGCGCCTGCCCATGACCGCCCTTCTGCTTGCCGCCCTGCCGCTGATCGCTTGCAACACCGCAGCCCCGGTCGCCACGGTGGGAATGCCGGCGAACACCCCATCCATCGGGCTGTCCGCCATCCCGTCCATCCCGGCCACGCCGACCCCCGGCATCCACACGGCCCATGTTTTGGGCATGGCCAAGGCTGAATTCAAGGATGGCAAACTGACCGTCACCACCGGCGCCGTCACCCGCGTGTGGAACTGGACCGGTGCCGGGCTCTCCACCGTCGGGATCAAGGATGAACGCACCGGCATCGCCTACGGCCAACCCAAACTCACGGCCGCCTGCGACTGGGATCTGCCCGGTTTGCTGGCCAACGGCGCCAAGGCGGAGTTGGTCAGCGTCGAAACCCGCACCGCCGATGACGATGGCTTCTCCGGCCAGTTCGTCGAAGTCGTCACCACGATCCGCTACCCCGAGGCCAAGGTGGAACTCCAGCATGTGGTCTGGGCTTATCCCGGCGCCCCCGGCCTGCGCACCCAGCTGCGTGCCAAGGCCCTGCCCGGCTATGTGGTCAAAGGCAGGGCGGACGAGAGCAAATACAGCTCCTACGGCTCCACCCAAGTTTCCCCCGGCGCGCAAAACGACCATTTGCCGCTGGATTTCTCGGCCCCCAACAGCCGCCGCTACTTCGGCATCTACAACGATCCGGGCAACCGCCTGCCGCAGGACAAGCCGATGCTGGAAGAGAAAGTCATTGAAGGCTTCCCGGTGTTCCAGTCTGAAGCCATCCAGTGGGCCAGTGGTGAGGCCGTGCAGTACGGCGTGCCAGGCAACGAATACGGCGTGATCGCCGTCAAGGAATCGCCCAAGACCGTCAACCAATCCGCCTACCTGACCGGCGGCTTCTTCTCCTCGCCCAAGGGCCTGGCGATGACCGGTTGGGGCCTTGACCCCAAGGAAATCGTGGCCGACCGCTTCCGCGACTGCTGGGCCACCTGGAGCATCGTGTACTCGGGCGGCAACGACGGCCAGCAAAAGGCGCTCAAGCAATTCGACGCCGCCCGCTACCCGGTCAATGTCAAGCGCGACGCCATCATCCTGTCCAACACCTGGGGCCCGGCCAACTCCGGGGGCGCGCAATTCACCGAAGAAGGCTTTGTGCTCAGGGAAATCGCCGCCGTCGGCAAACTCGGCATTGATGTGATGCAGATCGACGACGGCTGGCAGAAGGGCGGCCAAAGTTCCGCCGGCAGCGATTTTCGGCCCAAGTACAAGAACGGCTGGAAGGACATCAAGGCCGCCGCCGAAAAAGCCAATGTCCGCATGGGCCTGTGGATGGCCACGCGCAATTCCAAGACCGAAGACCTGTGCTGGAACACCGACGAACTCGGCTATGTGTCGTGGAAGGCCGACTTCGAGCATCTCTCCAGCCGCACCGACTACGAAACCCGCTACGCCAAGTACCGCACCGTGATGAAACACAATTGGGGCAACGCGCAATTCACCCTCTGCCCCGAGTACGACGACCCGCGCTACGGCTGGTACAACGCGCAGGAATACGGCAGCCTCTACTTCCAGAACATCCAGGAAGGTCTGCCGATTCACCTGACCTTCGTGCCCTTCCAGGTCTTGCGCCAGCACTGGTTCATGGCCAAGTATTTCCCGACCAACAAACTGCAGGTGATGCTGCAAAACCCAGAGCGCACGCGCCGCGATGTGAGCGACGCGTACCTGCATTCGCACGACTACTGCTTTGCCATGGGCTTGGCCTTCGTGCCGGAATTCTTCCAGTCGGCGCAATACCTCAGCGAGACCGGCAAGGCGCAATTGATGCCGCTGATCGCTGCCTACAAGACCGCCCGCCCGGACATCTTCACCAGCACCACCTATCCCATCGGCGAGGAGCCCAGCAACGCAAGTTGGACCGGCTTCCAAATGGTCAGCACGACGCGCGAGGACGGCGGGCACCTGCTGCTGTTCCGCGAATTGCACGACACCCGGCCCACCGCCAAAGTGCAGTTGAAATTTTTGGCCGGCAAGAAACTTGCGCTGACCAACCTGCTGACGGGCGAACAGAGCGAAGCGCAAGTGGACGCCGACGGCAAACTGGAATGCACGATGGATAAGCCCGCCGATTACCGGCTGCTGCGCTACGAGGTGAAATAAATCCCATGAAAACCTTCTTCCTCCTCGCCACCATCGCCCTCGCCCTCCCTCACTCGGCTTGCGCCGCCGCGCCCTCCGTCGCCGGCGACACCGCGACGGTCGCACAAGCCAAAGACACCTGGACGCTCTCCAACGCCGCCATGGAATTGCGCCTTGCGTTCAAGGATGGCTCCCTGCAAGTCACCGGACTGGCCAACAAGGCGGCCGGGCGCGACTATCTCGCAGGACGCGGGGCGCAACCGCTCTTCTCGCACACGGTTGCGGGCGTGGTCTGCGCCGCCAACGACGGCAAATGGACGCTGGAGAAAGCGCAAGTTTCGCCCATTGTTCTGTATGGAAAAACATGGGGGAAACGGCTGGAGATCACGCTCTCGCGCACGGCGCCGGTGGCGTTCTCCGTTCGGCAGGTCTTCGAGCTGTACAACGACGACGCCGGACTCCGCCTGCTGTCCTTCGTCAAAAACGGGACGGACAAAGAGGTGACGATCGGCGCATCGGAAGTCCTCCAGCTCAACCTGCCGGAGGCGCCCAGTGCGCTGCATGGTGTCAAAGGCATTTCCCAATGGACGACGGTGCCCAAAATCGAACGCAACGGGCGCAATGCCATCGTGTGCTACGGCGGCGACGGAGCGAAGAAGGACGGCCTGTTCGTCATCCCCGAAAACAACTGGGCCACCAGCGTGGCACCCGGCCAAAACCAGGGGGTGGCCTCCGAGAAGATGCTGTATGTGGATGCCTTTGCCGACCCCAAGGCGCCGCTGCGGGTGTGGACCAACCCCAAGGCGGTGCAATTGACGTTGTTCCCCAAGGAGGAGGTCGAATACTTCGCCGTTAACCTCGGCGTGTTCAGCGGTGATGTGCAGGACGGCCGTTTCGCCGCCGAGGAACACTTGCGCCGGCGCTTCAAGTTCATGGGCCCGATGCATCAGCTCGGCACCAACGACTGGCAGTGGGGGGTGTGGAACGGCGTCAGCACCGGCAACCGCACCGAGGCGTTCTACAAGAAGAATGTCATCCTTCCGGCGGCGGCAGCCGGCTTTGACCGCGTCAACATCGACGACTACTGGTACGCCCCGCAGGACACCGCCAATCCGGTCCCCGCCTTCGGGATGCAGGCGGTGTGCGATGACATCGTCAAGCACGGCATGTTGCCCGGCCATTGGTTCAGCCTGCAGGCCCGGTATGCCCACCTCGGCTGGGCCATGGGCCAGGATGCGGCCGATCCGGCGAACATCGACCGCCAACTTGGGCAAATGCGCGAAACGCTGATCGGCAAATACCACACCCGCTGGGATCAGCTCGACGGCGGCCTGCTCTGGAAGACGGACAAGCCCACGGCTTATTCGCATCCGATGGATTCGGTGTATCGCAAGATCCTGGGCATGAAACGCTACGAAAACGCGATCGGGGCGGAGCATGCCGACTTCCTGATGCAGGTGACCTGCGAGATTGACAACCCCTCCGGCGCGGGCGGAAACGAAGCGCGCGGCAACCAGAATGTCGGCCTCATCCATCTGGGTGACAACGGCATCCTGGGCGTCTTCCGCCGCACGGAACTGTGCGACGATGTGCGCGACTTGTTCAACTTCCATGGCCTGTTCCCGCTGGAAGGGATGCTCTCAACCTGTGGCGCGGACCGCCCCGACGCCTTCAGCTGGCAGGATTCGCCGCTGTGGTACTACCAGTTCCTGCTGGCCCGGCACACGATGATCTACTCCCGTCCGTGGGAATGGAACAAGGAATCCGTCGCGCATTTGCGCCTGTTCAACAACTGGCGCAAGGATCCGCGCATCTGCGCGGTGCTCGACCAGCCGATGCGGCCGGTCTACAACGGCGAAGACTGGGAAAAGAACGAAGGCCCGTGGTGCTGGTCCTTCTTCGACAAGGCCAAGGGCCGGATGCTGGTGTTTGCCATCAATCATCTCGATTTGGCCAAGAGCAACGCCTTCGCCGCCAAGTTGCGCTCGCTTGATTTCGCGAAGACCTATCGGGTCGAAGACATCACCATGCTGCCGGGCGGAAAATTCCGCGCCGCCACCGTGGGGACTTTCTCCGGCGCCGCGCTCAAGGAGAAGGGCCTGCCGGTGGATCTCGACCTCAACCCGGAGCCTTGCGCCGCCTATTGGATCGAAGAGGCAAACGGAGCAAAGGCCGATGACAGCCTGCTCGTCCAGGCGCAGGCCGCCGCATCGTCCACCGTTGCCGTCACCGCTGCGCCTGTCGCGCGCGATGCGGCGTCCGGCGGAGCGTGGAACGGCAAATATGGCGCGAAAGCCGCATGGTTTCCCGACGCCAAGATCGATCCGGGCAACGGCTTCTCGCTGCGCGTCAAGGATGCCGGCGCCCATGTCTGGGGCATCGCCGAAGGCCAAAAACAAGTGCTCGATGTGCCCACCGGCCTGATCGGCCCGGACGGCAGACAGGCCAAGAAAAAAGCCGCCTGTTGGACCGCCAATGATTCCTTCACGCTGGCAGTCAAGGCGCAAACCAAGGAACCTTATGCACTGACGGTCTATCTGATGGACTATGACATCCGGCAAGCCGACTGGGCGCGGGAGATGGAGCTCACCGTCAAGACCAAAGACGGCCGGGTGCTCGACGCGCAAAAGGCGACGGCCGAAGAAACGGCCAAGGGCGTGTACTTGCGCTGGAAAGTCACCGGTTCGGTGACGGTCGAGGCGAAGAAGACCCGCGGCTACAACGCGGTGGTGTCGGGGGTGTTTGTGGACGAGGCGAAGTGAAACCATCGACCGGATTTACCGGGATCAAAGGTCTCCGACGCTCGCCATTGACGCGCCAGGAAATGTTCGATCGTCTGAATAGCCAACACAACCTCAAGACTCATCTCTTTTTTCTGGATCCCCATGAATACCACCCTGTGCACCCTGACTCTGCTCCTGGCCGCCGCCTGCGGCTGCGCTGCTGCCCCCGCACAGGCGGCGCAAGATGCCCTGCACCCGACATTCACCGATGCGGGCAACATCGCCGCCCTCACGGTGGGGGGCAAGACTTGGCCGATCACCGGCGGCACCACCCTTGACGGCTTCAAGCCCGTGGGCCCGGCGCAGCGCAGCCAAGCCGGCGGCGTGACCACCTTCATCCGCACGCTGACCGACGGCACCCACACCGCCACCCTCACCGACCGCTTCACGCCCGGCGCCGGCGGCACCGTCCGCTGGGAGGTGGAGATCGCTTCCGCCGACGCCCCCTGGACCGCGCCCATCACTTC
>CAZKVP010000068.1:0-17830 GCA_964556215.1 uncultured Phycisphaeraceae bacterium
CGGAATCCGTCTGGACGCCCGACCTTGGCAACGGCACCTATAAAAACCCGGTGTTTTTCGGGGATTGGCCCGATTCCGATGTCATCCGCGTCGGCGATGATTTCTACTTCATCTCGACCTCGATGCACTTCGTGCCGGGTTGCCCCATCGCCACCTCCAAGGACCTGGTGAACTGGAAGATCGCCGGCTACGCCGTGTCGCGCTACGACGAGGATCCGGGCTGGAACCATCCAGACTCCATGGGCCTGCGCGGATCCTGGGCCTCCACGATCCGCCACCACAAGGGCAAGTTCTATGTCGGCTTCGCCGCGCCGGGCGCCAATCCCTTCAGCGCGCCGGCCCCCAAAACCTGCCACTTCTCGATGTGCGTGGCCGACGACATCCAAGGCCCGTGGAAGCGCACGATCTTCAAGGAGAACCTGTACGACCCGGGCCTGTTCATCGACGACGACGGCAAAGCCTATGTCGCCCACGGGCAGGGGGACATCTGCATCACCCCGCTGGCCGACGACCTGCTGTCCGTCGCCGGGCCGGCCGTGAAGGTGCTCGACAACGAGCCGATCGAAGGCTCGCACATGTACAAGATCAAGGGCAAGTACTACCTGTTCATGCCGTCGGCGGGTGCCGGCCGGCAGGTGTGCTTCCGGTCCGACAAGATCTACGGGCCCTACGAAAAGCATGTGGTCATGCACGACACCCGCGTCACCGGCTACGGCGTGCACCAGGGCGGCCTGGTGCAACTCAAGAACGGCGACTGGTGGTGCCTCATCATGGAGGACCGCGGCGCCATCGGCCGCGCGACGCGCCTGGAGCCGGTGACCTGGGTGGACGGCTGGCCCATGATCGGCCGCCAGACGGACAAGGGCGAATGGATCGGCGTGGATGTGTTCAAGAAGCCGGATGTCGGCGGCACCTTCCCCATCCAGAATCCGGACGCCTCCGATGAATTCAACGCGCCCAAACTCGGCCTGCAGTGGCAATGGAACCACAACCCCGACGACGCGAACTGGTCGCTCACCGAGCGCCCCGGCCACTTGCGCATCCGGGCGGCCAAAGCGTCCCACCTGACCCGCGCCCGCAATGTGCTCACCCAGCGGCTCCAAGGCCCCCAGTGCGAAAGCGTGGCGGAACTGGATCCGCGCGGGCTCAAGGACGGCGACTATGCGGGCCTGGGCGTCTTCAGTTCCGGATGCCAAGGGCTCATCGCCGTGAAGCAGGACGGCGGCAAGCAAAGCATCGAGGTGGTGCTCAACGGCAAGACCGTCGCCTCCACTCCCGGGTTCGCTGGCAAGTCGATCCTGTTCAAGAGCAGGATCTCCGCCGACGCGGCGCGCGCCGCGTTTTCCTACAGCACCGACGGCGGCGCAACTTTCATCCCGCTGGGCACCCCGCTCGGGCTGAGCATTGCAGGCTGGACCGGTTGTAGGTTCGCGCTGTTCAACTACTCCGCCACGAATGCCGGCGTGGGCGGCACGGCGGATTTCAACTGGTTCCACTTCACCGCCATCCGCCCTCCGGAGGCCACCGCCCAATCCTTCTATGGTCCCAGCAACACGGCGAAAGCGGCGCTGAATGGGGACCCCGCCGCCTACCGGGGGTGGGTGTCCAGCCAGTACGGCGGCGGCACCAAGGACAAGCCGCTCGATGTGTGGTGGGCGGTCGAGTTCTTCACCAAACCGGTCACCGTCCAGGGCGTGAAAATCCTCGGCGATCCGCGCAAGGAAATTCCGCTCCAGAAGAACCTCCAAATCCAGGCACGCCAGGACGGCGTCTGGAAGACGGTCAGCGAACTCAAGGACGCCACGACCAAGGATGTCTCCGTCACTTTCAGCGCTCCGGTCACCACCCATGCCTTGCGGGTCTTCGTCCCTGCCGCCGATCTGCCGTCAAACGGGAGCAGCATCGATGGCTTCGTCCGCATCTGCAAATTCCTCCTCGTCCTGCCCGACGGAACCGTGAAGGAAGTCGAATAAGCGCAATTGTTGGGGCCCCTTCCTTTTCGGCAACCTTCGGCGCGACGAATCGCGCCCCTTCAAAGCGGCATCAAGATGCCGTACTCCAACAATCCGAATCCCGTCTTCCACGAAAGCCCCCATGCGTCGTCCCCGTCTGCAAACTTGCGCTCTCCTAGCCGCCGCCTGCCTGACCTCCTGCCTCGCCGCCGGTTTTGCCGCCGCCACGGATTTGGAACTCGGCCAAGGCGCAACTTTTGACGCCTCCCACCGCACTTACCTGCGCACCGCGCGCGGTGATTTCGCCGACCAAAGTTTTCAGGCGGAAGCGACCGTCACCATTCCCAACGGCAAAGGCGCGATGGGTTGCGCTTATTTCGGCTTGGGGCTGGGCCAGGCCAGCCCGCAGGTTTACCAGGAGCCGGCGACCCAGCCTTCGGTGTATTTGAGCCTGGCCCCGAGCGATTTCGCCGGCGGCCAATTGTCGGCGGGCGGCATCTTAGCCCCCGGCCCCGGCAGCGGCACGCACAAGGTGCGGCTGACTTGGGATGCCGCCACCAAGCGGGCCTTGTTCGAGGTGGGCGACAAGCACGCCGTGCTGGCCATGGCGGACAACATCGCGTTCGGAAAAGAGGGCCACCTGTTTCTGGGCGGGGCGCAGGGCGTCGCCTTCGGCGGCCTGACCGTCAAGCCCATGTCGGCGGCGCAAATCAAGGGCATCCACTTCGGCGAAGTGTTCGCCAAAGACGACCCGACCGCGCGCAGTTGGTTGTCCGCCCAGCCGGTGGCGGCCGACGGCCGGCGGGTTTTGATCGGCTGGTACAGCGGCCACAACCTGCTGGCCGCCCGCCCGTTTGCCGACGGCGCGCTGAAAATGACGGGCAGCCAATGGGCCTGCGACACCCACGATGCAGTGGTTACCGGGGAGCCGGACGCGCGGGACATCACTTACACGGTCACGCTCAAGGATGGCTTCGCGCGCGGTGCGGGGGTGGCCGCCGCCTTTGACTTCGCGGACTGGAGCGCCGACAACTATGTGCTGCTCCCCGGTTCGGTCTACAACGGCAACCGCGAGCGCATCGTCGGCGGCGGCTACGCCGACGGCCTGCCGCGCACCGACCTGTACCGCAAGGATCTGCCGCTTTCCGTGCGCGCGCTCAAGCACCTGGAGGTGGAGGCGGGCAAACCCTCCAAAGTCGAATCGGATGCAAGCCTGATGACCACCCCGAGCATCTGCATTTTCAACCCCAAGACCAAGCACGGCTTCATCCTGCTGGCTGAGCAAGGCCAAAAGGTCGGCGGGGAAATGGTCGACAACAGTTTTATCGTCGAGGAAAGCCCTGACCGCAGCCATGCCGCCGTGGTGGTGCAAAGTTTCGGCGGTGCTGGAAACCTCGGCATCGGCTGGAAGCCCGGCGACACCCTGAGTATGCACATGCGCGTGTATGCCTTCGATGCGCAGGACATCCCCGCCCTGCTGGACAAATTCATGACCGTGCGCAAGGCGCTTAGCGGACCCAACCATCCGCGCGACTTGATCCCTTCCAGCCAGGTGACCTCATGGGTGACCCAATGGATTGATGGACAGTTCATCAAAGCCAAGGAATTCCAATACTATGGCTCAGTCAATGCGCCATGGCTTCGCATCGGTTGGGTCGGCGGGCTGATGAACACCTTCCCCATGCTGGCCTTGGGCGACGCCACCCATCTGGACCGGGTCACCCGCACCTTTGATTTCGCCATCCCACGGGCGCAGGGCAAGGCCGGTTATTTCTACGAAGTGGTGGAACCCGACGGCCGCGTCCGCGCGCAGGAGGCCTACCGCGAACTGCCTGAATTGGCCCTCACCCGCGGCAACGGCGACGCGTTGTTCTGGATGGTCAAGCAATTCAAACTGATGCGGGTCCAGGGGCGCGGCGAAGCCATCAAACCGGCGTGGGAACAAAGCGTCCGGCGCCTGGCCGACGCCTTTGTCGCCACCTGGAAAAAGAACGGCCAATGGGGCCGTTATGTGAACGTGGAAACCGGCGAAGTCGCCGAGTACAACTCCACCGGCGGTGCGATGGCCGTCGGCGGCCTGGCGCTGGCGGGCGAATACTTCCACGATCCGGAATACACCCGCGTGGCCAAGGAGGCAGCCGATTTTTATTACCAGCGCGACTTCGTTAAGCAGGGCCAGACCACCGGCGGCTGCGCCGACATCCTGGCCAACGCCGACTATGAGACCGCCACCGGCTTCATGACCTCGCTGATGGCGCTATACGAAACCACCGGCGAGGCGCAATGGCTGGAAAAATCCCGCAACCTGGCCAACCTGCTGGCCACCTGGATCACGTCCTACGATTACGTGCTGCCGCCCACCAGCGAACTGGGGCATTTGGGAGCCAAGATGGCCGGCACCGGCCTTGCCAGCACGCAGAACAAGCACGGGGCGCCGGGGCTTTGCACGTCCTCCGGCGATCCCCTGTTCAAGATCTACCGCGCCACCGGCGACTGTCGCTATGCCCAGCTTATGCGCGACATCATCCATGCCCACCGCGAAGGCATCCAGCCCGGTGGCGGTATCTCCGAACGGCTGAATTATTGCAACTCCGCCGAAGGCGGTGGCAAGGGCAGCCGCCTTAACGGTGGCTCCACCCCTTGGTGCGGACTCAACGGCATCCTGATGGCGATGGAATTGCCCGGCGTCTACGCGCGCACCGACAAAGACGAAACCTATGTGTTCGACAGCGTCCAGGCACAAGTGGTCAAACGCAGCCCCGACGGCGTGACGGTGAAGATCACCAACCCCACCCCGTACGACGCAGAAGTCACGGTGCTGGCCGAAGACGCGGCCCATGCGGCCAAGCCGCTGGGCTACACCTCTTTCATCCAGTGGCCCAAGGTGAAGGTGAAGGCCGGTGAAACGGTGGAGGCTTGGGTGAAGGCGTACGCGCCGGTGGAAAAGCCGGCGGTTCAACGCTGAAAAAAATTGTTTGACGCGCCCATCCTTCAACCTTTTCCACCCCGAATCCATTCCATGCGCAACCTGTTCACCGCCATCTTCCTGGCCGCCCTGCCCGCCGCCCCCGCGCTTTGCGCCGACCTGCATGTCTCGGCGCAAAGCGGTCATCCCGGATGCCGCCTTCGAGAATCCCGACGGTTCGCCCTACGCCGTGGACACCGATTATTTCGGCAAAAAACGCGATGCGGAGAATCCGTTCCCGGGACCGTTCGAGGTGCCGGTGGATGGCGAGGTCAAGGTGTGGCCGAAATGAGGGGGAATGCAGGGGGCCTTCAAGAAAGAACCGCGTGCCGATGCATCGGCGCGCGGTTCTTTCTTGAGGCTGGCTTGGACGCGGCGGACCGCCGCGCCATGACCCACAAGGCTGGCGTTCGCATGAACGCCGAAGGCGTGAATGCTCGGCGGCCCCGACGGGGCCGATGATTGTTGCCACGGGTGAACGCTCCGAAGGAGCGAGAACTCGTGGAAACCGGCCTCTCTCCCCTTCTGCGCCCTGAAAGGGCGCACGAGCCGTTCGTCCGCCCTTTCAGGGCGGTGAATGCTGCTTTTCTTCCCACGGGTTCCAACCCCTTCGGGGCCTTCACCCGTGGCTACATTCGCTCGCGCCTTCGGCGCGAAAACAGCCGCATTTACGCCTTTTCTCGACTTGTGGGTCATGACTCGGCGGGCCGCCGCGTCTACTTTTTCAACCCACCCACTTCCCATCCACAAACCGCTGAATCCCAGTCGGATTGCCGTCACGCAAGATGTCCGGCAACCGCGCCTCGCGCACGCCGTCGAAGGATTGCAGCATGGCGAAACGCTTGAGCGACACCGGAATGCCGACGGCCGAGAAGCCGGGGTGGCCGGTGGCGGGGAACGGTCCGCCATGGTTCATGCCTGCGCTGACGGCCACGCCGGTGGGCATCTTGTCGTCGAGCAGGCGGCCGACTTTCTGGCGCAAGATGCGGGCGATGGAGACATACGCCGCGTCGCCGGGTTGTCCGCCGCAGAGGAGTTACGCGCCGGGCGGAAGCAGAGTGCATCACCATTTTGGTGCCACACCACCCACTCGCGATGGCAACACCGGGGGACCAAAGGCCATCGCCGAATCTTCCCTAGCTCAGTTTCGGTTTGTTGCGCCCGGTCAATAGCGACACGACGACCGTCACGCCCAGCACCACGGCCAAGAAGCCGAACATGCCGGCAAACACCCAGCCAAGACTGGAAGATTCCTTCTCCTCGTCATGCGGTGCGCCGCGTTCCGCCAGCGGGGTGGAAACTTCCGCCGCCGGGGCGGATGGCCCTTGGCGCGTTTTGAGGAAGGCCGCCAAGTCACGGATTTGCATCGCCGTCAAATGCACGCCAAAATCCATTGGCATGGCCGATGGATGGCTGAAGCCCGGTGCAATATCGCTGTCAGGGGCCACAATCGCACGCAACAGGTACATGCCGTCATAGGTCGCACCCACCCGTCCCAGGTTGGGGAAGCCGCCGCCCTTGCCGTCCGGCTCATGGCCCGGATCAAAGGCGTCCCAACGTGCTTTGTCACCAGCATTGTGGCAGCTGGCACAGGATTTTTCGGTCGGGGTGTTGCGGAACAATTGTTCGCCGGCCGCCGGGTCACCGCCGGCCAGCAGGATCGCATGGGGTTTGACCTGCGGCATGCCCTCGAAACCGGTGGTGTACAGATTCGCCTTCTGCCAGGCTTCCGCCTCGGCTTTGATTTTGGGATCGATGCCGGTGCGGGCAGCCTCCAGGAAATCCAGGCGCAATTCCGGCGGATAGGCGCCCTGTTTGAAGTGTTGCCACTGCCAGGTCATTTCATCCTTGGCCGCCGGCAGGTCCATGGCCGCAAGCAGGGGCAGGGCCACTTGTTTTTCCCGCAGCGTGGCCTCGGTGTTTTTGGCCTCCAGGGTTTTGAGCAGGTCGGGCAGGGCCAGATCCGGCGCCCGCGCCGACAGCAGCGCCCGCGCCTGCATGCGCATTTCGGGCGTGGTGGTGGCGGGCGGAGCCGCCAATACTTGGGCCAGCACGGCGGCGGACTGGGTCGGGGCTTCGCGGTCGAGGCGATCAAGCAGGGCCATACGGTAGGCCGGGTCACGCGCGGGGTCCAAAGCCTGCGCCGACAATTCCTGCGGGGTCATTTTGGGCAGGTGGCGACCCAGCACCGCGCCGACCATGCCTTTGATTTTGGGTTCTTTGCCTGCCGCCGCCAACAAATCGCCGGCGCGGGCGCTGGCAACGGTCTGTGCCATGATTTCCGCATGGCCGGGGCGATTCACCAAGTGGCCCCACACACGCTCGCGGTCCACGGGTTTGTCCCAGTCGGCCAGGGCTTGGAGCGCAAACACTTTGGCATCAGCCGGCCAATGTTCACCGCAGGCGACATTGGCCAGAGCCTTGGCATCTTCCAGGCGGCCCAAGGTGGCGGCGGCCTCGATAGCGCGGCGCCAGCAGGGAAACAACTTTTGCGCTGCGCTGGGCGTGGCTTTGAGACTGTCGGCCAGGGCCGGATAGGCGGCCAGCACTTCCTGATCGTAGATGGCGCGGATGGTTTCCGCCGCCACCTGCGGCGAAGCATCGTCCAGGAACTTGGCCAATTGGGGACTGCGCAAATGGCGCAGGGCCAGCACCACGCCCAGGCGTTCGTCCGCGCCGCGGCTGTCGCAGGCCCGGACCAGCGCCGCACCGTCGGTACCTTCGGCCAGTTGCGCCAACGCCCATGAGGCGCCGTGCAGCAGGACCGCGTCTTTGTCGGCATTGTCGGCCAGCAGATCGAACAGGGGCGCGACGGCGGCGGACACCTTGGTCTTGCCGATGGCGATGCAGGCGTAGAAGCGGGTCTGGCTGTTTTCATCCTTGAGCAGTTTGAGGTAGGCCGCCGGACTGGCATGGCGCAAGTCCCCCAGCACGCGCACCGCCTGGGTGCGCAAGACGGGGTCGGCATCGGCCAGCAAAGGTTCCAGGGCTTTCAGGCCAAAGGATGGCTTTTGCTTGTGGGCCTGGGCGAAACCGGCTTTTTGCCACAGCGTCCACAAGGCGTGGACGCGCGCCAGTGGCGCCTGCTTGGCATCGTTGGCCTTTGCGATCAGTTGCGCCTCGTCGCCGACCCGCTTGGCCAGTTCATTCTGCGCGCGATTGCGCACGCGCTGGTCGCGGTGGCCAAGCAGCGCAAGAAGTTCCGCGGGCTTGCGCGCCTGCATGCCTTCGCCCAGGATCTTTTTCACTTCGTCGATCGCGGCCTTTTCTTGTGGCTGGGCGAACACGGCCGGGTCAGTCACGGTGTATACATTGCCCTTGTCGCTCAAATCCCAGCCCATGAAGTTGGAGCAGTACAGGCGGCCGTCGGGGCCCCATTTGATGTCGGTGACCTGTCCGTACTGGCTGTACACATTGTTGGCGGTCACCTTGAAGGAGGCCCCGTCGGGGTCGGCCTTGATCGCGTAGACCTGGCCGTTGCCGCCGTTGAAGTTGGCCATCAGCAGGCAGTCGTTGAATTTGGCCGCATGGCCGGTGCCGGGCATGTGGGTCATGCCAGCCGGCCCGTTGCCGATGTGGGCGATCGGCGGCACCAGCCAGGCGTGGCCTTCCGGGTCGTGGGGTGCGCGTTTTTGGCCCCACATGCGTTCCCAAATCCAAATGCCGCCGCTCCAACTTTGCACATCCTGGGTCCAACCGGAGGTGCCGTAATCCGCCAAGTAGCAGAAGCGCGCCCCGTCGCCATAGTCGCAGGTGTTGTCGCCGGTGAACAGGTTGCCCAGGTTGTCGAAGGCGATGCCCTGCGGATTGCGCAGGCCCTCGTACACCTCTTCCAAGCCGGTGCCGTCGGGCCAGCAGCGGAACACCGCCCCCGTGCAATGGTGAAAGCGGTGGGTCGGCGTCTCCAGGCTGCCTTTGGCGGTGGTGCCCGGGTTGCCCGGCGTGATCAGGTCGTAGTGGATGCCTTCTTGGGTGGTCAGGTTGAAGGAACGGTCCGCCATTGAAAAATACAGGCGGCCGTCCGGCCCTTGGGTCAAGGCGTGGAAATCATGACCGCCAAGGCTCATGCGCACACCCCAGCCGTGCGAGAGGATTTCCTTCACCTCGGCCTTGCCGTCGCCGTCTTTGTCTTCGAGCTTCCACAGGTTGGGGATACAGGTGTCGTACACCACGCCGTCCAGTTCCATCACGCCGGAATTGATGCCGGAGGCGTAGCCGCCGAAAGTCGCGAAGACGGTGGATTGGTCGGCCGCGCCGCCGCCGGTGGTGTCTTTGGACAGGCGCAGCACATCCTCCTTTTGGGTGAAAAAATCCTTTGGGAAATACCCCTCCGCTTCCCAGGATTTTTCAAGCGCGATACGGTCCTCCACCGTGCGCAGCGGCAGGTCTTTGGAAACGAAGTAGCCGCTGCCGCGGTTGGGCGTGGTGAATTTCGCCACGCTGCCGGCCATGCCGTGCTGGCCACGCACATCCATCACCTGGAATTCATAGCGCTCGGTTTCGGCGGTGTAGACCTCGCCCTTGTCGTTGACCCACAGCGCCACCGGGTTGTGGATGATCTGGGGCGAACCCCAGACGCGGTACTCCAATTTACCGGTGCTGCCGCCACCGACGATCTGCGGGGGGGCGGCGTCGCCGGCCAGGGCGGGAACGGGCAGGGCAAGCAACAGAACCAGGGCGGGCAATATACGCATGGAAAATTCCAAAAAAGTCTAAAAGGCGGGACATGAATGGCGGCTTACTTGTCGCGACCGGCGGCCCACTGGATGCCGCCCAGAACATGCTGGCGGAACCATGGGCGGGAGTAGGAACGCCCCGTATGGCCCAATTCGGTGTAAAAACAACGGCCGCCGGCATAGTCGTGCGTCCAGGCCAAGGGATGGTTGGCGCCCATGCCTTTGAAGGGCGTATCTTTGCCGTCCACAGCCTTGTAATGCCCGGCCGGGTTGTAGGTCTTTTCATCCACCGTGATCAATTCCGTGAAGCCGGGCTTGCCATGGATGTTGGCATCGAAGTTGTAGATTTCCTCGTAATGCCGGAACACATCGGGCAGATGGCGGGTGGCGGGATGCTCGCCATTGACCACATGCATATCGGCCGTCTGTTCGGGCGGATGGCACAGGAAATGCGCCCCGAGCATCTCGGTGAAAAAGGGCCAGTCGTAGCCCATGTCACTGGCCCCGTGGATGCCCACCCAGCCGCCGCCGCGCTTGATGAAGGCCTCGAAGGCCGCGCGCTGCTCCTTGTTCAAGAGCGGTTTTGCAAGCGTCTCGGTGGTGTGGAGAAACACGATGACGTCCACATCCTTGAGCACCGCGTCGGTGAACACCTCGGCCTTTTCGCCGCTGTGTGTGTCCAGCACGATGTCGCCGGCTTTGGCAAAATCCCTCAGCATGGCATACGACGCGGCAATCTGGCCGCCATGGCGGTAATTGTGGGTGGCGGAGAAGGCCAGCACGCGGATGGGTTTGGCGGGCGCCACTTGCGCCTCTTTGGCGGAAGCCGGAGCGTCGGCGGCAAACACGGACGCGCAGCCCAGGGTGGCGGCAAGCAGGGAGGCGGAGAGCAGGATGTTTTTCATGGTGCGTAGGCTCCGGACTTGGTGGACAGAGAGATGGATGCAAGGATACTTATCAGACACTTCTCAATTACAGTTGAAAACAGTTTATTTTGCTTCATTTTGTCGTCAAATGTTGCACTCTTAGGGCATGCTTGCCTGCTGCGATCGTCGGCATATCTGGATTTTCAGGCGCGTTGATCATCCCTTACTCCGCCCCCAACGACTTGAGGTAAGCGTAACTGCCCATCACCGCCTCGTCACCGGCCACCTCCAACGTGGTGTGGCCATCGAAGCCGGCCTTGATCAACGCGGCGTAGGTGCCCTTGATGTCCACCATGCCGCTGCCGAGCGGAATCAGGCCCATGCCGGTGCCGTAGAGCGTGCCGCGCTTGGGCAGCCATTCGGCGCCCATGTCCTTCCAGTGCACATGCTCGATCTTCTTGCCGAGTTTTTGCACGAATTCCACCGGGTCGCCGCCGCCGATCCATAGGTTGCCGGTGTCCAGGTTCACGCCCAGGGCGTCGGAGGCGCAAGCGTCGAGCAGTTTCTCCATGCCCGACACCGAGTCGGTGTATTTGCCGTGCGGCTCCAAAAGCAGTTTGACGCCGTGGTCGGCGGCCACCCGCAGCGGCTCCCACAATTTCTCCCTGATGCTGAAAATCGCCTCGGCATCGGTCAGATGGTGGCCGAAGTCGGTCTTGGCGTCGCCCTCCGTCGTGATCACATGCTTGATGCCAATGGCGGCGGCGGCGCGGATGGCCTTGATGATCTGGGCCGTGCCGTAGCGGGCCGGCGAGGCGGGGTCGAGCAGGTTGGCGTGGGCGCAATAACTGGTGATGGTCAGGCCGTGCTTGGCGAACAGCCGCTTCAGGTCGAAGGGGTTGGCGTCCAGCGAAGCCACCGCCGCAAAGCCGAACTCGCTGCCCAGCGTGGCGCCGTCGCCATTGTCGGTGACGTCGGCGAACTTGAAGCCGCGTTCACATATGCGCTTGAGTTGGTGGTCGAGGCTGGAAAAACCGTCCACAAGGGCGAAGCATCCGACGTGCATGGCAGGCTCCAAAAAAGGAAAAGGGAAAGCAATGGGCAAACGATAGCCCGCCCGCCGCCCGGATCTTCTAAAATCAGCCAGTGGTAAAAAACGAACAAAAGAAACCGAAGGCCTCCCCGCCCGTCCCCGACACCTGCGAACCGCTCAAGGCCGCCGTGGTACGCGGCGACTTGCGCCTTGGCGGCTACGCGCACGGCGATTATCCGGGGTTGAAACTCCCCGCCAAAGCCACGCCGGAAATCCGCACAGTCGGCGCTTGGGACGCCAAAAAGCCGCAGCATTGGGGCTTGGACTGGCACTGTAACGAAGGCATCGAGTTCACCTTTCTACTCCACGGCCACCTGCCGTTCGCCACCGGCGGCAAGGAATGGATGCTGCGCCAGGGCCACTTCACCGTCACCCGCCCGTGGCAACCGCACCGGGTGGGCAACCCGGCCGTTCCGGCCAGCCACCTATGCTGGTTTATTTTGGATGTTGGTGCCCGCCACCCGCACCAGGCTTGGCATTGGCCGGATTGGCTGGTGCTCTCCCCTGCCGACCTCTGCCGCCTGACCGACCTTTTGCGCCACAACGAGCAGCCGGTGTGGTCGGCCGGCCCGGAGCTTGGCCGCCACTTCCACGACCTGGCCGGCCTGCTGGCGCAAAACGGCGAAAGCTTTCCGGAAACCCGCATCAAATTGCGCATCAACGAAATCTTGGTGCAGGTCCTGGATCTGCTGGAGCGCAAGAACATCGCCCTCGACACCCACCTCTCCTCCACCCGGCGCGCCGCCGAAATGTTCCTTGCAACCCTGCCGCAAAAGTTGGCCCATCCCTGGACCTTGGTTGAAATGGCCCACGCCTGCGGCTTGGGCCGCAGCCAATTCTCCCGCTACGTGCGCGAACTGACCGGCCGCACGCCCATCGAACACCTGACCCACTTGCGCCTGGAAGCGGCGGAGGCAATGCTGGCGCGCGAACCCAAGCGCAAGATCACCGACATCGCGCTGGCCTGCGGATTTGGGTCGGGGCAGTATTTCGCGACGGTTTTCAAAAGAAACAAAGGGAAAGCGCCGAGGGAAGGGCGGGATCAGCCGCTCCTGCGGGAGGGGGCGCTTTAAAAATGGGCCTTGGCAGTGCCCGAGCCTCGTTGAAAATTCATGGGGTGTAATGGATCGTATGATATGACGTCATATCAAATCCAGTACGCGGCACCTTTCGCCCGCATTCCTCGCTCATCCCAGGGAAATTTCGCCCATGTCCACCCCTCGTCCCACCCACACCCTCCTGCTTTGCGCCGCCCTTGCTATGGCCGCCGGTGCCAATGCCGCGCCAGGCGCAAGCGACACCGCCACCCCGGCCACCAGCCCGCAACCGTTCGTCTTGACCGAAGGCTCCGCGCTTTTCACCACCCAATACGCCACCTTGCGTGTGGATGCCAAGGGCTTCGTCACTTCGATCCAAGATCGCGCTTCCAAAAAGGAATACAGCCCGGCCGGCCATCCCTCGGCCATCCTTGGCCTGCACGAAAACGGCCAGCCCAACGGCACGCTGCTGACGCCGACCGCCGCCGCTTTCGACGCCGGCAAAAAGGAAATCAAACTCACCTATGGCAACGGCGCGGTCGCCGTGGTCAAGGCGGAGGCGAAGGACGGCTACTTCCGCTTCCAACTGGTTTCACTGGAGCCGCGGGGCAAGGTGGACGCCATCGTGTGGGGCCCGCTCAACACGACCATCTCCGGCAGGATCGGCGACCTCATCGGCGTGGTGCGCTCCGACGACTTCGCCATCGGCCTGTACGGCTTGGACGACAACACCATCTCCGGGCCGGTGACCGATGGCGACTGCTACAACATGGGATATACCATCCACTCGCCCGATCCGGTGAAATGTCCGTTGCCAGCCAATCTCAAAGAAGGCCAATGGCTCAACATCGGCGGCGATGGCGTCAGCGACGCCGCGTTCTTCTCGCATCCCGAGGAGTATTACCAATACGCCTGTGGCAACGGCGCCAAGATCGAGCCCACCTTCGGCTCGTCGGTGGCCTACAGCGCCCGCGACCGGACCAAGCCCCATGTGCACCTGTATTCGCTGCTGCCGGGCTTCGCGGACCGTCGGCCACGGCACATGGTCAGCGACCCGATCCCCGGCGTGGATTTCATCGGGTCGGCCGTGGCGCTGTACGCCTGTCCGGATGATTTGGGCCTCAAAACCCTTGAAAAAATCACCTTGGCCGAAGGCTTGCCCTACATCACCAACCGTGATGGCAAGTGGATCCGCGACCCGGCCACCTACCGGCCGACCGTTTATTGGGATGGCCCGGTGGACAAGGCCATCGAATACACCAAGGCGCTCGGCTTGACGAACCTCACGCGGAACACCGGTGAGTATTACCCCGGGCCGGTGATCGGACCTTTCATCGAAGGCAAGGGTTACGAGCAAACCTGGGGCGGGCGCAGACTGAACTACGCGGACGGCAGGCTGATCCATTACAAGGAATTCGGCGAACTCGCCCATAAAGAAGGGCTGACGCATGGCGGGCTGCATGCGATGCACGTGTTCCTGAAGGGAAGCACGGCCACGGCCATGTTTCCACGCCTGCAGACCATCTGTCGGACGAAACTCGCCAAGGACATTTCCGCGACGGACACCGAAATCGTCGTCACCGACCCGTCCTTCCTGGCGGAAAAGGGCAACTGGGCGGCGGGCGATACGGGGAACTACCTGCGCATCGGCAACGAGATGCTGATCTACAAGGGCATCAGCGAGAGCGCGCCGTGGACGCTGACGGGCATCAAGCGCGGCCATTCCTCGCAGGCCGCCGCGCACAAGGCCGGCGACGAGCTCGCGAAACTCCAGCAGAACGTCTACAACAGCTTCCTTCCGGACATGCCCTTGATGCTCGACTATGCCGACTACTACGCGAGCGCGATGGTCCGCAACAACATGGACGCCATCGACTTCGACGGCTTCGAGGGGGCCCTTGGCGGCAACCATGGCTATTACGCCGTGCGTGTTTTCTGCCGCCGTTTCTTCGATACCTACCACAAGCTCAGCGGCGGCAAATGGCCGATCATGACGACCTCGAACGTGTTCCCCGGCGCCTGGGAGTATTTGGCCTTCTGCCCGTCAGGCGGGGCGCGCGCGATGAATCCCGTCACCGGCAAGCGCGGGACCCAGGGCAAGGACCTTGGCAATGGCTGGAGCAACAGCTGGTTCCCCGCAACCATGGGGGGAACCCCCTGGCGCAGCGACTGGTCCCTCTACGACCTCCAGAACCTGCAGGCCAAAACCATCGGCTGGGACGCGAATTTAGGCCTCAACACCAACCAGAAAGTGCTCGACCGCACCGGTGATCGGGACGCCATGTTCAAGGCCTTCCGCACCTGGCAGGAAGCCCGCGAGGCGCAAGTCTTCACCAAGGCCCACAAGGAAAAACTGCGCGATCCCGATCTGAAATTCAACCTGACCCGGACGGATGCCACCCATTTCCTTTTGCAAACCGTCAAGGAACTCAAAACCTCCGGCACGCCCAAGCCCAACGCGGCCGGTGAAGCGGCCATCAGCAATCCCTACGACGCCCAACCGATGCAATTCAATATGCACCCGACCAGCCCGGTCAGCGGCTGCGTCATCACCTTGCCCGGCGGCGGTCAAATCACCTCCGACCGCAAAATCGAAGCGACGCAATTCATCATCTGCAACGGCTCAGAGGCCTATGTGGCCGACAATTTCAGAAAGAAACTGTTCGACCTCAAAATGACGGCTCCCGCCACCTTGCCCAAGGGCGAGTGCAAGCTTGGCGTGCAATGCCCCGATGCTGTCAAACCCCGCTTCGACGTCACCGTGTGGGCTCTGGACAAGGGGGAAACGCTGGAGGCTGGCAAGTAAGCCGCCATCCCAAAAAACAAGCCGCCATGGCAGCCCTCTCCCCCGCTTTTCCTACCCCATGAAACACACCGCCTTCGCGCTTGCCGCCCTCCTCCTGGCCTCCTGCACCAGCGCCGCGGAGCGCGCGGAAACCGTCTGGACGCCCGACCTTGGCAATGGCCAATTCAAAAACCCGATTTTTTGGGGCGATTGGCCCGATTCCGAGGTCATCCGCGTCGGCGATACGTTTTATTTCATCTCCACCAGCATGCACTATGTGCCGGGCTGCCCCATCGCCAAGTCCAAGGACCTGGTGAACTGGGAAATGGCCGGCTATGCGCTGCCGCGTTACGACGAAGACAAACGTTTCGACATGAAGGGCGGCACGCTCTACCTCAACGGATCCTGGGCCAGCACCCTGCGCCACCACAACGGCAAGTTCTATGCCGGGTTTTGCACGCAGCCGGCCGGCGGCGGCACCGGCCATTTCTCGATGTGCGTGGCCGACGACGTGAAGGGGCCGTGGAAGCGGACGATCTTCCCCGAATACCTCTACGACCCGGGCCTGTTTTTCGACGACGACGGCAAGGCCTATGTCGCCCACGGACAGGGAGACATCTACATCACCCCGCTGGCCGACGATGCCTTGTCGGTCGCCGGGAAAGGGGTGAAAGTTATCGAACGCGGAGCGATTGAAGGTTCACACCTGTACAAGATCCACGGGAAGTACTACCTCTTCTGCCCGTCGGCGGGCGCTGGCGAACAGGTGTGCTTCCGTTCCGACCACATCTATGGACCCTACGAGAAGAAGACGGTCATGCACGACACGCGCAAGACCCAGTATGGCGTCCACCAAGGCGGCCTGGTGCAGCTCAAGAACGGGGATTGGTGGTGCCTCATCATGGAGGACCGCGGCCCCATCGGCCGCACGACGCGTCTGGAACCGGTCACCTGGGTGGACGGTTGGCCCATGATCGGCCGGAAGACCGAGAAGGGCGAATGGATCGGCGTGGACACCTGCAAGAAGCCCGATGTCGGCGCAACTTTCCCCATCGTGAATCCGGCCACGTCGGATGAATTCGACGGGAAAGAACTCGGCCTGCAATGGCAGTGGAACCACAATCCGGACGACGCCCATTGGTCGCTCACCGAGCGACCAGGCTACATGCGCCTCACGGCCGGAGGGGCCCTCGACCCCAAGGCCGGAGGGGGAAAGACCCTGTTCTACGCGCGCAACACGCTGACGCAGCGCGTGCAGGGGCCGGCCTGCGAAGGCACCACAGAATTGGACGTGTCCGGCCTCAAGGACGGCTGCGTGGCCGGCTTGGGGATCTTCCAGTCCCCCTACGCCTTCGTCGGCGTGAAGCAAGAGGAGGGCAAGCGGAGCATCGTGATGGAGAACAATGGGAAAACGGTCGCGACCGTGGCGGATTTCTCCGGAAAAACGGTTTGGCTCAAGGCCAAGGCGAGGGAAAGGGGCTTCAAGGCGACCTTCGAATACAGCCTCGACGGCAAGACCTGGACGCCCATCGGCGACACGCTTGGCATGGGTCTTGGCCTCGATTGGACGGCCAACCGTTTCGCGTTGTTCAACTATGCCACCTCGGATGCCGGCGTGGGCGGGACGGCGGATTTCAACTGGTTCCGTTTTGCCGGCATCCAGCCTCCGGAAGCCAGCGCCCAATCCGCTTACGGCCCCAGCTACGCGGCGGATGTCGCTCTGTATGGGGATCCCGCCACGCTCCGGGAGTGGGTGTCCATGCCCTATGGCGGCGGCACCAAGGACAAACCGCTGGATGTGTGGTGGGCCGTCGATTTTTTCTCGAAACCGGTCACCGTCTCGGGCGTGAAAATCATCGGCGACCCGCGCGACATCATCCCGCTCCAGAAGAACCTTCAAATCCAGGCGCGCCAAGACGGCGTCTGGAAGACGGTCGGCGAACTCAAGGATGCCACGGCCAAAGACGTCACCATCACCTTCAGCGCTCCGGTCACCACCGATGCGTTGCGCGTCTTCGTTCCCGCCGCCGATCTGCCGACGGACGGCATGGTGCGCATCTGCAAATTCCTCCTCGTGCTGCCTGACGGGACGGTGAAGGAAATCGAATGACTGGGGGTGGTCTTCCCCGCATGGAAAAGCCATCCCGCACGGGATGGCTTTTTCTTTGGAGAACCTATGAAAGCCGGGCCCCCCAGTGGGCGGCACAAAGCAGGAGCGTATCCTGCGAAGGGACTTGCCCGCGAGGGGGCCCGGCTTTCATAGGTTCTCCAAAAAGTGAAGTAAAAAAATGAACGACTGTAATAGCATTTAATGATATAACGTCATATCAAAACCTTCGGCCATAGCCTTTGGTCCACTTTCCTCTCACGATCCAGAGAAACCCCGCCCATGTCCACCCTGCGTCCCACCCACACCCTCCTGCTTTGCGCCGCCCTTGCTATGGCCGCCGGTGCCA
>CAZKVP010000069.1:0-17151 GCA_964556215.1 uncultured Phycisphaeraceae bacterium
GTCCGGGGAATCCCACTTCAATTGCGCCTTTTGTTTTTGCTTGGCGTCGAGGGTGACAAGCAGATCGGTGGTCAAGGCGCAGGCGAGGGCTGGCTCGGCCGCGCAGGCGTCGCAGACCACCGGGGCCGGCGGCGTGGAGGGGGCAACCTCGGTGGCGGCGAGAGTGGATGGGGCGAGGAGGAGGATTAGGAGGGGGAGGTGGCGCATGGGGGGATTATCGGGCTTCACACATAATGTCGTCGGTCATCTTGAACCACGCATGGTCGCTCACGGCCTGACTCCCAGGAGAAATCTTTGCGAACCCCCCGGATTTGACGGTCAAAACCTCGGCATTGGGCAGGTACAACATCCAGAGTTCCCCGTCCGAATCATACGGTGTTGTGCGCAGCACATCCCCGGTCTCGAAATGGAACATCGAAGCGCCAGATGCCCCCAACAAGGAGCTTGGATCCATCTATCGCATACAGGCCTAACTGATTCAGCCGGATCACAGCGTTTTGAAATTGTCTGTCTATCCATCCCTTCAAGGAGCCCGCCAACTTCGAGTCAGTTTTTTGGCACTGATTGTGGTGATGGTGAGGCAGGAGGTGCCTCGAATGGAAACGGCGGCCTTATTTTTTGGGGAGAACTCTCGGCTATCTTGAAGTGGTAATTCTCCACTTGAGGATCATTTTTCGGAATTGGCGATGTTCCGTCTCGCTCAATCCATGCAGGATGCGGCGATTGCAAATGAGCCGGGCAATTTTACGATCAGCCTCCGCATAGCCCATGCCCTCCAAGAACTGGAAAATTACTTTTTTCGCCTGAATTTTGTCTGGGCAATTCTTCCATATTTTGAGAATCGAGACCGCATAAATGCCGCAATTGATCGCGCTCTGCGTGCCAATTTCACAGGCCTGTCGATATACGGCCCCACTCACACCGGCGCGAATGTCCCACCCTTGGGATTGGAGTGATCGTACGATTTCATCCACGGTAAGACTTGTGAAAGAATATCCAAGGGTGAGTAGCTTCCCGCTTGCGTCGCTCGACTCATCGGGCGATATCTTCCCTTCATCCCTTGCCCGCCAAATGGCTATCTGCGTCCAAACTCTCTGGACTTGAAGCTCCTTCGTATTTGCCACGACACTCGTCGTCAAATCATCTGTCCACAAAAGAGCCCCTCGAACTTTTGCGATGGCCATCGCTTCTGCAGACGCCTCGCCAAGCATGTCCACCAATGACTTGCGCAACTCTCCGTCGAGGCTCAAAAGATCCGCGCCTCCAGCAACTTCACATGCAGCCTTGAGCGCCTCAAGCAACTCCTCGATTCCCTTGACTTGCGCAACGAGTTCATCCACAGAATGCTCTTGAAAATATAGCTTGCCATCAATGCTTCCGATGGTTCCGCTGGGCTGCCCAGAATTCCCAATGTCTGAAATAAGTTCGCGCAGTTCCTCCAAAACCGAGCGCGGGACAATGCAACGGAATGGGAACTTCGCCAGCTTCGTGTGATATCCAAGGAAATACAAAGTCGCCACGGCCGTTGAGTCGAGCACGACTGCGCCGCCCGATCCAATTGCATTTTGAGCGTTTCGCTTCTCGTCTGGAGACCCAATGCAGCAAGGAATGGAAAGACCAGGCGATCCTGCAAAATGGCTCATCGTCCCGAAAATGGTTTTTCCCAACGATTTCGCCACCAACGAAAGAGGCAAGCGGCGCCCCTGATGCAGGCCTTCAAGCTGCTTGCGCCATTCCTCCTGTTGTTGAAGCGGCTTCAATATGTCGCCAAGCATCTCCTCGGCAGACATTTTTTCTGTCTTGGTCAAATCAACAGAGAACCTCTGGAAATAAGGTTTGTCTGGGAAGTTTTCCTCAAATGTGTACAGGCATTCTTGCGCGCGAAGTACGAGGCGATTTCGGATGCCCTGTATCTGGTAAATTTGATTTCCAACTTTGGCTTCCTGGCCAATAGCGCGTCCAATTAACGCTTGGGCAAGCGGATGGCTTGGCGGATATTCCCGACGAGTTGAACTCGGATTTGGTCCAGGCTCTATGACAACCCAGCGAGGGGAGCCGTTGGCTTGACGGATTTCCACTGCGCAGCCAATCTCAACAACCGCAGGCTGAACAATCGTGAGAGGCGGAGCCTTGGGATTGAAAAGAGAAATGACCAGCGAGTGCTGCGTTTCCATCGCATCAGGGAAACGGCGCCACAGTTCATAGGCGTACTCAAGACCAGCTTCCGGTCGCTTGCTGTGACGCAGAACATAAACGGCTGCGATACCCCGTTGTGTGTTGGTGACAGACGCCACGGGCGGAAGACGGTTGGGGTCATCTACGACATAGGACGAAAGCCCTGATTGCAGGGCAAGCACTGAGATTGAAAGCTGCGTATCGAGATCGTCCGGGTGCTCCGCCATCCACTCTTGGAGCAGCGATATGGATTTTTCTGGCTCATGGTGCCGCGCCAACATGTCCGCCTCGATGTGATAACACTCTTTGGATTTAACTCCCGATTTTCGGATGCCACTGCAAAAATCAAAAATGAATTTTTCCTCTCCGGCAAAATGGGCTGTTCGCAAGAGATTTCTGGCATCCGCCACAAATGGGGTCGTCGGGACAATCTTTTTCCAACTTTGAAATGCGATGGACCATTGCTCAAGTTCCTGCGCGAGCACCGCCACTTCCCTCTGATCGAACAACGAAGCATCCTCGGCAAGCATCTCGGCAGCACAGACAACCTGCTGTTGGGCGACATCCCGCCGTTTTCCAGAAATAGCAAATTTCGCCCACAAGACATGGACATTCGAAACAGGCAGTGCGTTTTTTGGAAGACGCTCAAGGAATTTTTGGGCGTCATCAGGCCGATTCATTCGTGTGAACAGCTGCATGGCCAAATTGCAAATGTCCATGCAATAATTCGGGTGCTCGATGTCGCCTAGTTTTTCAACCCATGGCGACAAAATCTGCAAGGATCGATCCAAGTCTTCTCCTCTCCCTCGGCCTGCAAGAAAAAGGGCAAGCAGAAAATCCCTGCGCATTGTGGGATCGCCGGAGCGGAACGCTTCCAAGCAAGCAATCGCCCCGTCAACATTCCGGTCGACTTCACGACCTTGCGCCTCTGCAAGCACGATGTCTAGATCCGTGGGATCACAGCGAAACGCCTCCGCCACATCTCGCCTGCATTCTTTATGCTTTTTGAGCAGGCGATGCGCCACGGACCGGTTCAGATAGGCACCTGCAAGCCGGCTATCGCCGAGTGGAGCTTTTTCGATCGCATCGTCAAGAAGCCCCTTGGCTTCAAGGACTTTTTGGGGATCCCTTAAGACAAGCCCTTCTTCTGCGCCAAAAATGCCTTCCTCTTTTTCGGCCACAATCAGCAACGCGGCAAGTGATAGCGGAACATCCAGCCAGTCTGGATTCGCCGCTAACGCGCGTCTGACATATTGCTCTTGGACTTCCGAATTTCCGTGCCGACTGGCGAGATCGGCCAAAGCCATCAGAACTTCTGCGTCGTTCTTCAGCTCTTCCGGCACAGACGCCTCTGCCTCTTCACTGGAAAGGTCGAGGCCAGAAGTCCGGATCCGCACGGATTGAACTCGGCCGTAATCCGGATATTCCCGACACAACCCGCACGCCAATTCGTACGCCTTCGCATGATCCCCTCGGAAAAAGTAAGCGAGCATCTCAAGGCTACGCGCATCCCGCGAATTTTTGTAAAAAGAAACCGCAACCAGATACTTGTCAGCAGCACCGAAGTAATCATTCTGGCTGCTAAGGGCATTGCCAATGTTTGCGTGCAGTCGATACTTCACCCGATCCGAAAGCCCTTGACGACCCATAATTTCGTTGTATTTCCCAATTGCGACATCAGGCAGGCCATTCTGGACATAGGCAAATATGGCATCAATCTCTTGATCCACTGGTTCACGGCCATCTGCGTTCACCAGAGCATTAGACATCTCGATCTTAAACCCGTGCTTTTTGGCGGCCGTCTCGAAACGACTGCACATATTCGCATCGACTCTAGGTGCGCCCGAACCTCCGCCATCTATGGTGTCTCGAAGTAACGCCTCAATACTGCTGGGACGGCGATTCTGCTGCGCCTGTGCTATGTCGGTTCCGAGCTGCCGAACTAATGGTTCCAGATGTGCGTGTCCATCACGGCCATCGTAAAAAATGGGTTCGACGCGGTAACGCTTTCGCAAAATGGTACGCGTTACGTCCAACTTGTCGGCACCTGGACTTTCAACGATGGCGAAATGCTTTGGCTCACCGCCGCCCAATAAACTTGCGAGTTCTCGAAATGGTCCCATCAAATCTGCGTCGGTAAAACTAAAGCCGACAAATACCACCGCGTGCATGGCGCACAGAGTGTCAACAACATGCTTCGTCCACACTTTCTGATCAATGTACACCCGGTTGTAGTCTGCAAGCGTAAGGACAACATTGTCTGGCTGAGAACTCGATCCGTGCAAATGGACGCAGTGACGTTTTGTTTCAGGATTATTCAAGCTATCGATGAATGCACCAACCTGCGGTTTATCATCAAGCAACAGGCATACAGGCGCCTCTGACACAGCACGGCAAGCATCTTCCAAGGCATGGTCGTAGTTTGTTGTTAAAAAATGGCGGAATGGAAGAGAGACAAGCCCTTGGTGGACGGCGTCGTGCTGCGGATCTCGAGGGCCAAAGACGCGGCGAATCAGTTCGCCAAACAGTTGAGGCCCCATGGCCAGCTTGTACTCCTCTGCGGCCACGAGCATGTCGCCCCCCTTCAACCCTAGGGCTTCCAATTTGGCAACATCCGCAGGTCTTGCCGTACATGCGTGCGTTTTTAACTCTGCCAAGAGCCCTTCCCATAGCGGGTACCCAACTCGCCGACTCAAGCCGGCACCCACAAGAGCAACAGTTGGTTTCGCCGCAAGAACCTCAACCAGTTTGCCATAGGCCTTGCGGTTCTCTTCCCCCAATTCATCTATAGGGCTGGCTGTTGGTTGCATGTATCTCGTTCATTGTATCCACCAGCCCAAGCGCTTCTGGAGTTCCCAACGGCCAGATTTCCTCAAAAATGCACACCCGACCAACGCCCAAGCCAGCAACCGTCCGCCGCCTGCCCCAGACCCACCGAGTCCGTCGGCCACCGTGACGCCTCCGGCATCTTGACGACGCGCCACGGGACGCCCAGGCGACCGGGTCATCGCATAAAAGGGGCGTTGCTCCGGCGCCGACGCCCGGCGCCACCGACGTCCGCCGACGCGCCGTCCATCTTGTCAGTTTTTTGAGTCCGGACGCGCCCGTTTCTTGCGCCTGAATCCGCCGGCCCGGGCGTGCAGCGCACGAACATGCACTCCGCCATGTTCGCGCCGCGAAAATCCACGCCTTCAAACGAGCAATCCAAAAAGACCGTCCGGAACATCTGCCCCCAATACACATCCACTTCTTTGAAATGGCAGCGCACAAAGACCGCACCAAACAACATCGCCCCTTCCATCGTGCATTCTTCAAACACGGAATCCAAAACCAGGGCGTCCTCCGCATTGAAGCCGTTGTGGACTCCTGACTTTTTTTCATTTTGAATGACGGTGCGCATGCCCCGCATCCTACCTTCCACTACCCCAAAACAACGCCTTCTCTGAACCGCTTGCGCCTCCGTGAGCCGATTACGCCCCCTATTCGGCTCATGTCATGAGCCGAATAACCCGGTTATCCGGACCTTATTCCGCTCACTCCCCCCTCCCCACCCCCTCCACCACAAACCCCAACCCCCACACCGCATCGGCCATCTTGGCGCAATCCAGAGTGTCCGGCGTGTCGCTGACATCGTGGTAATGGTCGTTGCGCAGGTAGGCGGTGTCAGTGGCGGAAAAGGCCGGCACGCCCTGCTGCCAGAAACTCCAGTCGTCCGACCAGGCGATGCTGGGCAGCATGGTGGGGATGCCGGTCTCGCGCAAGGTCAGGTGCGAATGCGCGGCAAAATGCTTGGCGCAGGTTTCGGCAAACGGGCGGCTGGTGCGGTTGCCCAAAAACGCCAGGTAATCCGGTTCGTCTTTGAGGCCGCACGCGCCCACGCACAGCGGACGCTTCTTGCCCGCGCCCCTGGCATAGGTGCCCAGCATCTCGAAGGAGATCATGCCAATGACCTTGCGCCCCGGCACCTTGGCGCATTCTTCCGCCAACGCCTTGGCATACGCGAAACTGCCCATCGTCTCGGTCTGGAAAAACGGCGGCTCCTCATTCACAAAGGCCGCGAATTTGACCGTGCGCGCCAATGGGACATCCCTGAGCCGGCGCGCCACCGCCAACACACCGGCCACACCGCTGGCGTTGTCGTCGGCACCGGGGGTGCCGGGTTCGCAGGGCATCGGGTGGTCGTGGCCGTGCCAATCGGGGGTGGCGACCTTGCTGTCATAGTGGGCGCCGATCACCAGAATCTCACCGGCCAGGGTGGTGCCGGGCTTGTCGGCCTCGATGTTCCACACCGTGCGTTTGCCGCATTCGTAGGGCCGGCCATCGGGAATCTCCACCGGCACCCTGCGGGTGGCATAGCCCATGGCCTTGAATTGCGCCTCGATCCAATCGGCGGCCAAGGCCAGCTTCTGGGGGTGGTAGGCGTTGCGCTCGCCGATGTCGCCGGCCAATTTGGTCACGCTGTAGCGCAATTCATCGGCCAAGCCGGCCGGCACCGGCGGATGGCCGTTGGCCAAGGCCGATGGATGCACTGTGGTGGTGCAGGCGCAAGTTATGGATACAAAAGCGGCTAAAACAATGGCAAGGGGCAGATGGCGCATGCCAAGAATCGTAACCAGAACGACCCAAAAACCGGCCGCAAAAATTTTTGCGGCCCGCGCAGAGTGAGGCCATGGGGGCCGTAGATACCGGTGAAGAAGAACTTCTCTCCTTCATCCACCCCCTTTTGGAGCCCGCCATGAACCTCATCCGCCCCGCCCTCTGCCTTGCCGTCCTGGCCTTCACCCCCGCCGCTTTCGCCCTGGAACTGTGCCCGCTGCAGGTGCCCAGCCTGACCCCCAGCCTGCCCAACATTCCCCCGGCACCCCAAGTCCAACCGGCACCGGCGGCTGCGGCGGTGGCCGCACCGGCCCGCGCCATGCCAGCCCCCGCCAGAGCCGTGCGTGTTTCCTGCAACAACGCCGATGGCGAGCCCTTCTTCTTCCACACCCTGCCCTATGTGCCGACCGTGGCCATGAGCGGTGACGACGATGGCTGCATCCCCCGCCCGGTCAAGCCCGTGCACCGCCCGCACTTGGACCCCCAGTGCATCGCCTAAAGACCGTGCCCAGATGTACGCTACGCGGCGCCCCGCGATGTTCCTCCCAGGATTTGCCCCATGCCAGACTTGCGCCAACAAGCCGATGATCTTCTTGCGCGCGGCGATTACCCCGCCGCCCGCGCCGCCTACGAAGCGCTGCTCACCAGCGGGATCGACGATGCCCAAGCCCAGCGCGGCTTGGGGTTGGCGCTATTGGAAAGCGGCGATCTGGCCGGCGCGGCCCGGGCCTTCGACCGCGCCATCGCGCGGGCGCCGGAGGACGGCGAGTTGGCCTACCAGCGCAGCCGGCCGCACCTAAGGGCCAGGGAATGGGATCTGGCCCTGCCCCATCTGGAACGGGCCATCGCCAAGGCGCCGGAATTTGCCGACGCCTACTGGAGCCGCGGCACCGTCCATGCGATGCACGACGACTGCGCGCGGGAATTGGCCGACCGCGAAAAATACGCAACCCTGCGGCCCGACAGCGCGGAGGGCCGGGCCCTGGTGGCCTATCCGCAGCGGATGCTGGGCAACCTGCCCGCCGCGCTCGAGGCCTGCCAAGCGGCCCTGCGCATTGATCCGCAATCGGCGGAAGCGCACCGCCAACTCGGCTTCACGCGCAAAGCCATGCAGCAGGATGCGGCGGCATTGGCGGCGTTTGAAGAAGCCCTGCGTCTTAATCCCGGCAATGCCGCCGAACTTGATCCCGAGATCGCGCGGCTGCGGACGCGGATTGGCGCGCTGGCGCCGGCACCCGTCTCCGTGCCGGCGGCACCGGCGTCGGCCGCCGCACCGGCCAAGCCCGCGCCTGCGCCCAAACGGACTTTCCGTGATCGATTGCGTGAGGGCTTTGCCTCTTGCCGCAACGGCTTGGGCGTCGCCGCACTGGCCCTGGGTGCGCTGATCTTCATCTTGGGAATGGGCACCTCGGTGGCCGTGGGCGTGGTCAAAGGCGCCGATGTCGTCTATGGCTCAACCTACATCGTTTGGAATTGGACCGACGCCGAGCGCATGCCGCCGAATGCGCAACTGTGCAAAAAAATGTTCTGCCGCGACCCGCACACCAGTGAAAAACATTTGTCCGGCAATCCCGGCCACCAAAGCGAATCCTTCGGTTATTTCTGCGCCAAACATGAGCGCTCGCTCTGGCTGTCGATTTTTGACTTCAGCCACTTCGGCGGCTTTCTCTGGCTGTTGGCCTGCATCGTCGCCTACTTCAGCGCTTCGGCCATTTGGGGACTGGCGTTCTGGCTGTTGATGCAGCCGGTGGCTCTGGCCGTCGTTTGGCGCAAGAAGCGTGGCGGGGATGCGGCGGGCGCCACCAAAATAACCGAAGGCGTTCTTGCGACCGCCATCGCCCTGGGCGCTGCCTTCGGCGCGGCCAGCGGGATTCTTTATGCCTGGTTCTGAGCGGCCGACGCCATCGCCGCCTGCAATTCGCCAATCCCCACGCAAGTCACCGTGTGCCCGCCAAACACCTTGTCGTGGGCGCGCGCGCTTTGGCCGGTGACCAGCCAATTGCGCCCCTTGGGATAAAGCCCGCGGAACGTTTGCAGGTTGGCGGAACCGAAGGCGTCCGGATTCCATTTGACCTCGACGGCATCCACCCGGTCGCGATCGAAGGGCAATACGAAATCAATCTCCTTCTGCCGCTTGTCGCGCCAAAAATGGACGCGCGGGAAATCGGGCATGGCTTGCAGCGTTTCCAAAGTCAGATGCTCCAGCAAGGCGCCCCGGTCATTCGGCCGGATGTCGCGGACGCCGCGCGCGTGGCACACGAAGCCGGTGTCAAAGCCATAAGCCTTGGGCGCTTGGACCAACTCGCGATCGCTGTGCCCGCCGCTCCATGGGCGCACCAAGGTGATGGCGTGGGTGGTTTCCAAGACATTGATGTAATTCATCACCGTGGGCCGCGACAGGCCGGTGGCGCGGGCCAGCGAAGTGACCTCGAAGAGACCGCCGCTTTGGCGTAGCAACGCCTCGAACAGCAATAGAAAAGCCGAGCGTTTCTCAACGCGGAAAAGTTCGCGCACATCGCGGGCGAAATACGAATCCATCCACTCCCCGTAAAACGCGCGCTGATGGTCGGCGGACAGCAGCGCCGGCGGCAGGCCACCGCGCAGCATGCGGCGATCAAGATCGGGCTGGCCAAAGGCCGTCAACTCACTGGTCAGCACCGGCAGCAGATGCACCAAGCGCTTGCGCCCGGTGAGCGCATCGCTGAATTTGTCGGTGGCGGCCAGGGTGGAGGAGCCGGTGGCCACCACTCGCAAATCGGAAAATTCATCCGCCGCGATTTTGAGCAGGCGGCTGGGATCGGGCAGTTGGTGGACTTCATCGAGCACCAGCCGCGGCTGGGTCAGTTGCCGGAAGAAGCGTACCGGGTCTTCCAATTGCGCCGCCGTTTCCGGCAGATCACAATTGAAAAAAGCGGCATCGGCAAGACTCTGGCAAAGCGTGGTTTTGCCGGCGCGGCGAACCCCGGCCAGCCAGCAAATCGGGGCTTGCTGCCAGGCGGATTCAATGCGGGAGAGCCAGTAGGGGCGGGTTGACATGCAAGTAGACTTTACACCTAGTTGCACTAGATGTAAAGTCTACTTTCGTTTTTATAGTCTGGATTTCGGCGAACTTCGGCTATTTATCATTATTTTTGCATAACTTGTGTCGATTTGTCTTGCTTGCGCTCCCACGCCAACGACCAGCCCAACAACATCAAGCACCCGAGTGGAATCGCCAACAAACCCAGCGCCTGCGGGGTGGATACCGGCAGCAGATTTTGTTCGACCAAGATCAGGTCCGTTTCCGTCGGCAGCGTGCAATGGTGCAGCACCTTGGCCAGGTCGTCGCCGAATTCCATCCCGCCGCGCAGGCGCGACACCTGCACATCCTGCAAATCGCCGGCATGCACTTTGTTCGCCCGCTTCCCGAAGGTGTCAGACCCGACCGACTCCCCAGGCCCTGCGAGCACCGCCACGCCTTCACGCTCCGTGTAGCCATTCCATTTGAGGAACACTTTCACCGGCCGCGCATCCCCCGTCCCGGCCCGCAGCGGGAAATAGCTGCCGGCGTAGCCCATGGATTGGCCGTTGGATTTCACCATCTCGGTGCGCACCTCGTGGCTGGCGTCCACCAATACCCCGCGCAGCAAAACCGAAGGCGCCCGCGCGCCGCCGGCGAGGTAGGCCTCAAAGGTCATGTCCGCGGGAGCCGCCCCGAAGTTCCAGCGCGCCAAGACCGGCCATGACAGCCAGGCGGAGGCCAAGGCGAGCAGGAACAAGAACACGCGGAGTTTGGTGAGGTGGGGCATGAGGGGAGTTTAGGGGTGGGGTGGGTGAAAACATTTTTTTTCTTAGGCCACGCAGAGTCGTCCCCACACCTGCGTAGATACCAGTGAAGGAAGAACCCTTCTTCCCCATCCACCCCCTTCCCGGAGCCTCCCATGTCCCGCATCCTGCTTGCCGCCGCTGCCTTCGCCTTCACTTTTGCCGCCACTTGCGCCCATGCCGACCCCGGCGCCGGCGATCCGCCGGAAATCACCAAATCCTCCGGCACCATCCATGTGGTGATTCCGCCCGATTGGGCCCCGCCGGCCAAATGAGTGGGGGAAAACAAAATGCGCCAACGGAGGGTGAAAAAATTCCATGTTTTTCATTGCTCTGATTACCATTCACAACGCCTATTCCCCCATCAAAGCAGTCCCATGACCACCACCGCCACCCCGTCATCGTCCCTTTTCTGCGCCAAATGCGCCGCCATGTCCACCGACAAGACGCCGGGGGATGTGTCAACCCTGAACGGCATCGGGCGCAAGTTCTACGGTTCGGCCGACCCCTGCCCGGATTGCGCCTCCGTCACGCGCACGCTGTGGTTCACCTTCATTGAACTGCCGGTGTTCCCGCTGGGCTCCTACCGCTACAAAACGGCGCAGGAAAGCGCGATGAAGGCGCGCTTTTGGTGCAGGCAGGTGCCACGCCACTGGCCCCAGATATTCAAAACCTGGGCGGTCGGCATCCTGCTCGGGGGCGCGGTGATGGCAGCGGTGATTTTGTACGAGGCACAAAAGAAATAAGCCGGCATGGCGGGGTGTCTGTCCACGGTTTTCCCCTGCCCACCCCTACAATCCATGGGCCGCCTTACAGGAGTCCCCATGGCATTTGCGCACGAACCCGGCCGGACGATGGGCGCCTTCCCGCCCACCGATGAGATTTGGTCGCTGGTCCAGCAGGCCCGCGGCAATGTGCAAGACACCGCCTGCCGCCTCGCGCTGGGTCAGTTGCTCACGCGCTACCTGCCGCCTTTGCGCGCCCATCTGGTGCGGCAGAAGCGGTTGGAGCCGCACCGGGCCGAAGATATTTTGCAGGGCTTCATCACCGGCAAAATTCTGGAGCAGCAACTGATCGACAAGGCCGACCGCGAGCGCGGACGCTTCCGCACCTTTTTGCTCTCGGCATTGGAAAATTACCTGCGCGATGTGATGCGCCATGAAAAGGCCGCCTGCCGCCACCCCGGCACACCGATGGCGCAAGTGGACGAACATCTGGATGCGGCATGCACGCCGGAGTCGGAAGCCTTCGACGCCGCCTGGGCCCGGCTCATCATCGACCAGGCGGTGGAAAAAATGCGGCTCGAATGCGAACAATCACGCCGCCCTGATTTGTGGACGGTGTTTGAACTGCGGATTTTGAAACCGTGTTTGGAGGATGCCGAGCCGATCGGCTACGAAGCATTGGTGACGCGCCTGGGGCTGGCCTCCTGCGTGCAAGCCGGCAACCTGCAAGTGACGGCCAAGCGCATGTTCCGCCGCTGCCTGGAAACGGTGGTGGGCGAATACGCCCGCTCGCCGGATGAAACCGAAACCGAATTGGCCGACCTTTTGCGCCTGATGGCGAAAGCCTGATTGGAACCACCCCATGACTTCCCACGACCCCGCCCAACCCGCCACCGAACCGCGCCTCTTGGCGCAAATGCTCGGCATGGATGCACGGGCCAAATGGCGGGCAGAGGAGTTGGCCGCCATGTTCCGCCATCAGATGTCGGCGCCCTTGGACCCCACGCCCGGGGCGCTGGGGCCGTTGCCGGCCGGCGCGCCGTTGACCTTGCCGGCGGACACCGCCACCTTCGGTGAACTCTTGCGCCACCCGCAACCGTCTTTGGAATGGTTGGTGTTGATCAAAGAACTCGGCCGTGCCCTGCGCCAAGACCCCGACCTGCCAGTACCGGAAGAAATCGCTTCGGCCCTGTACTTCCTGCCGATTCTGGCGGCGCAGCTGCGCCTTGGCGAACGCATCTCGTCGTTGCCCGACGCCCAATTGGCGCAAGCGGCGACCCATTTGCTGGCGCAACCGTTTGTGGATGACCACGCCCGCCGGCTGGCGCGGCAGAGTTTGGATCTTTTGACCCAAAGTTAATCATGGACACCCCCTCTCCCGCGCCCGACCACTCCGCCAAGCCCAAATACGATTTGGTGTTCGCCTTGACGCGCATGCAGTTGGAGTGGCGCACGCTGGCCATGGCGGCGTTGACTGTTTGGCAGGGCCTGAAAATCAACCGCGATCTGCCACATGGCGAATGGGCCGACGCACTGGCCGGCATGCATGAACCCGACGCCGTCGCCTGCCACCGTTTGCTGCGGGCCATGCTGCACCTGCGCGGCGAAGTGCTGGCGCGCGGGTCGGCCGATGAGCGTGAAAAGTTGGCCGCCGCGGTGGAATTGGGCCTGCTGTTCGATGCCTTGGCCAGTCCGTTGACCGATGACTTGCGCCAAGCATTGACCCCCCTGGCGAAGCTTGCGCACACGCCGTTGGCAGACAACGCCGATGCCCTTTGCGCCCTGGCTTTGCCCGGCACCATGCAGGCGCGTTTGAATCTGCATGAACCCGCCACCGCCCATGAGTGGGAAGCGCTGGAGCAAGCGGCCATTCCGCTGTGTTTGTTTTGGAATGATTTTCAACCCACCGTGCGGGCCACCAAACTGGCTTCTGCGCCCAGCCCGTGGCTGGAGCGCCAAGGCGCCACCTTGTTCGCCTACGCCGGCCAAGCCCCGGATTGCTCGGCGGTTTATCAGGCCGCCGATGGCCGCACGCTCTCCCACGCGCAGGCCGGCCCGCGCGTGTTGCAGGCACTCGATGCCCTGATCCGCGCCAGCTCCACCCGCGAAGGCGACCTGGCCAAATTGCGCGCGACCGAACCGGCCTTGGCGCGCGGTGTGGTGCTGGGTGATTTTCTGATCGGTCCGCCGGCCGGGGCCGGCGGCTTTGGCACGGTGCACCGCGGCCGGCAAATTTCCACCGGCCGCCCGGTGGCGGTGAAAATTTTGCGCGATGGGATGGACGCCGACATCTCTGCCCGCTTCCGCCGCGAGGCGGCATTTCTGGCCCGCTTCCGCCATCGCCACATCGCGGCGGTGCTGGGCGCAGGCGAAGAAGAATGGGTGCTGCCGCCTGGCCTTAAGCCGGAAGAGGAACCTTGGTTGGCCGAATTCGTCCACTCCGCCAAGCGCAAATCTTTTTACGCCATGGAATGGATCGAGGGCCGCACCTTGGAGGCGGTGTACCGCGCCGGGCGCGAAAGCGGCGCGCAAAAACCGAGTCTGACAGATCTCACCCGCTGGTTTGCCGAAGGGGCCGGTGCCTTGGCCGCCGTGCACGCGGCCGGCTTGCTGCATCGCGATTTGAAACCGGGCAACCTGATGGTCGATGGCGAGGGCGACATCCGCCTGCTGGATTTCGGCATTGCGCGCCCCATCGCCCCCGGCGGCACTTTGGCCACCGAGGCCGGCCGTCTGCTGGGCACTTTGGCCTACATGTCGCCCGAGCAATTGCGCGCCAACGCGGCGGAGGCGGGCGTGGGCCCGGCCAGCGACATCTACGGTTTGTGCGCCACCTTCTACGAACTCTTCACCAGCCAGCGCCTGCTGCACCACGACACCCAGGGCGCGGAGGCTTTGTGCACGCTCAAACTTTCCGGCCAGCGTCCCGAGCGCCCGCGCACTTTGGCCCACGGCCTGCCGTGGGAGTTGGAGACGCTGCTGATGGGCGGATTGGAAAGCGAACCGGCCGACCGCATCGGCTCGATGGCCGCGTTGGAAGACGACTTGCGCCGCGTGCTCGACAACGAGCCGATCCGCTACCGGCGGCCCGGCCTGCCGCGGCGTTTGCAACTGGGCCTGCGGCGCAACCGGCGCGAAGCCGGCGTGGCCGCCATTTGCGCCTTGGTGCTGTTGGCCGTCGCCTTGGCTTGGTGGCGTCAACCCGGCACGCTGGAACTGACGCCAAGCCCGGCCGAGGCGCAAGTGCGCATCAACGGCAACATGCAGCCGCTGCAAAACGGTCAGTTGCGCCTATCGCTGCCCCCCGGCGTGGCGCAATTGGAAGTCAGCGCCCCCGGCTACGAAACGGAAAGCCGCGAAGTGCTGATCCCGCGCGGCGGCGCCCGCGAGTTGGCCCTCCACTTGCGCCACGCCACCGGCACGCTGGAAGCGGCGGCCTTTCCCGCCGGTGCCGAAATGATTTTGGACGGCGTCACCCAAGGCTCACGCATTGCCCCGCGCGCGGTGGACAGTGGTCCGCATGTGCTGACCGCATTCGCACCGGATCGGTTTGAAATTTCACGCCGCTTTGATTTGGCACGCGGCACCTTGGTGCGCGAGCACTTCACCTTGGATCAAAGCGTGCTGTGGCGCAAGCGCAACCCCGCTTTTCAGGGCGGCCTGGTGGTCATCCCTGATGTGGACGGCGACGGTGTGGGCGAAATCGTGCACAACGAATTGGACCGGCTGGTGGTGTTCGCCTCCGCCGACGGCCGCGAGTTGGGCCAGCGGTTCATGGCCGGCAACAATCGGCGCAATTTTCTCAGCCTTGACTTGGGCGGCAAATTGGGCCGGGTGATCGTCAGCGGCGAAGATGGCAGCGATCCGGATCTGTTGTTTTTGACTTGCGATGTTCATTTGGACAATGTGGCGGCCTTCCGTGCGTTTGCGCCAAGCGATCATTCTGAGGGTTTCACCTTTCACACCGCCACCGACTGGGATGGCGATGGCGTGTTGGAGGTGGCGGTCGGCGCGCATGACGGCTTGCATCTGTTGGATGTGGCCCGTGGCCAAGAGATCAAACACTTGCCGCTGCCGGCCGGCCTGGGCACGCCCACGCTGCACGCCTGCGCGGGGAAGACCTGTCTGTGGAGCGCACGCCACAACGCGGCGCTGACCGTCGGGCTGGCGGACATGGCCACGGGAAAAATGCGTTGGCAAGCGGAAGTCGGTGCCAGCGACGGCGTGTTGACCGCCGACTTGACCGGCGACGGCGCGGCGGATGCGTTGGTGTTTGATGCCAAAGGTTGGCGCGTGCTGGACGGCAAAACCGGCGCGGCATGCGGGCAGGGAACCTGGCCCTTTGCCTTGGGCGGCGCGCCGGCCTTGGTGATGCGCAAAAACGGGCCGCTGCTGTTGGCCTTGCCCAAAGATCCCGCGCAACCCACTTGCGCCTTGAATCCATTGACCAGTGCAGAGATTTGGCGCGGCCCGACCGGCGCGTTGGCGGTGCAACCATGGGCGGGCACGGTGCGCCAAGACGGCTTGCTGCCGCTGGCCTGCGATCAGGCGTTGCAGTTGCTCGATCCCAACACCGGCGCGCCCGTGGCGCAAGTGCCCGGCCAAACCGAATGCGTGCTTGAGCCCGGCTCTGGCTCCATTGACGCTTATCTGGCCCTGCTGCGCGGCAACCGCTTGGTGGCCCTTGATGCGCACGGCACTTTGCAATGGGCGATGCGGTTGGAAGAGGCCGGCCGGCCGGTGGCCCTATTGCCCAACGCTTCCGGCCCCGGTCGCGTCGTGTTGCTTGCCCACGCCGCGAACCTCGCGGTGGCCCGCGAACCCTTGCTGCGTTGGTTCGACCGGGCCGTGGCCCCGTTGCAAGCCGGGCCGCAAGTGATCGGCCGCCGCGTCATCCAATTGGGCCACGGCCAAGACCACGCCGATATGCGCGCTTTTGACGGCGGCGACGGCACTTTGGCTTGGGCTTCGCAAGTACAAGTGGCGCCCAACATCGGGCCGACCGTCGCCGACTTGCTCGGCAGCGGACAGGCGCAAGTGATTTCCGTCGGCCGCGCACCCGGCGAATCCACCGATGCCTTGCTGGCGTTGCGCGCCGAAGATGGCACCCTGGCCGCCAAGTGGCCGCTGCCCGGCGCCGCCAGTTGGATGGCCTGCGCCCCGGCGGTGGGCGACCTTGACGGCGACGGCCATGCCGACGCGGTGGTCATGCGCTGGGATGGGCAAGATGTGGTGGCCCTGCGCGGCCCGGCCGGCGGCGTGTTGTGGCAGCGCAAGTTGGATGTGCCGATGATGGGCGCGCCAATCATTGCGGATTTGGCCCAAGACCTCCGCGCGGTGTTGGTGCCGGGCCGCAACGGCGTTTTGTACGCCTTGGCCGGCAAAGATGGCAGCGTACTGTGGCAAACCCGGCTGACGGCGCCCTTGGAATCCGCGCCGCAAGTGTTGGACTTGAACGGCAAGCGGTGGGTGCTGCAATCTGATTTGAGCGGTGGCCTGTGCGTGATGGAAGCCCAAACCGGCAAAGTGCGTTGGCAAATTCAAGGCGCAAGCGGAGTGGCCGTACACGGCCATCCGGCGGTGTGCCGCTTGGGGAACCGTCTGCTGATCCTCGCTCCGATGGGAAGTGCGGGGCTGTCCGCTTTCGATGCCGACACCCACGCCTTGGTCTGGCGTCTGCCCGCGCCGGTTGGCACCACCCCGGCGCTGGCCGACTTCAACGGCGACGGCGTGCCCGAGGTGGTGGCGGCCGATGCCGACGGCAACGTCTGGATTGCCAATGCCGCCACCGGCCAAGTGCGCTGGCAGGCGCAAGTGTGCGGCCAAGTGGAAGCGGATCCCGCCGTGGCCG
>CAZKVP010000070.1:0-17133 GCA_964556215.1 uncultured Phycisphaeraceae bacterium
TATTCCCAAAACGGTTTCGGCACCGGGGAATATTCCGGAGCCGGTGCTTTGCATGTTCTTTCCTGCATTTCCTTCACCGCACCCAAGCCTGCCGCAGCATCTGCAGCGCCGCCCACGTGGCGCGCTGGCGCACATCCTCGCGCCCGCCCGGGAATGCAAATCTTTGAGCGCAGGCACTTTCTCCGCGGGTGGCCAAGGCGATCCACACCGTGCCGACGGGGGTTTCCGCATCACCGCCGCCGGGGCCGGCGATGCCGGTGGTGGCCAACGCATAGTGGGCCCCGGTTTTTTCCAAGGCGCCTTGGGCCATCGCCAGCGCGACCAGTTCGCTTACCGCGCCATGGGTTTGCAGCAAGCTTTCGGGGACGCCAAGGCAGGCCGTTTTCATCGCATCGGTGTAGGTGACAAAGCCGCCGACATAGGCCGCACTCGAACCGGGGACGGAGGTCAGCGCCGCGCCGATGCCGCCGCCGGTCAGGCTCTCGGCCGTGCCCAGCGTTTGTCCGCGCGTGAGAAGTTGCGCCACCACGGCTTGGGGCAGGGCGGTTTCGCTGCGGTCAAAGGCGTCGCCAGCGGCTCCTGGCGGCGCGGACAAAACGCCCGCTTCCAACTGCTCCAGATAAATGAATTCCGGAGCCTTGACGCCGGCCTCGATGCGGATCTGCACCAACTGCGGCGACTCGAAAAAACGCCGGGCGTCATCGAGCGAAGTCCACACCGAGAAGTGCACGATTTTGTTGGCGTCGGTGTCGTATTTCAAAACCTGGTACGACCGCTCGCCAGCCCGCCAGCGGAGGTCGGCGGCACGGTCGAAGATTTTTTTCCACGCCGGGTAATCGGCGACTTCGTGGATGATCAGCACATAAGGCATAAAAACTCGCGCGAAAGAGGGGAACGCAGGGGAGGCGGCAGAATAAGGGTTTCGCAAAAAACGCACCGCCACTTTCGCACGCAGATTCATGAGGGCCCGTCTCCTGCAGTTTTTGTGCCGGCCATCCCCGCAGGTCTTTTTCACGCCTTGGCAAAGCAATAGGCCCGGTACGACATGCCGCCGCTTTCAAGCGCCTGGTAGACCCGCGAGCCCCGGATGCCGGCGAAGTCGCGGCCGGTCTTGTGCAGGAAGGCGGGCAGGTGGCGGGTGATCAGGGCCAGCGAGCGCACCGAGTTTTTGTCCATCCCGTGGAGCACCTGCGCGCCGATCTCGGTTCGCGAAAGCATGCGAAGCGGCGCGGCGGCCAAGTCGCGGTCCCAGGCGCCAAAGCCGCTCTGCGAGCGAAAATCGGCGTACAGGAATTGGCCGCCGGGCCGCAGCACGCGGGCGACTTCGGCCAAAAAGGTGGGGAACCGCGTGTAGCAATGCGACGCCTCGATATTGATGACCGCGTCGAAGGCGCCGTCGGCGAACGGCAGGTGCTCGGCTTCTCCCTGCACGAAATCCAGGTTGGGGATGTGGTGGCGCTCGCGGCAGAAGTGGATGCCGGCGGGGTTGAGGTCCAGGCCCGTGTAGGAGGCCGGCCCCAAGGTGCGCGTGAGGTATGACGCGCCGCCGCCATGGCCGCAACTGACTTCCAGCACCCGTTTGCCGCGCAAATCCGCTTGGGTGGCGGTGTGGTGGTACAGCTGGATGCAGGCGCGGTTTGGCTCGTCGCCGGCCAAGAGCGGCAGGTCCATCGGCGGTTCGGTCTCGAAGGCGTAGTTGAGAAAGAGCACCTCCTCGCCTTGGAGTTTCCGGGTGAGGAAGGGGTACCAGCATTTCCAAATCCGTTTGCGGACGCAGTCGCTGGCAAAAAAGGCGGCGATGGGATTCATGGGCGCTTGCGCTTGGCGTTTTTGTCGGGCTCTTTGACGGGATCAAAATGTTTGCGCACCCGTGCGGCAATCTGTGCGTTGGTCATTTTGTCGGCGCTTTCCACGCCGACGATTTTCTTGCCCAGTTTGTTTTTCTGCAGCCGCTTTTTCAATTCCCCTTTGGCTTCGCCCGGCCCAAAGATGAGGATCGCATCGGCTTGGCCGATGGCGGCAATGAGGCCGTCGTAATACGCGTTGAGTTGCGCTTTCTGGATCCGCTCGCGGACATCGTCGTCCGGCACTTTTTGGGCTTCATACGACCCCTTGAGTGGGGAATCCCCCATCCGACGGAGTTGTTTTTCAGCATGTGAGAAGGTCAGGCTGAATTCAGCCGACTTGCCAGCCACGGCCACAACGACCGCCTTTTGGTGGTCAATCCATAACCCAACATTGGTTTTACGCATGAGAGCCTTTTTCTTGCCGAAATCACCACCCGATAGGTGGATAAGTTACTGACGCGGATCCATCGTAGTCCACAGGGGCGAGATGTCCTATTTTTCTTTCGTGACACCCTTGAACGGTTTTTTATCCGCCTTTTGGTCGATGAACTTGCCGGAGTTGGCATCGCGTTTGACCCAAACATCCGTTTTGGGATTGTGGACTTGCGAACGGTCGCGCACCGCACCGTCGCGATGGCCATCACCGACTTTGCCATTGGTTGCCATGGGATCTCCTTTAAAAGCGTCCTCGGCTGCCTTGCCCAACATGAACCAGGCTCCGTCCTTGTTTCCATCCTAGGGCCAGCGCCGGCAATCAGCAGATAACAGGCGCGCACGGTCAACTTGCCCGCCGTGCCTTCTGCCATCAGACCTTCTCTGGCGCGGGCTTCACAGAAAACTTTTTCTTGTTGAAAAGCACGATGCCCAGCCATGGAATCCAGATGTACCACCATGAGAGGGGAAAAATCGGAGCGATCAACAATGCCCACCACATCCATGGACGCCGGTATCTGGAGGAAAAAAAAGCGACGAGCACGAGCATCAATCCAATCAAAGCAATGCCCAGGCAAATGGACGTGACCACGAGCGCATTGTGGATGTCCTGAGCAATGGCCGCTTTGACGGATTCTTCGGATGCCCCCTCCAAAAGTTTGTTGAGTGACCGAAGGATGGCCCGGGCCGTGATGACAAGGCTAATAATCGGAGTGAACATCATCATGGAACCCACAATGGCCATTGCGCGTCCTTGATTGGATGTGGTGGTGGCCGGCGTTGGCATGGATGAGATGGTAGGCGATTGGTCAATGGCGTCAAAACTGTTCTCATAATGATTCAAGCGTGTCCCGTGCCAAACCCCTGCCGCACGGATCCCCTGCTGCGCCACCCCCTTGCCGGGCGCAGTGGTTGAGGGTCAACCCTGCACGGGGCACTGCGGGCCGACGATCACTTCGTGGCCGCGCCGACCAGGCACTCGCCCGGCACCCCGAACCCGCCCGGCGATTCGAAACAACGCATGGCGCCTTCGACTTCGTTCCACACCGATTCGCATTCTTTTGGGGGCAGGTGGGCCATCATGGCATTGAAGCCGCCGAAGGCTTCCCGGGCGACCCGCACATACGCGGCGGCGCTGGGCATGAGCGGTCCAGCGTGGGATTCCAGCGCCGCCAAGCCGCGCCGTCCTTGTTCCATTGCTCCCGCTGCGCGTTCTTGTATTGCGCCGCGTCGAATGGGGGGTGTTGCGTAGCCATGGGAGCGCTCCGTTGGTTGGGCCTGGCGGTTGTTTCACAGGGGCGTGCCCGCACCTATTGTTGGGTGCGGGCTTGGTTTTTGCAACTTGCGCCTTGCCCCGCCTGCCTATACGTGGAAAAGCCCGCGTTCTGAAAGCGCTCTGAAAGGGTCAATGTTGACGGGTTAAAAAGGGGATCATCCCTCCCGCAACAGTGCCGCCAAGTCCAGCGGTTCGGAGGTCATTTTCAATTGCCCATCGGAAGTGCGCGGCCATTGCGTTGGCGGCCGGTCGCGGTACAACTCCACCCCGTTGCCATCCGGGTCGCGCAGATAAAGGGCCTCGCTTACGCCGTGGTCGCTGGCCCCCTCCAGCGCAATGCCAGCTTCCATCAGCCGGCGCAGGGCATTGCCCAGGGTCGCGCGATCAGGATAAAGGATGGCCAGGTGATACAGCCCCGTGGTTCCCGGTGGCGGTGGGGCGGCGCCCGGACTTTCCCAAGTGTTGAGTCCGATGTGGTGGTGATAGCCGCCGGCAGAGATGAAGGCGGCCCCGGCTCCCATGCGCTGGGTCACTTCGAACCCCAGCACTCCGCAATAAAAGGCCAAAGCCCGCTCAAGGTCGGCAACCTTGAGGTGAACATGGCCGATGGCAACGCGCGGGTCGATGGCGGTGGACATGAGGGGATTGTAGAACCGGGGGCCGGAACGCCGGCATCCATGCCGGGTAATCGGCGCAACCGGCGCAACCGAGGTCAGGCCCCAGTTGCGCCCCCGGTGGTGGGCCTGCCCATGCGGCGGGTGGTGCCGGCCCTGGGGGGGTGAAGAGGGTGAGACGAAAAAACAACCGACCGGCAAGGGTCGGTTGTTTGCGTTTGGGATCAATGAAGCTTAGGCCTGCACCTTGCGGCCACGCCGGCGGGTCGGCCGGCGCAAGAGGAGCAGGCTGCCCATCGCCAAGAGGGCGAAGGAGGCGGGCTCGGGGACGAGGTAGAAGGTCTTGCCGTTGTCCCAAGTGACGATAGATTGATACGACGCAAGGCCGTTTGTGCCCGGGACGGAGCCGATAAGGTTGTGCTGCCCCGGTGCGGCATAGGCGGCGTCAGCGACATTGGATTCGAAGATTTTAATGTAGTAAGACGAGCCGGCGGCGGGGGGCGCGCTGTGGGCACCCAGTGCAAATGTGAGGCCACTGGTATCGACCGTGGTGGCACCGGTGATGTTGAGCAAGTCGGCGCTGCCTGCGCCGGCGTAGTCCACATCAAATTGATAGGTGCCGGAGAGGTTGACGGTGGTGGCGGTGAGGGTGAGCGTGCCGATATTGCCAGCCACCAGTGGGCCACCCACAGTGCCTGCCGTGCCGCCGGTGACAACACCAGTGCCGCTGGTGGCGATGGTGACGGTATTGGTGGCTTGGATGATCCCGGTGCCGCCCAATGCGCCGCCAGTGACGGAGTAGGTGTTGGTCGTGGCGCCCGTGTTGTGGGTGCCGTTGACCAGCAGGGTGCCGGCGGAGACGGTGGTGGTGCCGGTATAGGTGTTGGTGCCGGAGAGCACCTGGGTGCTGGCGCCATCCTTGATGATCTGGCCGCTGCCGCTGATGGCGCCGGCAAAGGTCGTCGAACCGGCGGCCGCGCCGATGGTCAGGTTGTTGGCGTTGAGGGTGACCAAGGACGTGCCTGCGCCGGTTAGGCTGGCGACTTCCTGGCTGGCGCCCAAGTTCAAGAGCGAACCGCCTGCGCCGCTGTCATCCATGGTCAAATGGCTGCGGGTGGGGATGGGCAGGGCACCGGCCACGTTGGCGTTCAAAATCCCCTGGGTCGCGTTGCTGCGGATGAAGGTCGGGCCGTTGTAGGTATTGGCCGCGTTGAGATTCGCCGTGGTACCGTCCACCACCAGGTCGGAATCGGGCGAAAGACCGCTGATCACCGAGTTGACATTGATGGTGCCGCCGCCGGTCAGGGTCAGGACAGTGCCGTCCTTGACCACGCCGCCGGTCAGGGTCAGGGTGCCGCCGCCGACATTGATGGTGGCCCCGCCGGTCGATCCGGCCAGCACATTGATCTGTCCGGCATAGGTGCTGGTGCCGATGTTGGACAAAGCGCCGGCCGTGCCGCCGACGCCCGTGCCGGTGATATCCAGGGCTTCAGCAGTGGCATAATTGACGTAGTTCAATTGCAGGGTGGCGCCGTTGGAGACGGTGGTCTTGCCGGCGCTGGTGCCCAAAGCGTTGTTGACATCAACCTGCAGGGTGCCGCCGCCCACGGTGGTGATGCCGGTGTAGGTGTTGGCGCCAGCGAAAGTCTGCGTGCCGGTGCCGGTTTTTGTAACGCCGAACCCCCCCGAGATCTGCCCGGTGTAGAACCCGCCGGAGGCGTTGTTGTTGCCCACGGTCAGCCCGGTGTTGTTGAGCGCGTTTTGGTTGCTCAGGGAGATGTTGCCGCCGCCGTTGAGTTGTTGGACGGTTTCGCCCCCCCAAACGACCGTCCATGTGCCGCCTGACTCCACCGTGACATTGTTGTTGAGGAACCCGTTGTTCTGGTGGGCCGCGTCAGCCCCGCTGAATGTGGTGTTCTGGGTCGTGACACTGCCCTTGAGGAGCACATCGCCCGTGAAAGTGTTGGCCACGGTATTGGCGGTCGTGTAGCGCAAAGTCGCTGAAGTACCGTCAAGGATGAGCGCGGTGGTTCCGGCGGCGATGCCGGTTCCGGTGATTTGTCCCGTGAAGTCCTGCGCGGTGGTGTGCCCCCCGGTGTTGGTGGCCCGAATGGTCAAGGCCCCGGTGCCGGCAAGATTGAGGGTGGTATTCAATGCTTGGGCATTGGCCCCCAAACTGCTGCCCGCATTCAGCACGAGGGTGCTGGCCGAAGTCCCGGATGTGGCCACGCTGGCCTGGCTGAGGGTCGCACTGACACCGGTGCCGATGGTGAGCGTCCCTCCGGACAGCACCACGGTGTTGGCGCTGTTCCCCAGTGCCGTGTTGGAATTGGCGATGAGTGTGCCGGCGGCCACGGTTGTCGTGCCGGTGTAATTGTTGTTGCCCCCCAGCGTGAGGGTGCCGCCTCCGTATTTGGTCAGACCGTTTGACCCTGAAAGCTGGGAGTTGACCGTGGCATCGGTGCCGTTGGCGGAAAGGACCCCGTTGTTCGAACCGAAGTTGATGGTGCCGCCCGAAAGCACATAGGTGCCGGAAGCGGAGGGGCTGAATGCCAGCCCTCCCGCATTGACCGTTCCCGAGACCGTCACCGCGCCGGCTGCGCCGCTGGCCACGCCGAAGTTTGCAATGTTGGCGCCGCCGGCCCAAGTGGCGTTGGTGGTGCTTCCGCTGTTGACATCACGCCATTGCGCGGTGGTGGATGCATCCCAAGTGCCCGCGCCGTCGGCAATGGGGTTGCCCGTGGTGGCACCGCTCCAGATGTACGAAGTCTGGGTTGAGTTGGTGAGGAAGTAGGTGTTGCCGACGCGGACGATGGATTGGTTCGCCACCACCGGAGCGGTCACCGTGAGCGCGCCGGTGTTTCCACCCTGGAGGGCGAGAATTGCGTTGAGGTAGGGGGTGCTCGAGGCCTCCGCACCGCTGGCCGTGAAAGTGGAGAGTGTCTTGCCGGTCAGATCCTGGCTGTTCGTGAACGACAGGACGCCGGTGGCGGCGGGGGCGGTCGCCCCGTAATCCACGCCGATGTTCCAGGCGTTGCTGGAAATGCCGGTCGCGGTGGTCACGCTGACTGCGCCCCGGGTGACCGTGAGCGGGCCGGCGAAGGTCTGGGTTGCATTGCTCAGCGTCAGCGTCGAGTTGCCCGACTGGGTCAGGGAGCCGGTTCCGGTGATTTGGCCGGACAGCGTCTGGTTGGAGGAGGAGGCAAATACCAGCGCCGCATTGTCGGCGATGTTGCCGGCATAGGAGCCGCCACCGAGCGTGCCGGAGCCACTGATCTGCAAGGTACCGCCGGAGATGGTGGTGGCACCGGTATAGGTGTTGGCGCCGGTGAGAGTCTGGGTGCCGGCGCCATTCTTGGTGAGGGCGATCTGGCCGCTTGCGTCCGCGATCCTGCCGTCGAAGGTCGCCGTGCCGCCGTCCACGCCGACCGTCAAGGTCCCGAGCCCCGCACCGTATCCCGTGCCACGGGTCACCGTTCCCCCGCCGGTGAGGCCGTTGACGAACACGCCGGAAGCGTTGTCCCACATGTCGAAGGTGGCCCCAGCGGCAACATTGAGATCGGCCTTGTTGGCCGTCCAGTTGCCGCCGCCGTAGCCCAGGAACAGGGCACCCTGCTGGACATCAATCAGCGCGCCGGACCCGAATGAAACGGCGCCCGCGCCGCTCCAATTCATAGACCAAGCGCCAGCACCCGTCTTGGTATAAGTGCCCGTGCCCGAATAGGCGCCAGTGCTGCCATGGTTCCCCGTGTTGCCGGTGCTGATGGTGGAGCCCGCATTGGCGGTGACATTGATGCGCAGGGTGGCACCGGGGCCGATGACTGTCGCTCCTGCGCCCATCGCCTGCCCGACGAAATCGACGATCTCCAATATCCCGCCATTCACCGTCGTGGTGCCGCCGTAGGTGAGCGCGCCGGAAAGGACCTGGGTGCCGGACCCGGTCTTGGTGAGCGACACGCCCGTTCCGCCCGCCCCGATGGTGCCCGAGAACATTCCGGAAGCGTCGCCTGCGCCCACCGTCAACGTGTTGTTGAATCCGTTGTCGTAAACCGCGCCGCCCCCGGTCAGGGCCCCCACCGTCGCATTGTTGTTGCGCAGGTCGAAATTGCCGCCCGCGGCCACATCCAGTGTGGCTTGGTTGAGCGCCCAGTTGGCGTTGGAATAGTCGCCCTTCAGCGTGGCGCCGCTGGCCACTTCGATCCGGCCGGCGGAGGACATGGAGATGGCCGTGCCGCCTCCGGGGTTTCCAAGCCACCAAGTTCCGCCGGCCAGGCGGATGGTGCCCGCGCCGGAAAGGGTGGTGCCGCCATTGGCGGAGGAAAAATTGCCGCCGGTATTCAAAACCACCTTGGCCCCGGCTGAAACAGCCAGCGCGGAGGTGGTCAACTGGTTGCCGCCCACATTGCCGTTGTTGCTGCCCGTCCCCACTGCGTTGATCTTGAGCGTGCCGCCGGTGACGGTGGTGGCCCCGGTGTAGGTGTTGTTGCCGGTGAGGATGAATGTGCCAGCGCCGGCTTTGGTTAGGGCCAGGGTCGCCGAACCACCAGAAATACCGCCATTCTTAATGACGCCGTCAAAGGTGGATGAGCCGTTGTTGGTCCCGACCGTGAGCGTGTAAGAACCCGAGTAACTCGACCCGACGATCCCGCCCCCGGTCAATTGGTCGCACCCGAAACTCTGCGTTCGCAGATCGAGGGACCCGGTGGAGGCGGTCAAATTGACCGTCGCGGTGGTATTCATGGCCGCGGCCGTCGTGCCTTGGATCGAAAAGATGCCGTTCTGGACGTTGTAGACTCCCGAGAACCCCGAAATATTGGTGCCCGACCACCAGTCCACCACCCCGCCGCCGGATTGGTTGACCGTGCCGGCCCCCTGCAGGACTTGGTTGTTGAACAAGGCGTCCTGGGTGCCGAACGCGACGGATTTCGTGTTGATGAGGTTGAGCTTCCCCCCGGATTGCACGGCGATGGTGCCGATGTTGATGCCCGCATCGGTGGCGCGGGTGGTGGTGTCCCAGGTGAAGGTGCCGCCGCTGGCCACGGTGACGCCGCCACTCAGGTTTGCCGAGCCGCTCATCGAAAACGTGCCGCCATTGTTCACGGTGACGGCGCCGCCAATGGTCGAACTTCCCACCCAATTCAGTGTGCCGCCGTTCACGGTGGTGCCACCCGTATAGGTGATATTGCCTCCCGCCAGCGTCTGCGTGCCATCCCCATTCTTGATCAGCGCCAGCGTACCGGTGCCGTTGCGCATATAGCCATTGGTCGTGTAATTGTCGCCTGCCTGCGTCTGGATGACCAATGTCCCCGTGCCGCCATTGGTCACCCCCACCCCTGCGGCAAGTTCCGAGTTTTGAATGACAAGGCTCGCGCCCGCCGATGAAAGCCCGCGCACGGTCTGCGTGGTGCCGAACAAATCAAACCGGCCATAATTTCCCGCCGCCGTCACCACTGCATTGCCGTCAAGCAGGTTGGATGCCGAAAACAGGATGCTGCTTTCCGCTCCCAATGAAATATTTGAGGCATGAAGCGTTCCCGCACCAACGGTTCGCCCCAGCGTTGTGTACACATTGGCGCCCGTGACCTGCCAAGTCCCCGCCCACACATCCCCGTTGTTGAGCATGGGCGTCGAGCCCGCCGTGGTGAATTGGGCGGTGTTTGATGGACCATTGGTCGAATCCCATGGATCCACACCCCCGCTCCAATGGGTGGCGGTGGTATCCCAAGTGGCGCCCGCACCGCCGGTCCACGTGTAAGTCGCCGCCGTCGCCCCCCCCGCCCAAAGGCCGGAAACCCCCACCACCGCCAACAATATGGCGCAGGAAGGAGCGGACGGAACGCGGCGGCGGGATGGATTGGACATGGGAGCTCCGTGTACGAAAAAACAAAAAACTTCTTGCAACACCTAAACAAACGACTTCGAAATTCTATCCCATCCCCCCCCGGCGTCAACCCAATTCTCGTACCGCCCAGGGTTGCCCCCCAAAAAAAAACACGAAAACCGTCGGCCCCATGCGATCAGCAGGAAACGCTCGGCGCGGGGGGAAAGGGGGGATGTGGGGGGGAGAATCCCAGAAAAATGCGGAAAGCGCCAAAGGACGCGCTCCGTCTCACTCCGCCACCCTCCGCAGCAGCTCCTCCATGTGGACCGGCTTGGCGAGATAATCATCCATCCCGGCGGCCAGGCATTTTTCCCGGCTTCCCGGCATGGCGTTGGCTGTCATCGCCACCACCCGGTGCGGTCTCCAGCCGCGCTCCCGTTCGCGCAGGCGCAACCGGCGGGTGGCTTCAAGGCCGTCCATCACCGGCATCTGGCAATCCATCAGGATGACGTCAAAGAGCCCCGGCGCTTCGAGGCGGGCCATGGCTTGCGCGCCATCGTGGACGAGGGTCACCCGATGGCCGGCACTCTCCAGCATGGTGCGGGCCACCATCTGGTTGACCTGCGAATCCTCGACCAGCAGCACCCGTTTGCCGGGCGGGGGTGCCGGCAGGGCCAACGGCGTTCCCGCCGGCACGGCGGGCGCTTCCTCCCGCGCGGCCGGCGGCAGGGGCACTTCGAACCAAAAAGTGGAGCCGTGCCCGGGACGGCTGTCCACCCCCATGCGCCCGCCCATTTGCCCGATCAGGCGGGCGGAAATGGCCAGCCCCAATCCGGTGCCGCCGTGGCGCCGGGTGATGGAGGCATCGGCCTGTGAAAACGGCTTGAACAGCCTGTCCTGCGCTTCCCGCGCGATGCCCTCGCCGGTATCGGCCACCTCCACGCGCACTTCCTGCGCGCCGGCGCCGGGAAGCACCGCCACCCGCACCCAACCGGCCTGCGTGAACTTGAGGGCGTTGCCCACCAGATTGGTCACGACCTGGCGCAGGCGGGCGGGGTCGCCGCGGCGCCAATCCGGCAGGCCGGCGGAAACATCCAGTTCCAAGGCCAGCCCCTTGGCCTGCGCCTGCGGCGCAAAGGGGTGCAGACTCTGGCCGAGCATGCCGTGCAGCGAGAAGCCGACCTCCTCCAACGCCACGGCGCCGGCCTCGATCTTTGAAAAGTCCAGGATGTCGTTGATGACCGTCAGGAGCGATTCGCCGCTGTCGCGCAGGATGGCCAAGTACCGCCGCTGGTCGTCGTCCAGCGGCGTGTGCGCCAGAACCTGGGCCATGCCCAGCACCCCGTTCATCGGCGTGCGGATCTCATGGCTCATCGCCGCGAGGAAGGCGCCCTTGGCCGCGTTGGCGCGCTCCGCCTCCTTCCTGGCCTCCTCAAGTTGCGCCGTGCGCTGCGCGATCCGTTCCTCCAGCGACGCGTTGAGCTGCCGGAAAGCCCGGTTGATCTCCTCCAAGCTGGCCGTGCGCTGCGCGACCTGCTCCTCCACCACGCGGGTGCGCCCGGTCAGCACCAACAGGAGTGCCCCCAGCAGGCTGATCAGGGAAAAGCCGCTGACCAGCAGCAGCCAGACCTGCCAAAAGGGGCTGTGCGGCTGGCCGGCGCGCTCCACCCACAGAAACACCGCCGCCGCCACGCCCATGAACAGTACCAGGGGAAGCCCCACCGGCCAGAATCGCTGCCGCCAAACGTCGCGGGGCCGGCCGATGGCGATCAGCATCAGGGGCAGGACGACGCACACGCCGATGGCGTCGCCCACCCACCAGGTGAACCAATTGAGCGGCGCCAGATGCGGGGAAACCACCCCGGTGCCGACCAAAAGCGACACCGACAGGGAGGCGTTGATCAGGCTGGCCGCACCGCCGCCCAAGGCCAGGAAACGCAGGATGTCGCGCCATTCCACCAGCGCGGTGGGAAAGCCCACCGTCCGCCGGATAAGGAACGCCCCCGCGCCGGCCTGCAGCGCCGCGCCCAATCCGATGCCGGCCGCCACCAGCACGGATTTTGGGGAGTGCTCCGCAGGCAGAGTCAGGCTCAGGTTCACCACGAAGGATCCGAGCCACACGCCGGGCGCCGCCCAGTTGCCCCACATGAGGACGGCCCCCAGGGCGATGCCCGAGGGAAGCCAGACCGCGGTCGCATAACCGGGGGGAATGGCCAGCAGCAACCCCAGCTTTCCGGTGATGCAGTACAGCGAGGCGGTGACCAGGATGAAGGCGGTGTGTCTTGGCAAGCGCGGACAAATCATGTTGCGGACATGGTAGGGGATGGGATGCGCAAATCAACGCCGGTCCGGCCGCGGTCCTCCCTTACGATGGGGCTTGGTTGGTCCTCAGGGCGCTGATGAGGGCATCACGGTCAAATGGCGGCACATCGGTCATGCCGGTGATGAGGGGTATCCATCGCCAGTTGCTGGGCTGATTTGAGACTTTCGATGGCAGTGGTCATTAGGGGTGTCTTGAAAGGTATCAGACCCTGTGCAGACTTGGCCCCGTGCGGCTCTAATTGCGCTTGTCTTCGCCGTGCACTTTGCGCCCAAAGGTGGCGTCCAGCCCCTTTGCGGGGGTCATGGGGTCAGGTCTTGAATTGTGAATTAAAAACGCCATCCAAAATCCTCAAAACGCAAATCCTCAAAACGCCGCCCAAAGCTTTCGCCTTGACCGACGGATATAAATGAATCGATGACAGGTAAGAAAAATTCCCCCTTGCGGAATGGTTTTGGAATGGCCTCTCTGGGGTGGTTGGGGGTCGGACCCTGTACCGAAACCGGCGGCATATTTTCATGGGCTCATACGGGCCACTGCCGGCTTGCGGTCACTTCACTTTTTCCAGCAGAGGCGCAACCTCAGCCACGGAGACATAACCATTGACATGGTTTGACCCGAAGAAGGTGATGCGCAGAAAACGCGCCTGCGTGGTTGTCGGGAAGGCAATGTCGAGGAAGGCGGGGGCTGTCTTTGGCGTTTTTTTGAACGGGATCCAGCCATCACTCCATCCCTGCGGTTTCCAATGGGTGCCATCCTCGCTGGTTTCAAAGAACATGCGGGCTGGCGGCGCGTCGAAGTCGTTGCGCTTTTGCACGCGGATGCCGCGCACGGGCCGCACAATGGCGGTGTCCACCTGCAGGAGTTGCGGGAAGGGCCCGCTCCAGCCGCGCCAGGTGTCGTGCCAGCCGGTGTTGGGGTTGCCGTCCGCGGCGGCGCGGGCGGGGGCGTCGAACTCCTGCGAATTGGCCGTGGCAATCCATTGTTCGCCGGGTTGGCGCACCGCGGGGACGAGGGTCACGGCGGGAATGGGGTGGGCCTTGAGGAAGGGTTCCAGCACCGGCTGCGGCATGGCTGTGCGCAGACGCGCCAAGACTTCCGGCGCTGCGGGTTCCGGCATCTGGCCATTCTTGGCCAGCATGGCCCAGGCCACCTCGTGGCCGGGATCGCGGGCGAGGGCTTCCTTGGCCCATGTTTGCGCCGCTTCGCCCGAGAGTCCGGCCGGACTGGCGCCCAAGGGGGCGATCCGGACGCCAAAGACGCGCGAGGGCGCCCCCCCCAGGACGCGGCCGGCGTAGGTGGTGAAGGCAAGCTGCATGGTGCCCATCGGATTGGCCGGCGCGTGGTTGGCCGTCAGGCGGCCATTGATCCACACCATGGTGCGATCGGGCCAGCATTCCATCCGCACATGGACCTTTTCGCCGTCACCGACCGAGGCCAAGGCCGCCCGGACGGGCATTTGAATGTCCTTGTCTTTGGGCTGCCTGACGGTGCCCATGGTCCAGGCTGTGATGCTCCCGCGTTCGATGACGAGGATGTTGGCGCCCTGCGGGTCGCCCCGCCTGCCCGAGAAGGAAGGCGCCCTGGCCGGGACGGCGGGCAGGAACTGGAAGCACAGTTCCGGGCCGTCCGCGTGGCTGACCATGTCGAAGTCGATCATGACGCCGTGGTCGGCGCCAAGCGTCAGCGGCACAAGGGCGGTGGCACGCGACAACGGCCCGTACGCCAAGGCGCCGTCTTTCTCCGCCGGAAAATCCAGCGACCAGCCTTCGCCATCGAAGGGAAGGGCGACCGGTTTTCCGTTTGCGAAGGCGGCGGCCTGCTCGCGCCGGCGTGCCTGTGCGGCCACGAAGGGACGGGTCAGCGGATCCTTGGCCTGGTCCAAAAGGGCGTTCCATTCCTTGGCTTGGCCCGCGAGGGCGCCGGCATCCTGCGGCCAGTCTTGGCTGCGCAGCGCCGCGATTTTCTCGCCCAGCGCCGGATCGCCCAATGCCATCATGGCGTCGAAAGCCTGGCGCCAGCCGGCGCCGTAGCGGGCGTGAAAGGATGCGGGGTCCAGGAGCCGCGCTTTGCCCGCGGCGTCCGCCGCCACGGCTTGGTGGGCGGTGGCGTATTGCTGCGGGTCGTATTCCCCGCCCGCACACAGGCAGGCGAGATGGCGCGCAAAAAGAGAGCGTTCACGCACCCGGGCCCAGGCTTCCGGGCGCTTGGCCAGGCAGGCCAGCGCGCGCGCGTAAAGCGTGGAAAAATCCTCGCGGAAGGACGGTTTTTGAAACAGCTTGTCCCAAACTTCGCCGTCGTCGGTTTGCAGCGTGTTGACGCCGGTGGCGACCATCTCGATCACGGGCACGGCAATGTCATCGCGCTCCGAAGCGCAGGCGGCGTCGAGCAGGCGCTCCAGCGACCGCATGTTCTTGCGGCTGTCACCGCCCCAGCGTTCAAGGTGGTAAAAGGTGGCGGTGTTCACCGCGCCGATCAGGTGCGGGCCGTAACCGGCCGCGATGATCTTGGACAGGGACTCGGCGTAGGACAGGTTGCAGGCCGGTCCGGTGGCTTGGAGCTGAAGGCGGGCGCCGATGGAACCCATGGGGGTTTCCATCGCCGCGACCTGTTCATTCGCATCCTGGAGCGCGTTTTCAAACGTGCGCCCGCCTTTGTCCGTGACCGTGTTCGCGTAGCCGCCGCCGCGCGCTTCCCAACCGTGTTTGAGATCCTGGGCGGCCTTGAGCCCGCGCAGAAGGTCGGGGTGCGGCGCGAATTTCGACCAGTCGGTGTTCCAGAACAGGTCGTGCTTGGCGCGAAAGCGCTTGCCCATGAACCAAAACATGGTCGGGTGCGGATCGTTGGGTTCGCCCAGCGGGTTGACACCGGGTTGGTCGGTGATGAGGTTGTCATTCACCGCGAACATCCAGCAGTCGAGCAGGCCCTGCTGGAGGTCGCCCCGCTTGGCCGCAGCCGCGATGACGGCGCCATAATCCTGAATGAGTGCTTCCATGGACAGCGCGGTCGCCATGCTTTGGCGCCCGAAGGCGTCCACGTCCGAGAAGCGGCCGTCGGTGGCCGTGTGCAGGACGGTGAGCTGGGCCAGCATGAGCGGGATGCCCGGGCCATATTCGGCGCGGATGCCGTTGCACATGGCCGACATTGCGGGAACCTTGAAACAGGGCAGCAGGTAGCTGTGCCCCGCCATGCAGTGGTTCATGACCTCGACCAAATCGAGCATCGGATCCTTGGCGCCTTGCGCGCGGGCCTTGGCCAAAAGGTCGGCAACCTCGTCGAAGGCCATGGGCAGGTCGCGCAGGTAGGTGCTGTATTGGGCAAAGCGGGCGATGGCTTTCGCGGCGGTGTCCCGCGCGGCGGCCGGATCCTTGGTCTTGGCCTTGTAGATGTCGCCAAGGAAGGCGTAGAACTTCGCCGTGCCATCGCCGGAGGTCCGGAGTTCGGGCATTTGCCGCAGGGCCTCGACAAAAGGCGCGGCCCGGGCATCGCGCGGTTCACGCGGTTCGCGTGCGGCGGCAGCGGCGGCGGGGGCGGCATCCTCCGCGGGGAGCGGGGCGGCGGTCAGGGCGGCGGCCAAAAGGAGGGTGAGGGTGGCGAAGTGTTTCATTGCAATGTGGAAGGGAACAAGGGGTAAAGGACGGGCGACTTCGCCTTCCGTTTCGAAACCCCCATATCAAGGGTAGGCGCAAGTCTCAAGGGCCGAGTTGCCTTGCGGCGCATCCTACTGCTATTCCCCTTGAAAATAAACTTTTTTGATCGGGGGCCGCGCTTCTGACTGGCGATGGAATGGAGAAGGACAGACCTCGTTGGTGTGGTGACGGGCATGCAAAAACGCCCGGGATTGGGCGTTTGGGTCAGACCCTGCACTGCTGCGGCCGGAACACCGGCATCCATGCCGGGCCGGTCAGCGATGGCCGCCATCAATTATCAACGCTCTGACCCCACTCGATTCAGGCCCCTCAAATCTTGCCATGCCCCCGTTCCACCAGCCGTGTCAACAACCGGATCTGTTCTTGTTGGAGTTCGATCAGTTCCATCCATTTCAATTCGCGCAGTTCGTCGATTTTTTCATGCAGGCTCATGATCTCCAACTCGGCCTTGAGGTTCACTTCATAGTCATGGTTCGCATCCATGCGGTCCTTGGCGCCCTGGCGGTTTTGCGACATCAAAATGACCGGGGCCTGGATGGCGGCCAGCATGGAGAGGACCAGGTTGAGCAGGATGTAAGGGTAGGGATCGAAGGTCTCGCCGCGCTTGAGCAGCAGCACGGCATTGAGCGCGATCCACGCCAGCAGCACGCCGGCGAACAGCAGGATGAAGGTCCACGAGCCGCCGAATGAGGCCACCTTGTCGGCCAGCCGTTGGCCGAAAGTCGATTGCTCTTGGAAGGCGAGGTTGGTGTTGCGGCTGATGTGCAGGCGGTCGTCAAAATGCTGAATCACCCGCTTTTCGCGCTCGGAAAGCGTAGAAAGCGTGTCGGGTTCGGCGTGGAGAAAACGCTTGGCCAAGGGGGGGTGTGGGTTGCGCATGCGGCGAGTATAAGACGCGCCAAGGGTGGTAGGCGGGGCCGGAACGCCGGCATCCATGCCGGCCGGGAGCGCCGACATCTTGTCGGCTTGCGGCGGTTTTTGCCGATAGGGACGCCCAACCCAATCGGCCAGCAGGATGCTGGCGCTCCCGGCCGACAAGATGTCGGCGTTCCCGGCGGGTGCGTCTCTGGGTCGAAGCGCAAGGCTTCTCTTTTTTGTCAAGGGTTTGTAGAGGGTCAGACCCGAATGCCATTGACTTAAGCCGCAACCCATCTCCCATCCGAAAGATAAAGC
>CAZKVP010000071.1:0-16762 GCA_964556215.1 uncultured Phycisphaeraceae bacterium
ACGAAATAGGTGGTGTGGCCGGGCGAAGGCACGCGCTTGGCTGCGTCGGGATAGGCGGTCCCGGCGACCTGGGCCAGTTGCGCCTGCCCTGCGGCGGAAAGACCAGAGGCGCAGGCGGCCAGAAGAAGGACGATGGCGGGGAGAAAGATGGGCTTCATGGGGAAATAATGGGAAGGAAAAGGGGTTTTATGACGATGGGTGGAAGCGGCAGGGTCGGCAGTGGGTTCATTTCATGCCGCCGCGCCGACGGCGTGAAGGCCGACGCAAAAGCAGAAAACTGCCAAGGGCAAGGAGCGCAAACGACCCTGGTTCGGGGACAAGGTAGTAGGTTTTGCCGCCGTCCCAGGTGACGATGGACTGGTGGGAAGCCAAGCCGCTGACATTGGTGAAGTTGCTTTGGCCGGGAGCCGTGGTGGCGTCGGCGACATTGGATTCGAAGATTTTGATGGCGTAATGCGATCCGGCGGCCGGGGTGGCGCCAAGGGCCGTGCCCAGTTCGAAGGTGCCGCCGTTGATATCCAGCGCGGTGGCGCCGGTGATGTTCAGGACATCGCCGGTGTTGGTGCCGTAGTCCACATCGAACAGGTAGGTGCCGCTTAGCGCGCGGCTGCCGGCACCGGTGATGTTGAGGGTGCCGACGGTGCCGAAGTCTCCGCCGTTGATCTGGCCATCGATGGTCATCGCGCCGGCGGTGGTGAGGGTGCCGGTGCCGCCCAAGCGGCCACTTGTGCCCACCGAATAGTTGCCGGTGCCGGCGGCATGGGTGCCGTTAACCAGCAGGGTGCCGGCGGAGACGGTGGTGGTGCCGGTGTAGGTGTTGACGCCGGTGAGGGTGAGGGTGCCGTTGCCCAATTTGGTCAATCCGCCATCAATGGCGTTGTCGCCGCCGATGTTGGAGTGCAGCAGCGCTTGGCCGATGGTGATGTTGCTGGAATCGATGATGGCTCCGCCATCGCGGATGTTGACGCGGGTCAGGCCGGTCATGAAGGAGGCATTGACGGCGTAGGCCTGCAGGGTGCCGCCGTTGAAATTGAAGGTTCCAGTTCCGCTGGTGCCTGGTGCGCCTGGCGTCATCATTTGGACCCCGGTGGTTTCAAGCCTGCCGCCATCCAGGTTGAAGGTGGCGTTCGCACCGCCGGTGGTCCAGCCGGTCATGGCGACCACCCCGGCGACATGGACAACCCCGCCGCTCAGGTTGAATGTCGAGTTGGCGGACCGCTGGTTCATCTGGAGGTGCCTGGCGATCGTCAGCGTCCCGCCGCTGACATTGACGGTCGCGGTGGTCGCGGAGTTGCCCATGATGAAATTCTGGGTGTTGTTCGTCATCGTGAATGTGCCGCCGGTCATGTTCATCGTGGCGGATGCCCCCGCGTTGTAGCCGATGAAAACTTGCGCCATATTCGTGGCCGATCCGCTGAAATTCAACGTCATGTTGTCGCTGGCGCTGCTGCCCATGAACAAATTGCTGCCCCCCGAATTCGTTCCGGTGAAGTTCAAAACACTGGTGCTGCCTCCTCCGCCCATGTTGTAGTTGGCCCCGGTGGAGGATGTGCCGGCGATCGTCAGTGTGCCAGCCCGAGCGTTGTACGTGCTGACGGTGGTGGCTCCCGAAAGCGTCAGCGTGCCGGTGCCCATTTTGGTCCAAGTCGATCCGGCGATGGCCGAGTTGATCGTGGCATCCGCGTTGGCGGTGACGGTCGATGTTCCCGAAAGCGTCAGCGTGTTGCCGGCGACCGTGTAGCCCGCCGTGTTGAAGGTCAGGCCTCCGGCCATGATGCCCGTGGTCAGCGTGACTGTCCCGACGCCGGTTGCGCCAAAGGTCGCCGTGTCGGGCGTGGCGTTGTTCCAGGTGGAGGCGCCGCTCCAGTTGAGGTCCGTGGCGTTCCACTTGCCGGTGCCTGCGCCGTTGTCCCAGGTCAAACTGGCGGCTTGGGCATGGCCGGCGAGAAAAATCAGTTGGAAGAGGCCGAAGAGTCCGACAGCCTGAGTGCGCTTGGAATGTGGGGTAAACAGGGGCATTGATTTGGTATGGGTTGGAGTGGTGAAATGGAAAGAGGGATGGATCGTTTGAAGTTCTTGTCTGCGGAATGGGTCTCTGTCAGGATGATGCGGTCATTCCATTGGACGGTTTGGTTCTTGGGGCAGGGAGGCGGGGCCCTTTGCGGCGCATGGTTGTGGGGTGGGCCGATCGGATCATTTTGTGCCGGTCCCCATCGCCGCGGCAAACGGCGCGGCGCCACGGTCGCGGTACAACACCAAGTCCGCCTGCAGGCAGTTCGCCTGCAGCGGCGTCAGTGCTCCACCCCCGGCCAATTCCCGCAATTGCTTCTCCGCCTGCGCCCATTGGTTCCTGGCCAGCAGCAGGCGCAGGCTTTGCTGGGCCTGGCTGAATGCGGCCGTTTCCATGGGGCGAGGACGGGCGGCTTCCGCTTCGGTGATTTTTTTCACCAGGCGTTTCCGCTCGGGTTCCAGGGTTGCCAGTTCGGCTTGGGCCGTCGCGGACTTCGTTTGGGCCGCCCGCAGCGCGGCTTCCAGTCCCTGTCGTTGGCTTGTGTCAAGATTTTCCTTGGGAACAGCGGCCAAGGCGAGTGCCGTGGCCACATTATCCTCCAGCACGCGGCAACGCTGGGTGACTCCATTCAGGCGCTCTTGGTCCTTCCGCGCGTCAGGCGGCGGCGGATCGTCGATTTTTTTCAGGGTGTTGAGACATTCTTCCACCTGCTCTAACCGGATCGCCGCGGCCTGCGGGGCCATGCAGACAGGTTCCCTAGGAGGGGCGGAAGAAGCCGAGAAAGGGGGAGGCGATTGGTTTTCCGTTGATGCGGCGGGCGGGGCCGTCTGCGTTGGTTTGCCGCAAGCGGCCAAGAACGCGCCAAACAAAGCTGTGACAAGGAGGGGTTTCATGGGTGTTTCAATAAGAGAATGGTGCCCCGACCACCGAGCATCCCGCGGAGGTGCGCCTGAGAATGACCATCATGCGTGCCGTTTCGAGCACGCCTTTGGAGAAGTCGGTGGCGTCGTAGCCCTGCACCAGAATATGGGCCACGAAATAGTCGCTGCGGGTGGAGCAGGTTTGAAACAAGGGGCCGACGGCGGCCAAGACGCCGCCCAGGGTTTGGTCTTTGCCGTCCGTCACGCCGTCGCCGTTCATGTCCCAGTTGTTGGCCTTGGCCTTGGCCAGGATGTCCGGCAGCAGCTCTGACAGGTAGGCGATGCCGAAGTCGTTGGCGGCACGCACCCCGGCGGGCATCGCGTAGCCGTTGGCGTGCGCCCGGTGGTCGGCGATGATTTGCGCCACGCCCCTGCGGATGGCGGCGTTCTTGATGGGCAGGGCTTCCTCCATCAGCCACTGGGGCATGGTGTTGAGGTTGATGCGGCCCCAGGCCATGCTCTCGTTCCAATCCACTTCCGAACTCCAGTCCTTGTAGTTGTTGGCATTGACGTCCAGGCCTTTTCCATCGTTGTTGCCGTCCACCCAGCGCGCTTTGGTGGCGGGCGAGGGCCAGTAACCGGGTGTTTGCCCGGTCCAGTCGAAACCACCGGTCTGGCCGGGGAAGTCCATGGACCATTGCAATTCATGCAGCCAACCCACGGGAACATTGCGGGACAGACTGGTCGCCGGTGCGGGGCCGGCGGAAGATTCATAGGGCTTGAAGGAGGAATCCACCCACGGGTTCAGGCGCAGGATGTCGAGTGGAGAGTGCCCGTTGTTGACGAGGGCTTGCACGTCGGGCCACAGGGCCCCCGCGCCGCCCCCGGCGGTCTCGTCATAGAGGTTGGCGTACAGCCAATGGGCCACGTCGGAATCGGTGTACTGTCCTCCGCCGGTATGGGGCGCCGTCGTGTCCACGCCGTAATCGTCCTGGGTGGCCAGCCCGGTGTTCGCCGGGACGTTGCGCATGGAGGCGGGATTCCCCGGGATGTTGCAGACATTCCCCTGCATGCCGAGCATGACCACTTGGCTCATGTCCGACAGGCTGCCCATCCGCCCAGGATGCCGGTAATGCGCCTTGGGAGTGGGGTCCGTGGGGGTGGTGCCCCAGTACCAATCGTTGGCGACAGAGTAGATCGTGTCGTCTTTGATGCGGGCGCGGCCTGCGGGAAAGGGCACGCCTTTGTCATCCTTGCCCAGTTTGGAAAGCAGGGTGGTGTCATAGACGCCCTTGTTCGCCGGCGGCACGCAGCCATCCATCGCACGGTGATAAAGCAGTTGCACATCGCCTTGGTCGGCGGCCGTTGCTCCGGGCTGGAGTGAAATCGGCAGGGTGTAGTCGAAGGGCGCGGTGCGCAGCGTGGTGCGGTCGATCTTCAGTTTGCCTTGGCGGGCCGGGCGGCATTGCAGGACGTCCAGCCCGGCGGAAAGGCCCCAGGTGCGGGCGTCCACCTGCAGAAAGCCAAGGGCGGTGCCGTTTGCGGGCGAGGCATAGCCGGCGGGGACGGCTTCCGCCACATTGGTGTTGCCGTAATACAGCGAGGGAAGCGTCAGATAGTGGTAATCGCGGAAGTAGTAGCCCGGGGCGGCCCCTTGGTTGGTGGGTGCCATCACGCCCACGTGGATGAACCCCGAAGGCGGAGAAGCATCGCTGGAGAGCGTCAACGGGGTCGAGCTCACCACTTTGTGAACTTTGGAGCGTCCATAGGCGTCCGTTCCGCCGGCCGCCACCGCTGCGTCCACGGCCGTTCCGATGTAGTTGTTGTTGGCGTCATTGTTCACGCCGCCAAGCACGTCCCCGCGGCTCCACCAGGTGCTTTCGCTGTTCCGGCACAACAGCAGTTTGTGCCCGGGGAGCAACACCATGTCGCCGTCCTCATCCATGTCCATCCAAGAGCCGGCGGGAATGTCCAAGGTGAGTGAATAGGTGTTGTAAGACCAGCCCAAAAGCCCGCAGGCCCACTGCACATTGTTGAGTTTGACCGGGCATTGATAGGGGTTGGAAAATTCGAACACATAGCCCCACCGGGCTTGCACCGCACCGCTGGCACCATAGTTGCATTGCGGATAAACATTGCTGCCCGCCTTGGGATGTCCATTGGCGGTGGCGTCGTTCATCTGGCACTGGAGATAGGCTTCGGTCAGCACCGGCAGCGGGCGCAACGGGTATTGGTTGGTCTCCGTCCGGTAAAGCTCGTTTTTGATGTAAGGGGGTTGCGGCTGGCCCTTGGCGGCGATCGCGTTGGCCGCCAGCAGGTCCGATTGGATCAGATTGGCTCCTGGCGCCGTGCCATTCTGCACCGGTGCCGCGACGCCCAGCATTTTCTGAAGCCCCATCGGGGCGGCGCAACTGGTGGCTGCGTCCGCAACCCCTGCGGATCCGACAAACAGCGGATGGGCGGTTGAGGAGCCGCCTGATTTCGCATTCTTCATCAGGTACCATCCGTTCGTCCAATCGGTTTTGAAATCCGCATTCACGCGGTGCCCATTGGTGCCCGAAAAATTGGCGGATGCCATTCCCTTGCCTTCCAGGCATTCCCCAGAGAAGCAGGTCAGCCAGCGGCGCGGATTGGTTTTGAAATAGTTGTCGATGGAGGTGGCGCCGGCGTCGGTGTAGTAAGCCTCCTGTTTGTTGGCCGTGCGACTGGCCGAGGAACGTAAATCGAGCAATTCTTCCAGTTTGGTGGTGGTGGTCAGGCGGTCCAAACCGCCGCTCCAGCGTAATTCCACCTCGTCGGAATAGCCGAAGCGGGTACCCGCCGGGCTGCTTGTCCGGTTGAGGGTGGCGTCGTCTGCGGAGAGTGGCTGACCATCGCCCAGCGCCCTGACGCCGCATTCGGCCCAATAACGGAAGCGTTTTGAGGCGTCAAAACTTCCCACCGCACCATAACTCGGGTTGGGGGCCGGCGAGGTGGGGATGCGCAGCGCCACCAAGTTGGCCAATTTGGCGTCGGTCAGGCCCAGGTTCATGCCGGACGCCCCGGTGATGGTGGCGGCGGACAGGTCCACATCGGCGGATGATTGGCCCATCGTCTCGTGGAAAGTGGCGCTGTCGGCCGCGGCATAGGCCCCGCCCGTGCGCAGGGGCAGGGCGGTGTTGACGTTCAATTTGGCGGACAGGTCCTCGATGTAGACCGCCGCCACATAGCGGCGGGTGCCGATGTGGTTGATGGCGGGGTAAAACCATAGCGCATCGCCGATGCCGTCGCCGTCGGTGTCCACCAAGCGGGCGTCGCCGGAGGTGGAAGGCGTGAGCACGCGCGCGGCGATGGCCGACTCCAGATTGTTGGACGGGATGTCGTTGGGGACATACGGTCCTCCCGGCGTATAGTTGGATTTCTTGGTCAGGTCGGCGTCCGCGACGTTGAGGAAAGCGCCCTTGAGGTTCGATACGTGCGCCCACACGCCGGCGGTCACTTCCCCGGGATGGGAACTGGCCAGCCAAGCGTCGTCGGCATTGGGGTCGCCCAGGGTCAGGCCGGAGGCGGGCGTGCCGCCCGCCGGCTGCGCAAGCGTATAGGGCATCAGGCTGCTGGCGGACTTGGTCCACGGATAGTCATAAGGCTCCGGCTTGGCCGTCAGGCCTGCCTTGGGATAGTCGGTGTTCAGCGCGCTTTTGACGTCGCTTAGCACGGAATTGACCGCCATCTGGATATATCCCTGCTGTTGGATACTCTGGTCGCGCACGCGCATGCGGATGGCGGCCAGATAAGCGACCGAAACCGTGGTGAGGATCAAGAGGGCCACCAGCACCAGCATCAGTGCGAACCCGGACGGGCGGCTAGGCGCAAGCGTGGCCGCAGGGCTGCCGCAGGCAGCCCCGTTCTGCGAGGCGGGTTCCGAAGGGATTCGTGGGGTGTGTGCGTCATGGCGGCGGCGGTCGACGCTTTGATGGTTGAGAGTGTTCATGAAAAATCCTTAGGGCATGGTGCCGGTGGGAGCCGCCATGCTGGCGGTCTGCATGCGTGGGTAGGGCAATGAAAAAACATATTCGAACCAGATGCCTGGGGCGGCGCGCGCTTCGTCGGTGTTGTTGGCAACGCCGTCGCCGTCATTGTCGCGGCCGTTGGTCAGGAAATTGTCCATGTATGAGCGCACGGAACCTGTGCGGTCGTGCAGACGCACGCGGATGCGCACCAGCGTGGGCCAGGTGCTTTGCGGCGGCGGCGGCAGGCCGGCCAAGGGGCCGCCGCTGGCGCGCTGCCGGGCGGGGTTCCAGCCGTGCAGCGCTTCGTAGTTGGACATGGCGAGCAGGTAGTCGGCGTAGGACCCCTTGTCGGCTCCGGTCAGGGCCGCCGTCCAATAGGCGGCGTTTGGCGGCACTTTGTTGATGTTGCCGGCCGCCGCCAACGCCCGGTATTTATTGCCGCCGGAAGACACCACCGCGCCGCCGGCGGAATAATCCGTGGCGTTGTTCCAGGCGGGCACGGGAATGTAGTCTCCGTATTCGATCCCGGCCCCGAAGTTGGTGAGTGTTGCGGCTCCGCCCCACAGCGCGTAATTCACCGGGGGGTAGGGCGTCCAGTCCATCACCCCCGCCGGGGCGGGCACCAGCCCGGGCGCCTGTCCGGGCGGGGTGGTGCCCCAATACCGCTGCACGCCGGCGCCGTCCTTGCCCGTGCTGTCGGCCGGACCTTGGTAATACCCGTAGTGCATGATGCGCGGCTGGGCGTCCTGCGGCCAGAACACCAGCGGATCGTGGGTTCCCTTGGCGTTGGCCGGGTCGGCGTTGAACGCGATGTCCGACGGAGTCCATGCGATGTCGCCGGAGAGGTCGCGGTTCAGGTTGGTGCCGTTGTAACCGGTGCCGTCGGGCGTGCCGCTGCCGGGGAGGCCCTTGGAACTGTTGATCCAGTTTCTCGAATCCGGGTAATAACAGGCCGCGCTGTTGTTGCGCGTGGGATCGGGCACCCATGCGGTCACCGGAGTGCCGTTGAAATTTTTGGTGGTCCGCTGTGCGGCAGGGAAGTAGGACCCCGGATGGGTGGCTGGCGTCTGTCCCGCGATGGCTGGCGGATTGGCGGGGTCTGCCGTCGGGTCGTACACCAAGTTGGTGGTGTCCGGCACGCCGTTGAAATTGCCATCCATCGCCACTTGGATGATGCATTCGCTGCAATGGCGCAAAAAGACGCGGTGATTGGCCGCCACATCGCCGTTGGTTACGGCGGAGTCCTTGGCCGTATCGGCGCCGACGGTGGGCCATGGCCATGTCGTGGGATCGGCGGAGGTGCTTTTGGCCACCGGTGCGCCTGCTGGCACCGGAATGGCCACGGCCGTGATCAACGCGGTGTTGGCAGTCGCCGGTGCCGGGCCGATGGCGGGCGACAGGTTGAGCAGTTGGCGGGTCACCCCCGTTACGGTCTGCGTCAGGCCACCGCCATCCACATAGGTGTAATCCGCCAGAGGAAAGGTCGCCACATCGCCGGAGGCGCGCTTCGCGTGCAGGGGGGAGAGTTCGGAGACTCCCGTGACCGGCGGGAACGGGGTGCCGGTGCCAGGGCTGTTCAGGGGATCCTTGAGCAGAACGACCTGGCGCCCCAGGCACCAGGATTGGGCTTCGCTGATCCCGTCGGCATCCACCACTTCGTCGCTGGGCGTGACGGGGCCCACCCACACCGCGACTTGCGTGGCGCCAGCGTTGGGCACCAGCAGACTGTGGTAGTTGGACAGGTCGTTGGAACTGGGTGCGATGCCTCCTTCGCGGGTATCGGCCAGAAAAAAAAGTTGGTCGCAGCGCAGCAGCACTGGCTTGCCGGGCGATCCATCCGTGTTAGGGAACCTGCCTTGGCGCACTCCGGGAATCACCACCATGCATCCGCGTTGACCGCTGTAGTCGAGGGCGGGCGCCAAGGTGAGGGAATCGCGGTCCGGATAGGCCGTCGTCACCGGATTGATACTCGGACCCAGCAGGTGCTTGAAATCGTTGGCCAAGGTGTTACGGCCGGCACGGCCGGCGGCGTACACCTCCGACCGAGCCATGCCTTGGCGCGCGGAGAGATTGTTGGCATTGATGATCCAGAACACCATGGTCAGCAGCGCGGCGAGCAGCAGCAGCACGACCAGGAGTTCGATCAAGGAGAAACCGCGGCGGGAGGAATCACGCATGGGGTTACTGGTTGGGGTTGGCCGACATGAAGTGGTCGCCGATGACGGTGGAGGACCACGACCAGGAGGAAATCGTTTTGCCGGTGGCCGCCGGCGCCACATAGATGTGGCGCAGGCGCCAATAGGGATACGTGTTGCCGGAGACGTCGCGCGCCGCGCCGTCCGAACATGTGAATCCGGCCATTTTTGCCCCACCCAGGGCGGTGGTGTTGAGTCCCGGGGAAACCTCCACCACCTGGAAGAAGGATTGGTCCGCGGCCGCATACTGCGCCCGCGATTCATTCCTCACCGACTTGACGATGAACTGCATGCCGGCTTCGACCGAAAGGAAATGGTCGCCCACCTTGAGGCGGCGGTCGGAATTGCCGCCCACCGGCACGTATTCCTTCGGATAGGCCACCTGGATCAGATTGTTTTCCCAGTCGTAGATGATGGCCGGCAATTGCATCAGGGTCGGATACAGCACGACTTCGGCGGAGGTGCCGCACAGGGGGGCGACCGCGCCGCCGCCCAGCTTCCCCATTCCGGTGAGGCGGTTGGTATTGGTCCCGTCGGACCAAAGCGTGTCCAAGTAGGAATGGTTGAACGCATTGTTGGCGGGCAGCCCGGCCATCGTGAAGTCGGAAGCATCCGCGTCGAACAGGCCGGCGCAATTGGCGAGCATGGGCCAGGCCACCCCGGCTACCGGCGATGTGCCGGCGTAGCGCGCCAAGGTGGACACGTCGCCCTGGGTCAGGTTGCCGGAAATATTAGGGGGGGCGGCGGTTTTCCCCGTGAGCCCCACATTCAGCGTGTAGTAATCCATGGCCCAGGCCGCCTCCGTCCATTGGTCGTCGGGGGCCTTGGCGTGGGCCACGGCGTACAGCTGCCATTGCCGACCGTTGACGCTGGTGTTCTTGTCCGCGTAGGCCAGGCTGACGAACACGCGCCGCCGGCCCAAGGGCGCGTCCAGCGGGTAACTCCGCACGTCAAGCGGATACTGGTTCGCCGGCGTCAGCCGGTTGTGGCACAGGTGGATGCGCCCCCGGGCGAAATCGGTGCGATCGCCGCCATCGGTGAAGTAATAGGCTCCGGGAGTGCCGGTCGTCTGGTAGAGGCCGCCGGTCCCCGAGTTGTTGGTGTCGAAGGTGCGCCAGTACACGGTGGATTCGTACTCGGTCTGGTTGACGACCGAGCCCCAGGATCCGTCGGGCCACATGTCGGCGTTGCATTGGTAATCTTCGAAGTCGCCCTGGGTGTCGGCATCCAGCGATTTGCTTTCCGCGCCGTTGTTCAATGTGAAATTCAGGGACGTCAACGGTTTGAGTTGGCCACTGGCGGCGACATTGGCATTTGCCTGCGCGGCGTAGTTGTTTTTCGCATCGAAGGCGAGGTAATCCAGCGTGCTTGTTCCCGTGGCGGAGGAGTAGCCACCATTCATGATCTGCCCGTCCGCATACAGGCATTCGTGCTCCGGCCAGAAGGCCGGCCTCCCCGCCAGCATTTCGATCACGTTGTTGGAGGCAAGTTCCCCCTCCACGATCTGCTCGTAGCGCTTCTCCAGCAGTGTCGCCCCCGACGGCACCGACGCGACCATCGCGAAGCCGATGGCGAAAATGGCCAAGGCCAGCAGGATCTCGATCAGGGTGAACGCGCGGGATTGCGAAAAACCCTGGGAACGCGGGCCTGCAGGCCCGCTGAATGTGGAATGCCTTGCTTGCGGCGGGCCTGCAGGCCCGCGTTCCCAGGGTTTCAGAATTCTCATGCGTTGTTCCCAAAAGAGGTCAAAGTTTCGATGCCCCGCCGATGCTCAAACTGACCAACCGGCCATGCGCCTTCTGGATCAGCGCATTGAGCTTCTCGCGGTCGGTCGCCCCGGGCACGGCGTCCAGATACGTCGTGTCAAAGGGTGCCCCGGCGTCTTTGGGCACCACCAACACCCAGGGCAATGCCGTGGCCACAGGCAGGTGCCCCATTCCGTTGAGCAGGTCGGCATACACATGCCGGCGTTGGGGGATGCCTTCGCCGGTGGGCATGGAACAAACGGCGAAGGGTGGCACCGCGTCCGTGGCGGCCCGCGGACCGATGAGCGTGTAGCCGGTGACGTTCCCGCCATTGTCCTGCTGGGCCGCCACCCCGTAATACATCTGGTGCTCCGGCAAGTCCAAGTGCTCGATGGTGTCACCGCGGATGCGATCATAGGCCTTCTTGTTGACCGGGCCATTGATGTTGGCATCCGGATCGGCTTGCAGTTCGATGTACGGGCCAGAGCCTCCCGAACCGACGTCCGGTGCGGCCCGCTGGTTGTTCAGGCAAAACCAAGCCTTGTGGGAGGCCTGGTCGAACACCACCGCCGTGCCCATGTAAGTCGCCCCGGCCACGCGCGGCTCGGCCATGGCGGCGTTGGCCTGCCGGTACTCGCGCGCATACAGCACGCTGCTTTGCAGGATGACCGCCACATGGTTGGCCGCCATGGCATTGCGGGTGTCACGCGTCATGGCGGAGAACACCGGCCAGGCCATGCCGCTCACCGTCAGGCCGATGGCCAGAGACACCAGGATCTCGATCAAGGTGATGCCGCGGATGTGGGAAGAGCCCTTGGTCATTGCGCCCTCTGGCTGGAGTAGAGATTGTCTTTCGCGCCCGAATCAATCAGGGAGGCATCGATGTCGAAGGGTGGAGTCGGCTGGGTTCCCGGCGTGATGCCGCGGTTGGTCAGGCCGTGCGGCGCCACGGTGGCGGCGTTGGCGCCCTCCATGGCCGCCCACAAGCCGTCCGGGCCGGGCGAAGACACCATCATTCCCTCGGAAAAAGGCAGGTAGGGCGGCACCACCGCGTCATTGGCGTACCACATGCACTGCGGAGCCATCCGGGTGTTGTCGTAATTCGCCATCGAACTGCGGTAGTCCAATTCATGCGGACGCCATTGGAAGGGCTGGGACGGAAGAATCGGATTGGCGGTCGTTTTCCACGCGGCCGCATCCCAATCTCCCTGGCACCATGGTCCTACCAGTGTCTGCAGTGGCCCAGTGTTGGTCTGGTCCAGTTTGCCCACCAGGGCCGTCGGAACGTCCGGGTTGCCAGGGGTCTGGTCATACAAGACGTACTCCGCGTTGAGGTTCGCCAGGGCATCGGCCTTGGTCTTGTAGATCCGCACCGTGCCGTAGCAGGCGCGGCCGGTCGCGGTGATCACGGGCCCGTTCTTCTCGGAGGAAGGCACCAGCAATTCCCCCAGCAGTTGCAGGTGGATGTAGGCGTCGCTGCTGCCCATGCGGGTCATCAGGACGAAGTATTCCATGGTGGTCAGCGGACGCGGCGGACCGGCTTCGACCGTCACGAACCACGATGCCGATGCGACCGCGTTCGGGGTGACGCCGGTATCCCAGGAAATCATGTTTGTTTCGTCCACCAGCGCCCCGCGCCGGCTGAAATAGATGGCCTGCGCATCCTTCACATGCTCGAAGGCTGTCAGGCACACTTGCCGCCTGGAACTGCGGCGCATGGCCGCACCCACGGTGAGCAACATGCTCACCAACAGAAACACGATGGCGATGACCACCAGAAGTTCCACCAAGGTGAAGGCGCGCTGGTGGAGATTGGGCAATCTTTTTAAGACGTTGACAAATGGTTTTTGACCCATGGCGAATTTTTCTTGGGTGGGTTTTGGTGCGCAAAACCCCGCTTGGGGTGGTGGGGATGGATTGAGTTTGAAGCGTCAAAGGCATCCTGCCGATTGGGCGCGCATGGTTGATTTGTCTGCCAGTCGGATGAGTGCCCGCATATCCGATAATTTTTCACGAGGATATAGGGGCGCCGAATAAAAGTCAATATGACGTCATATTAAGTACATTTTATGACAAAATTCAACATTAAGCGATGCCAGACGGGGCGTGGCGATCCATGGGCGCAGGGGATAACCTCGGGGGTAGGTCGAATACCTGGGCCGAAAAAAAACTAGAATGAATCATGCGAAAGTCTTCCAAAGTCACCTTGCAGGATGTGGCACAAGAGGCCGGTGTCTCCAATCCGTTGGTGTCCGCCATCCTCAGCGGGCGCCGCTCCACCGTCTGTTACAGCGACAAGACCAAGGCCAAGGTGGAGGCCGCCGCCCGGCGGATGGGCTTTCGCCATTGCATCCTGGCTCAGAGCTTCAGGGCTAACCGGTCCTTTTTCGTGGGGGTGCTTCAGCCAACCGTTTATCATTGGTTCTCCGCCCATCTGCTGCGCGGCATTCAGCAAGAGTTGGCCCTGGCCGGCTTGACGCCGATTTTTTTAAGCCAGGCTGATGGGAAGGAAGAAGAGAAAAACCTGGATGTGTTGGAGGGCCGGCAGGTGGAGGCCATCCTGACCGGCACCATGGGGCAATGTTCCTCCCGCTATGGCGCACTGGTGAAGGCTGGCATACCGGTGATTCAAATTCAGGATGATGTCCTGGCCAAGGTCGGGGTTCCGCACATCAAATGTGACTATGACATGGCGGGATACGAGGCTGCACGGCATTTGATCGGTTTGGGGCACCGCCGGATCGCGTTGCTGACCCACACCCAGTACAAGGCCAACTGGGATGCCCACGATCAATGGCATGGCTATGGCCGGGCGATGCGGGAGGCGGGCCTGAAGCCGATGGTGGTGGCGCATGGTCTTGATCGCTTTGTGGTGGGCGACCGCTATTCGTTTTACCACTGCGTGGAGGAAGTCATGGATGCGCTGCTGGGGCCGGTTGACGCACCCAAGCGCAAAGCCCTGGCCGGGCCGGACCTGCCCACGGGGGTGGTGTGCTACGCCTCCGGTCAGGCACTGGCACTGCTCGATGGCGCCCGCGCCCGTGGCATCCGCGTGCCGGAGGATTTTTCGGTGGTCGGCTTCCTGGATTTGGGGAACCGCAACATCACCACGCCCGCGCTTACCACAGTGGATGTGAACGCGTTTGAATTAGGCCGTGCGGCCGCGCGAGCCGCGATGGATCTGTTGGCGAAGAAACCTGCGGACCTTCGCGCGATCTCCCCGCATTTCATTTTGCGGGGGAGCACGGGGCCCATGAAAAACCAGCCGCAAAAAGCGACTGGTTGAGGTTTTTTGCGGTCTGTTTTCACGCCGTGTCCAACGCCACAATCCGCTTTTGGTGGGCCACCGCAGTGTGAGGTGTTCATTGATGTTGGAAATTGGTGGGTCAGTAGTGTCCGGTGGATTTTGCTTAGACCATCACGAAGTGGCTTAAAAAAAGGTATTTGATGCTCGTTTGAAACTACCGCGACTTGAAATCGCTCGCCAACCTAACCTAAGACGAAAATCCGCCTGTTTCCTCGTGAAACAGGCGGATTTCTTCCATCCTGTGGGATGCTCCCGGCTTTTCGCCAAGGAGCAGGCATGTATACGGGTCCGAGCGTCTTTTCGCAGATCATGGCGGTCGTTCCTTGGAAGACTTTCAAAGAGATCGTCACGCGCCACAACGGCGACGCCGGGGTCACCAGTCTGACCTGCGCCGAAGTGTTCCGCATCCTGGTCTTCGCGCAGTTGACCTTCCGCGAGTCGTTGCGCGACATCGACACTTGTCTTGCCGCCCATCCGGCGCGCCTCTATCACATGGGCATCTCCCAGCCACCCGCCAAGTCGACCATGGCCGACGCTTTGGGCAAACGCGATTGGCGCATCCATCAAGACATTGCGTATCACTTGCTCAAACGCGCGCGAAAACTTCATGCCAATGACACGATGGAGGTAGACTTGAAGGAGACCGTCTACGCCTTCGACGCCAACACGATCGATCTTTGCCTGTCGGTTTTTCCGTGGGCGGATTTCCGTTCCACCAAAGCGGCGGTGAAGATGCACGCGCTGCTCGACCTGCGCGGCGACATCCCGTCATTCATCCACATTTCCACGGGGAAAAATGCACGAAGTGAACAGCCTCGACCTTCTGGCGCTTGAGACCGGCGCGTTCTATTTGATGGATCGCGGCTACTTGGATTTTGCCCGTCTGCATCGCATGCACGAGGCCGGGAGCTTCTTCGTGACACGCTCGAAGCGCAACACGCTGCTGGCGCGCCGCTACTCGCATGAAGTTGTCCGGGAAAACACGCGCGTGGTGTGCGGCCAGACCTGAATCCTGACGGGCGTGGTGGGTGTGAGGGACTATCCCATCCAAATCCGCCGCGTGGTGGTGAAGACCGGCGACGGCAGGCGGCTGGCATTCCTGACCAACAACATGACGCTGCCGCCGGAGGCCGTCAGCGATTTGTACCTGCTTCGCTGGCGCGTGGAATTGTTCTTCAAGTGGATCAAACAACACCTGCGCATCAAGGTTTTCTACGGCACTTCGGAGAACGCGGTGAAGGCCCAGCTCTGGTGCGCAATCGCCACCTACGCCTTGCTCGTGATCGTCAAGGCCGAACTCGGCCTCAAACCGCCGATCTACACTTTGGCGCAGGGCATCTCGCTTTCACTTTTTGAGAAAACGCCCATTTTCGAGCTGTTTCCAGATGCCCCGCGCAAGCGTGATATGCCGGATGGCGAAAATCAGCTTGTTTTATGGTGAAATCCACCGGACACTACTGATTTTAGGTCTTTCGATTGCCATCATGGGGCACCCGCGCTTCCGTGAGGGTAAGCCATTCGTTCGCCGTGGCTGTGCAAGCGCCGCGATGCACGTTTGGGTGGACACTCCCGCGTTACAAACCCGTCACATTTTCCGATCCGATGTTTGCATAGACTGCGACCGTCCTTCCCCCGTTTCCCGGAGCCTGCCCATGAACGCCATGCGCCTTTGCACCCGCCGTCCGCTGATCATGGCCGCCGCCCTTGGCCTGGCCTGCGCCCTGGCGTCGGCCGCGCGGGCCGCCGACGCCCCCAAATCCCTTGAGGAGACCTTTTTTGAGGCATACCGGAAGCCAGGTTGGAGCAGTGAAGAAGAAGCCTGCGCGCGCCTGGCCCAAGAGGGTGGCGCCGCCGTTCCCATCGCGGGGAAAATGGCCTTCCCCGACAAAATTCCCAACCCGGAGCTCAATGGACTCCAGCACGGCTTGCTGCTGCTGCAGTGCCTGTATGTGGATCCTGATCCGGCCATCCGCCAGGCGGCGAAAGCGGAACTGGAGCGGATCCAAAAACGGGTGGAACAACTGCGGCTGGAGCACCACTATCCATTGGGCAATGGCACCGATAGCGCGCTGCGCCGCATCGACGCCATCCTGAAATTGCCGGCCATTCCCGCCGGGCAAGCCGCCGCGCCCTATCCGCGCGGGCTGCCCGCCGGCCTGGGGGAGGCGGGCATTGACATGACCGCCAAGTACTTCGGCTATGTAAACAACAAACTCACCCATTACCACGGCACCGTGACCTCGCGGGATGGCGTCGTTCTGATCCGGCTCGACACCCTGGGGCCGCATTTTGGCGACTCCAGCACCATCGACATCGTCACCTCCGATCTTGGGGAGGGCGGCCTGTTCATCAAGGTCGGTGTCACGGCGGAAACATCCCCCGGGAATAAAACCCGCCTGTTCGCCAAGGCGACCAGCCTGGAAGAACTGCAAAAAAAGCATCCAGCTGAATACCAAGTCTACCGACAGGTCATGGACGCGCTACGGCGGGGCTACGCGACCGAGTCGTGGGAAAAGCCTGCTTGGCCGCTGCGGCGGTGAGGCCCCCGCGCTTCTGCGAGGGCAAGCCGTTCATTCGCCGTGGCCGCGCGCGGCCACATCACTGCGCCGGCACCACCTCCACATCCTTGCGCCGGCTTTCCGGCGTGATCTTCAA
>CAZKVP010000072.1:0-16653 GCA_964556215.1 uncultured Phycisphaeraceae bacterium
GTCCTGTGTCCTTTCGGTCCTGTGTCCTTTCGTGCCTTCCTTTCGTGAGTTTGGAATTTCCCCACCCCATGTGTTAGTTTCCCCTGCTTGCGGTGGAAACCTTCCGATGCTCTGACCCTACCGCCTCTTTACCCAATGTCCCTCCCTTCCGGCGCCGCCGGCCCGTTCCCGCCAGAACCGTCCTCGCCGCCAAGCCTTGGCGCGCGTTGGCTGTCCGCCAAGCCGGTGGTGCGGGCCTATTTGCTGGCGGCCACCGGCAACGGCCACGATGCCGAAGAACTGCTGGCGCGCGTGGCCCTGGCAGTGGTGGCCAAGGCCGGCGACTTTGATCCGGCCAAGCCCTTCGGTCCCTGGGCCATGGGCATGGCCAAGATCGAGGTGCTGCGCTTTCGGCGTGACCATGCCCGCAACCGCCTGTGCTTTGGCGAGGCGGCTTTGGCGGCACTGGAAACGGCCTTCGCCAAGATCGAGGCCGAGGCTGATCCCCGTCTGGCGGCTTTGACCGAGTGTTTGAAACTGCTGGCTGGAAAAGCGGGGGAGGCCATCCGCCTTACCTATGTCCAGGGCCTTGCCGGGGCCCAGGCGGCGCAGCAGATGGGCATTGCCGCCGGCCATTTTTTCGTTCTTCTGAGTCGCGCCAGAACCCAGTTGCGCCGCTGCATCGAAGCCAAACTCTCTTCCCCGCACCAGCCCTGACCCCCGCCATGGATCCCACCCCTTCACCCCATCCCGCCGAAGCCTTGCTCGACAAATGTTTCGACCAAGGGTTGACGCCTGCAGAGCAGGCGCAGTTGGAGGCATGGCTGTGCGCCGATCCCGGCAATGCGGATGCTTTTGCGCGTTGGATGCTGGCGCACGCGCAGATGCCCGAGGCCCTGGCGCGGTTGGCCCCGCCGCCGGCGGAATTGCCGGCGGACAAGTCGGTGGCGGGCAGGCTGGGCCGCAAAAAACAGGCCTCCAGCGCGGCGGCTTTCGGGCAATTCGCGTTGATTGCCGCGGCGTTGGCGTTGGCGCTGGGGGCCGGCCTTTGGGTGCTGCTCAAGGAGCCCGCCGCCGCCCCCGGGCAGGCGGTTGCGGTCAATCCCAATCCCCCCCCCGCAGGCGCGCCGGAGCCCACGCCGCAACCCGGGTCAAAAACCAAAGTTGCGCATGGGGTTCCCAAGCCTTTGCCTGCGCCTCCGCCGGGGCCGGCCATCGCCTTGGCGCCGGATGAAAAAAGCTCGCCAGCGTCGCCGGTTCGTCCTAGAATCCCTTTTCCTTCAGTCCAATCATTGGAGACCGCCTTGATTTCCCACACCCTGCTTCAGCGTGCCCTCGTGGCCTTTGCCCTGTTTGGCGGTTCGCCGGCCGTGGCGCAGCAGGCTCCTCCGCCGCCGTCATCGGAACCGCCCTCGCTGCCGCCCGCCGGCTTGCCCCCGCCATCGGCCATCGCCGCCGAGGCGGACGAGAGCGATCCGATCGGCATTGCGGGTCTGGGCCAAATGACGCCATCGATTCAGGGTTGTCACAAGATGGTTCTGCGCGGCGATTATTTTGACGCGCTCAAACGGCTGGACGATCTCAAAACCAAAAAATTGAAGCCGGAGGAAACCGCCGCCGTCCTCAAAATGATCGACTATGCCTATGCCAGCGGCCTGGAGCCGCAGATCAAGGCGATCGAGACGGCCGACCCGTTGAATGGGCTGCGCCTGCTCAATTTGATGAAGCCGCCGAATGCCACCGATTTTTACGCGCCCAAACTCAAGGCGCGGATGGCCGCGCTGGAAGCCAAACTGCGCGACCCGGGCATGAAAGCCATCCAGGATGCCGGCCGTGAGTTTGAGCGGATCTACGAGCAGTACGAAGCCTATCCCGAAGAAGCCAAGCCGAAATTGGAGGCGTTCGTGGCCGGCCATGCCAATGATCCTTACGGCGCGATGGCTGCGCGCGTGCTTGAGGGCAAGCCGCCGGTGGAGGACGCCGACCTGGCCGTGGCCGGGGGGGCGGCCGGCCATGAGCTGGACCAGGCCAACCTGCTATACCCCAGCGAAATGGGCGGGGCCAAGGGCTCCGTGCCCAGGAACCAGGCCGAGCTCAAAAAAGTGTGCATGGATTTTTTGGCGCAATCAGAGAGGGCGCTCAAGGCCGACACCGCCGATGCCCCCGAGTGCGATGCCAGGTTCTGGCGCTGGCTTGATGCGCGCCCAAGCATCCGCACCGGGCTGCTGCTGGCCAAAAACCCGGTGCCCCCGATGTACGCCATCAACCTGGCCAAGTGCTACAAAAAATTCGGCGGCAACGCCTGCACCAAATACGGCCAGTTGGTTTTGGCCGGCTGCCTGACCGAGGGCGACATCACCATCGGCGGCAAGAATTACACCCGCGACGACATTGACGCGGGCGAGCGCAAGGTCGGCGACTGGCTGGCCCAAAACGCCGCGCAGGTGCCGTTGTGGCGTTTTTACAAGGAACCCGCCAAATATCTCGACTTGGCCGGCGGCACCAAGGACGACATCAGGGACGGCGGCAAACTGGCCTTCGCCAGCCGCACGTATCCGCCGCGCGTGAACTGTTCGGTGATCGACAATTTGCGCATGCAGATCATCCAGCAGGAAACCCGCGTGGCCGGGGCGGCTTGGCCGCGGTTCCCGGTGGCGCAGACGCCCTATATCCTGCTCAATCCGGTGGCGACCACCCAGTTGTCCAAACGTGAGCATGAGTTCATCTGGGGCCTGTACACCGGCAGGGTCGGCATGCCGGCCGGTGTGCCGGCCGGCGAATTGGCCACCCGCCCGCCCGCAGCCCCGCGGGTGGGCACCACGGTGGGCTACGGCAAATACGGGTTTGAATACACCCGCCCCGATGTGTCGCAGCGCAGGAGTTTGTGGCAGCCCAGCACGGTCGTGCGCATCATCGAGGACGGCGGCGTGTGCGGCCGCATGGCCACCGCCTGCAGCATCGGTGAGGTGTTGCTTGGCATCCCCTCCACCCCGGCCGGCCAACCCGGCCACTGCGCGTTGATGTCGGTGCATTTCAACGGCAAAGAATACGGCGCGGGCATCGAGCAAAGCGTCACCGGCACCTGGATGAACACCACCCCGCATTTGCTGGGCGTTTCGCCCGCCATTGCCGGCCATGAGGGCGAGGCGGTTTCCTGGCTGGACCTGACCCAGACCGTCAACCGCGTGGGCATGAGCAATTACCACGCCAGTTTGGTGGCCGCCTACCGGGCCGAGGGCGCCAGTGACCCGTCGGAACGGCGCAATTGGCTGGAATTGGCCGTGCGCCTGAACCCCTACCACATGGCCGCGATTGAAAAAATATGGGCCATGGCCGCCGAAGACGGGGTCAACGCGCTCAACAAAGCCATGTGGGATGCCATCGAGCGGCTGGCGATCAAAAAAGGCAAGACCATGGACGACGTCGTGCTGGGCGAGAATGAGCGCCTGATCCTGCGCAAGCTGGTGGGCGCCCATGTGGCGGAGCATTATGACACCGCGATGAGCCGTGCCGGCAATGTTTCCGCCCAGCAGGACAAGAAGGAGTACAAAATCGGCGAGGGCTATGTGCAGACCGAGTTGACCGCCGAGCAAAAGGAACTGGCAGCCAAGGCCGGTTTGGTTTACGACGAGAAAAAGGAAGTCAAGGAAGACCTGGAGCTGATGTTCCGTTACCTGGTGGCTTTCCAAAAGCACAACCTGCTCTACGGCTCCACCCAGGAAATCTTCCTCAAGCACCTCTCGCGGGTGGATCCGGAGATCGCCCGCAAGATGCTCAACAAGATGCTGGACGAGGCGCTCAAACTGCCGCTGCCCTCCAATGAAAACATGGATCCGGCCGACACGCCGCTGTATGTGGTGATCACCGGGCTGGCCCAGATGGATTCCAAACTGGAGCCCAAGGACCGCGTCAACGGTTTGGTCACCCTGTGCAACCTCATTGACAAAAAAGCCCCGCGCGTGTGCGCCCACAACCATCCGCTCCTGGCCTACGGCACCACCATCATGGTGGACGATGCCCAGGTGCAGGCCGTCTATCAGAAGGTGTTTGACCTCCTCAACAAGACCCTGCGCGAGATGGGCGAGGGCACCAAAGCGGATGCCGCCGAGAAAAAACTGGCCCGCGATGTGGCCAAGATGCAATACGGGTTCGACCTGAAACGCTATCCCTTGGAGTTGGCCGCCTACAAGGCCTTGGTGGTCAAGGCCGGCGGAGGCAAACTCAATGTCGGGCCGCCGGCCGTGCCAAAACCGCCCATTTTCGACAAGGACGGCCGGGTGGTCAAGGCCGGCGACAAGGCCGCCTCCCCCGACCAGGAACGGTTGCGCCGCGGCGAGGGCCTGACCGCCAATTGACCCTTCTCTTTTCATACGCGCGGCGTCCCCCCTTTCCACGCCGGCACCTCTTCCACCTTTCCGCCATGATTTCATTCCGTCGCCCTCTTGCGTTTCCCCGCCTCGCCGCAACCGCCTGCCTGCTGGCGGCCCCTTGTGCCCTGGCCCGCGGTGAGGCGCAGACCTATCCGCTGGGGGCTGCCGACGCCTGGGGCTATGTGCTGGACGGCAACTCCCTGCGTGTGCAGAGCGTGCGCTCGGGCGGTCCGATGGACGATTCTGGCATCCGCAACCGTGATGAAATCATCGGAGTGCAGGTTGGCCGCCAGTTCGTGCCCTTCACCGGGCCGCCCAAGACTTACATGCGCATCCTTGGCGAAGGCATTGATGCCGCGATGGGAAAAAGCGGCTCCTCCTTGCAGTTCAAGGTGCGCTTGGGCCGCGACCAGGGCTTCGCCAAGCTGGAGTTGCCCAGGCTTGGCCAGTTCGTGCCCGGCCATGTCATCGACAAGATGACGGTGCCGGGCAAGGAAACCAAAAACGAGATGTTCCTGCACGGCTGCACCGAGTGGCTTCTGAAAAAGGACAAGGCCGGCCAGCTCGGCGCCGGCGGGGCGATGAACCCCGGCGTGTCGTGGGCCGGCTTGGCGTTGCTTGGCAGCCCGAACCCGGACCATGAAAAAAGGGTGGCCAAGTGGGTGCAGGCCATCCAGGCCGACTGGGCGCGCCCCGACAAGCGGCCCAACCATGGCATGGGCAAGGATTCCTACGGCCAGACCCTGTCCTCGGACATCTGGGGCGTCCTGCTTCTGTCCGAATACAACTGGCGCCATCCCGATTACGCCCGCAAGGCGGTGTTGGAAAAAGCCTGCGACGAGATGGCCCAATTGGTTTTGAATCCCAGCTATGTCTACAAAGAGCCGAGCTGGCACAAGCACGACCCGGGCACGGTGGACCCGGGCAACCCGGGCAAGGAGTACTACAAGGACCGCTTCACTTATGTGAAGGGCGCGGTCAACCCGCGCAACCTGGCGGTGGCCTGGTGGTGCTGGGCGCATTGCGCGGAAACCAGCGGCGTAGAAGTGAACAAACAGGCGCTTGAAGTGGCCCGCCAGCATCTGCTTGACCTGACCATGCCGGCCGATGCCAAGGGGGCGCGCGCCTTTGCCAAGGGCAAGGACGGCAGGCCCACCTTTGCCATGGACCGCGAGACCGCCTCTTATTTCGCCAATGCCCTGGTCAAATCCAAAAACAAGGACGAGGCGAAGATCGGCGAGGCGCTGGCCTCTTTTGTGAACCATTCGCCGTTCGCTCTGATGGGCGATCAGTCGGAATTCGGCCTGCTTTCAACCTGCAGCCTGTGGGCCCGCACCAAGGGCGCCGCCGGCTGCAAGGAGCGCTTCAACGAATGGCGCTGGTATCTGGGCCTCATGATGACCTCAGAGGGCAAGGCTCTGTTCTGCCAGTTGGTGCCCGATCCGCCGCCGTGGGAGCCGAATCCGCTGGGCAGCAAGGAAATCGACGCGCCGGCCATCGGCGCTTTCCTGATGACCGCCCCGGCCCGCCGGCTGTGGATGTTCGGTGCCGAAAAGCCGGTTGTGAACCAATCCTACGAATTGGGCCAGCCGGCGGCGGAACCTGCAACCCCGCCGGCCAAGTGAGCGTCAAGTGATGGTGTTTGTTTCAGTAGGTTCCCTTTTTGGAGATTCCCATGACGCCGCGTGCCAAACCCCTCGTCGCCTGTTTGCTGACCGCCTTCCTGGTCGCGCCCGGGGTGGGTCTGTCCCCGGCCCGGGCGGCGGACGACGGGTGGGAAGGTTCCAGTGCCGGGCGCAAATATCTGGCTTATCCCCTGGGTCTCCTTGACGGCGATTGCATACAGGCCCAGGGCGAGGATTTTGCGCGCATCACCCGGGTGACCCAAGGCGGCCCCTTGGACAAGGCGGGCCTGCAAAAAGGCGACGAAATCATCGGCTTCGCCTTTGACGGCGACATGATTCGTTTGCCGGTCAACAAAGGCAACCATGAAACCATGCGTGCCCTGGGCGAGGCGATCGATGAGGCCGGGGCCCGGCCTGACCGCACGCTCAAACTCATGGTGCGCGCCGGGCGCCGTGAAGGCTGGATGCGGGCCATCTTGGCGCCCACACCCCGCTTCGGCAAGAACTACCCCTACAACTGCCCCAAAAGCATGGGCATGTTCCACGCCTGCTGCGACTGGATGATCGCCCACCTGGGTGCGGGTTCGCCGAGTGCGCAGTCGGCGTGGATGGGGCTGGCCCTCATGTGCAGCCCCGATCCGCGCCACCAGGCCCATGTGCACAAAATTGCCCAGGCTTTCGAGGCGCGGCTCAGGGCCAACCCCGACGTGGGCCACAACGCCCACATGGGTTGGACCATGGTGTTTTTGGCCGAATACAGCTGGCGCTACGCCAAGAGCGACCCGACCGGCTTCATGCGCCGCAAGGCGATCTTGGAAGCCATGTCCAGGGTGCTGGTGGCCCGTCAAGGGCGCGCCAACAACAAGGGGCATGAATGCGCGCCCGGTTATGACGGCGTGTTCTTCCACGGCGGCGGCGACCGCTGCTACGGCGGCACCGGCCAGAACCTGGCCACCACGGCGGCCTTCATGGGCTGGTGCGCCGCCGCCAAGTTGAACGGTGCACAGGTGGATCAGGGCGCTTGGAACCTCACCTATACCTTCCTCACCCGCAAATGCATGGGCGGCAATGACCAGAGCGGCTACGGCATCGGCTACAGCGCCGGCGGACCCGATGGCCAGGGTAGCGCCCGCACCGCGCAGTTGGGCCACGCCCTGCTGGATATGGGTTTGCCCGAGTTGCTGCCGGCCGCCAAATTCCCGCCCCTCAAATACGCCCAGAAGGACATGCTGCGCTACGGTTCGGGCATGGGGACCTGGTGCCTTGGCAATTCCCCCAGCACGCCCGAATCGCATGCGGTGGGCAGTTTCCCCATGATCGCCGCCACCGCCCTGATTTGGCGCACCGGCGGCCTCAAGTCGTACCGCGAGCACATGGATCGCTGGAAGTGGTATCTCTCGCTTTCGATGCAGCCCGACGGCCACGCCCGCTATGTGCCCGGCGACATCGGCCCCGCAGGCGACAGTTACCTGGGCGAAGAGACGGTGGCCAACTGCGTGGCGGCCATGATGCTGGCGGCGCCCACCCGCAAACTGGTGATGTTCGGCGCGCTGGATGCCAAAGGTCCTGGCCCCGACAACCCCTACCATTTGGGCGGGGCCGGGCCGGCCCCGGCCGGCGACTACAAAATCGGCGATGGATATGTCGCCGATCCGGTCGGCATTGCCGACATCGACAAGCGCATCGCCTCGCTGCAGGGCTGCTACAAATCCGCCCTGCGCGGCGAATTCAGCGAGACCTTGCAGCGGCTGGACGAAATCAAAACCAAGAAAATTTCCGAAGCCGATGCCGCCGCCGCCGACAAGTTGGTCGCTTACATCTACACGCAGGGGATCGATCCCCAAATCAAATCCATCGAGGAATCACTGGCCGCCGGCGACCCGCTTTCGGCCTACCGCCGCTTCAACCTGTTCAAGCCGGATTTCCCCTATGTGGGCGAGCGCAAAGCCAAGGTGGCGTCATTGGCGGCGCAATTCCAAAATCCGGCCACCACCGCCATGATGGATGCGGGCCGCGATTATGAAAAAGTCCTGCTCATTTACCAGGCCCAGCCCGAAGAACACCGCGCCCAGATGGAGGCCTTCGCCAAGGCCCATCCCAACGACTTCTATGGCGCCAGCGCCAAGGAGGCGCTGGCGATCCAGGCCAAGAACGGCGCGCCGGTTGCCGCTGCCGCAGCGGCGGCGGTGGGGGGGGATCCGGAGTTGAATGGGTCGCCGGTGACGGAAGAGGATGAGTAAGGACAGCAGGCGAAAAAATGCCAAGCTCCCCAAGCCCGGCGTCTGCCGGGCTTTTACTTGCCTTGACGCCGAAAATACCTAAATATAAAAGCATATATTACAAAGATTTAAAAATTGTAGTCGCAAAGTGCGCTGCCCCTATTGGGATAACAATGCGCACAGATTTGTTTAACAGGCAATTTATTCGCCTATTCAGTTGATTGAGCAAAAAAATTAATCAAAGATGGCGCACAAAATCATTGAATTATAATAAAAAGAGGTGCATTCTCGCAAAAAAGTAGCAATAAAATATGCGAATTTTCAATGCGCTTCGGGTAACCTAACCCCGCACTTTGAGTTTGGTGGTTGAGCGCCTTTTAAAATCGCAACCTCATCCTAGTTCAGCACTTAAAAAAGAACTCAGTATACTTCCGCCCCGACTCACTTCTGGCTCACTGCGATTCACTGCGGCTCATTCACGGTTCAATCCGATCTTTTTCGGTTCACCTGACCCACCGCGGACACAAAAACCAACTTCTTATCACAGAGATCCACCTATGCACGGTCAAACCCACGCTGCCTACCAGATGCTTGTCAGCGCTTACCAATGCGTGCTGCGCCGCATGCATTCCCGCAATGTCCGGGCCTTGGCCGGCACCGCGCTGATTTTGGGCGCGGGGGGGGCGCTGGCGCCCAAGGCGCGGGCGGCGACCTACACCTGGAATAATGGCGCGGCCAACGGCCTGTGGGAAGATGCGGGCAACTGGGGGCCGGGCGGCTCGAATTGGTCGATTGCCAATGCGGATGTGGCGGTTTTCGGGGCTACGCCTGGGGTGGTGACCGCCACCGTTCCGGTGTTTGCGGGGAGCACGCTGGTCGGCACGGCAGGGGGGGTCGGTGGCGACGGTGTCGCCGCCCTCGTCACCCCCGTCGCCGGCACTCCTGGCACCGCCGGCGTTGCCGGAAACCTGACTATTTCCAATGGCATCTTGACCATAACAAATATTTTGGGTGGCGTCGGTGGCGGCGGCGGCAACGCCGGCGTCGGTGCCGCTTTGGCGGGTCCCGGCGGCGCCGGGGGTGACGCTGGCGGCGGCGTCATCGAGATTTCCGGTGGCGATGTGACTGTCAGCAGCAACATCCTGTTGGGCGGCAATGGTGGCAAAGGCGGAAACGCCGGCCTAGGCACCGTGGCAGGCGCCAGTGGTGGCGCCGGCGGTATCGGTGGTACGGACACCATGCTGATTTCTGGTGGCAATGTGATCACCAACACCCTTGTGTTGGGTGGTAATGGTGGCAACGGCGGGAATGGCGCCAGCATCATCGGCCTTGCCGCTGCCGGCGCCAGTGGCGGTGCCGGTGGCAATGGTGTATTGACTCTGTCCAGCGGCTCATTGCAGGTCTTGAATGATGTTCAATTGGGCGGGGGTGTCGGGACCCCTGGTGCCCCCGGCCTCATCAACATCGTGGGCGCCAACGGCGGCACCGGCGGCGCCGCCGGCACCGGTACCCTCAACTTGGGCGGCACCGGTGCCTTGAACATTGGCGGCAACCTTGCTCTTGGCAGCGGGAGCACCCTGAACATCGGCACCACCGACCTTAGCCCCAACACCACCGCCGGCACGCTTGCCATTGCTGGTGCCATCACCAACAACGGCGCCATCAATTTCAACCAGACCGACACCTTCACCCTGGCCAACGACATTTCCGGCGCCGGCACCCTGACCCAAAGCGGCGTCGGCACCACCACCTTGTCGGGCGCCAGTCTGGGTTTCACCGGCCCGACCACGGTCAGCGATGGCACCCTGCTTCTTACCGGATCGCTGGGTTCAAACATCGGTGTGGGCAACGGCGCCACGCTGGGCGGCAGCGGGTTGACCACCGGCAGCATCACGCTGAATGCCGGCTCCACCCTCATCGGCGGGGCCAGTGGCAGTTCGGTGCGCGGCGCCTCGGTGGTTGCTCCCGGCGGGGCCGGCAGCGTGACGGTGGTTGGCACCGACGGCACCAACTCGGTCGGCACCCACACCTTGGGCATCATCCGCTACAACACTGGCTCAGGCCCGGCGTCGAATGTGTTTGATGTGTCCAACTACCGCACTGCGGGCGCCAATGACGTGGCTTTGGGCGGGGGTATCAATGAAATGCAACTGGTTTATGAAACCAAAGACCTGGTTTGGGATCCGGCCGCCGGTACTTGGGACAACCACACCACCGCGGATTGGCAGGGGAGCGAACAGTTTTACCAAGGCGACTTCGTCACCTTTGACGACACCGGCGCCGGAGCCGGCGGCGCGCGCGATGTGACCCTTGACCAGACCGTCACCCCGGGCCGGGTGACCTTCAACAACAACACCGACACCTACACCCTCCAAGGCGCCGGCGCGATTGCCGGAACCACCACGCTCACCAAGAACGGCGACGGCACCACCTTCCTGGCCAACAACAACACCTACACCGGCGGCACCAGCCTCAATGGCGGGGTGCTGGTCTTGGCCAGTGCAGAGGCGGTGGCCGGCGGCTCGGCCGGCTCCATCGGCGGCACCGGCAGCGACATTGAACTCAATGGCGGCGTGATCGGCCTTGGCGCCGGTAATGCCAGTTTCACCCGCGATCTGGGCCCGATCGGCAGCGCGGGGGAAGACACCATCAACTTCGCCGGCTCCGGCGGTTTTGCCGCCTACGGTGCCGATGCCAGCGTCAACATCGGCGGCGCCGGGGCCACTTTGGCTTGGGGTTCCACCCTCAACTTCCTTGGCGACGGCGACACATTGATCCTGGGCTCCTCCACTGCTGACAAGACGGTGGATTTTCAGAATGCCCTCGACTTGGGCACGGCGCAGCGCACCGTGCAGGTGGACCACGACGGCGTGGACTCGGTGGATGCCATCCTGTCCGGCGGTCTGACCGGCACCACCGGCGGACTCAATAAAACCGGCGAGGGTACTTTGGCCCTGACCGGCGCCAGTTCATACACCGGCGATACCCATGTGGCCGATGGCGAACTCATCATCGGCAACGACGTCACCGGCGCCACCCTGGCCACCGGCACGGGGCATGTGGATGCCCCTGCCACGCTGACCGTCGGCGGCGGCACCGCCGCCAGCTCGCTGACCAGCAGCGGTTTGTTCACCAACGCGGGCACGTTCAACATCGGTGATGGCGCCGGCGCCGCCGGCACCGCGGTGGCCAACATCACCGGCGGCCTGGCCAATGCCGGCACTGTCACCGTCAAGAGTGACGGCACGTTGGCCCTGACCAGCGATGTCACCGGCGCCGGCACGATCACCACCGATGCGGGCGGGTTGCTGACCCTGGCCAATGGCGCGGACATCGCCAACGACATCACCAATGCCGGCACCACCACGGTGAAAGACGGCATTTCCGCCATCACCGGCACCATTGCCAACACCGGCACGGTGAATGTGGGGGACACCATCGACGGGCCGGGAACGGCTACCTTGAACCTTGCCGCCGACATCACCGGCGTCGGCGGCACCGTTACCGTCAACTCCGACGGCGTCCTGAATCTTTCCAACGACGCCGACATCAGCAGCGCGCTGGCCAATGATGGCACCACCACCGTGGTCGATGGCACATCCATCCTCAGCGGCGCGGTCACCAACAATGCCGGCAAAAATTTCAACATCGGCGATGGTGTCGGCCCGGCTGGCTCTGCGGCGGCCAACATCACCGGCGGCTTGGACAACGCCGGCACCGTCACCGTCAACTCCGACGGTACCTTGGCCCTGACCAGCGATGTCAGCGGCGCCGGCACGCTCGCCACCGCTGCCGGCGGCTTGCTGACCCTTTCCAACGGCGCCGATATCGCCAACGCGCTGACCAACGCCGGCACCACCACGCTGCAGGATGGCACCTCCAACTTCACCGGTGCCTTCATCAACACCGGCACCTTCAACATCGGCGACGCCCCCGGCGGCGTGGGCACCGATCTCCCCGGCAGCGCGGTGGCCAATGTCACCGGCGCGTGGGCCAATGACGGCACGGTGAATGTGCGTGCGGACGGCCAATTGACCGGCGGCGACCTCACCAACAACGGCATGCTCAATGTCGACGGCACCATCACGGCGAATGTGACAGTCACCGGCACCGGCACCATCGGGGGCGCGGGCGGCACCACGACGGGGTCATTGGCGCTTGACAGCGGCGCCACCCTCATTGGCGCGGCAGGGTCGGGCGCCGGCAATCCCGCCGCGGGCCTCACCGCGTCGGGGCCGATTACCCTTGCGCCCGGTGTCATCGTGCTGGGTGCATTCAACGGTTCCGGGGTCATGGATGTGCTGGGCACCGGGACCGACAACACCCTCGACCTGACGGCTTTCGACACGTCCGCCTTCCGCGGCGGCGACGCCTCGGGTGCGGGGTTGACTTTCGACGACTTGGGCGGCGGCAATTACAAAATCATGCTGACCGCCGGCCAGGAAACCGGCACCTGGGCCGCCGCCGGTCCAACGGGAACCTGGGACAACACCCATGGTGCCGGCACTTGGACAAACGGCACTGACAACGCCTATTACTCCGGCGATGATGTCGTTTTCAACGATGTCGCCGGGCAGCCCGCAGTGACCGTGACGCTTGGCGACACCGTCACGCCTTCGAGCATGACTTTTGGAAATACCAGCGGCAATCCCGGAACCTCGACTGCCTATGTGTTCGACGGGCCGGGCCATATCGCCGGCTCCACGGGTCTGACGATGAATGACTCCGGCACCGTCACGATGAATACCGACAACACCTACACCGGCGATACGGTGGTCAATGCCGGCACCCTGCTGGTCAATGGCAACACCAACAATGGCGCCGGCAATTACACCGTGGGCGACGGCGTGGGTGGACCGACCGCCACCTTGGGCGGCTCCGGCACCATCACCCTTGCCGGCGATGGCGTCAGCACCGGCGTGTTCACCGCCAACAACAACGGCCAGCTCACCGGCGGCAATCTGGCCGCCACCGGCTCTGGCAATTTCGGCAACGGGCCGGGCACCAATGATCCCGCCGCCGGCGACATCGGCCACTTGACCATCAATGCCGCGCAGACCAATCTCAATGGCACCTATGTTTTTGATGTGGATTACGGCGATCTGGGCGGCGGTGATGAAACCGGTGACCTGCTTTCCTTCACCGGCGATGTGGACCTGACCGGCGCCGTGTTCCAAATCGGCGAGGAATTCGGCCACACCGTGGCCGGCGAACACTATTACATCAAGATTTTTGAATCGGCCAACACGCCCACCGGTGGCCCGCCGGTCTTTCAGCTCTCTGCCGCCGCCCTGGCCCGCGGCGAATCGGTGGTCACTTGGGACGGCGGTAAGACTTATTACCTGGTCCCCGAACCCGCCTCCTTTGCCTTGCTTGCCTTGGGCAGCCTGCTCCTGCTGCGCCGCCCGTCGCGCCGGCGCGGGCGCAAGTCGCCGGCGGCAGCCTGATACGCAGAGTGATGCAAAAACCCCCAACCGCCCCCTTCCCGGGGGCGGTTTTTCATCGCCGCGCACCCATGAAAAGGTCTGTCCCTAAACTTCCCGCATGTCCTTCAACACCACCCTTGCCGCCCGCTTCACCGAAATGGCCGCCTTGGCCGCCCTGCTTGGCGAAAACAAATTCAAATCCATCGCCTTGGAGCGCGCCGCCCGGGTGTTTGAGGAATATCCGCAGGATGCGACGCAATTGTCGGCCAAAGAGTTGCTGGCCATCGACGGCGTGGGCAAGGGCGTGGCCGACAAGGTGGTGGAACTGGCCAAGACCGGCGCCATCGCCGAGCATGAGGCGATGAAGGCCAAGGTGCCGCCCGGGGTGATGGACTTGCTTGGTGTGCCAGGCCTTGGCCCCAAGACCGTGGCGCAATTGTGGCAAGATGCCGGCATCGAAAGCGTGGCGCAACTTCGCCAAAAAGCCGAGGATGGCTCATTGGTGGACTTGAAAGGTTTCGGTGCCAAAAAGGTCGAGACCCTCAAAAAAAATCTCACGCTGATGGCCGAGGCAGCCCATCGTTTGCGCTTGGATGAAGCCTTGAATCTGGCCGAGCCGATTACCGGCTTCCTTGCCGGATTGCCCGGCGTTTCGCGCGCGCAATATGCCGGCAGCGCCCGGCGCGGCAAGGAATCGGTGGGGGACCTGGATTTGCTGGCGGGCGCCGATCCGGCCTTGGCGCCGGCGGTGTTCGACGCTTTTCTGGCGCATCCGTGGGTGGGGGAGGCCATCGGCCGCGGCCCGACCAAATGCAGCGCGCGCCTGAAGCCGGAGTTGGGCGGCACCCAGGTCGATGTGCGGGTGGTGGCGCCGGCAGCCTTCGGCGCCGCGCTGGCCTACTTCACCGGCAGCAAAGAGCACAATGTGCGCCTGCGCGAGCGGGCCATCGCGTGCGGCATGAAATTGAACGAATACGGCTTGTTCAAAGAAGGTACCGACGCACCGGTCGCGTCCGCCGAAGAACAAGACATCCACGCCGCCCTCGGCCTGGCCTTCATTCCCCCCGAACTGCGCGAAGACCGCGGCGAAATTGCGTTGGCGGAAGCCAACACCTTGCCCAAATTGGTGGAGGTGGCCGACATCCGCGCCGAGTTGCACAGCCACACCCTGGCCTCCGACGGGGTGATGACCATCCGCGAACTTGCGCTTAACGCGCATGCGCGCGGGTGCCACACGGTGGCGGTCACCGACCACTCGCGCAGTTCCATTCCCGGCAACGGCCTGTCCATTGAACGTTTGCTCAAACACATCGAAGCCGTGCGGCAGGTGGCGGCGGAGATGGCCGGCACCATCACCATCCTGATGGGCAGTGAGGTGGACATCCTTTCCGACGGCAGTCTGGATTACCCCGACGAAATCCTGGCGCAACTGGATTGGGTGGTGGCCAGTCCGCACGCCGCCTTAAGCCAGGAATCCGCCGTGGCCACCCGCCGCCTGATCGCTGCGGCCGAGCACCCCTTGGTGCATGTGATCGGCCACCCCACCGGCCGCAAGGTCGGCCGGCGTGCCGGGCTGGAGGTGGACATGGTGGCCCTGGCCAAAGCCTGTGCCGCCTGTGGCACTGCGCTTGAGATCAACAGCAATCCCATCCGGTTGGACTTGAGCGATGTGCATGCCCGCACCGCCTTGGCCCAGGGCTGCAAGCTCGCCATCAACACCGATGCCCACCATCCCGAGGATCTGCAGTTGCTCCGCTACGGGATCCTGACCGCCAGGCGGGCCGGAGCGACTGCCAAGGATGTGGTGAATTGCTTGTCACAGAAGGAATTGGAGCAGTGGCGCGCGCGCCCAAAGACTCTTCGTTCATGTTGAAATCCCGTGGAATTCCCCGCTTAAACCTTCGCGTTTGCAGAAAACGCCGCCTTCGGGCACAATACCCGCCCTTTATTTTTTGCTCCCGACCCCTGTTAGACCCATCCAAGGAATTCTCCATGGCAATCTCCCTCAAGGCCCGTTCCGGCGAAACCGCCGAACAAATGCTCCGTCGCTTCAAGAAAGTCTGCGAAAAGGAAGGCCTGACCAAAGAAACCAAGAAGCGCATGTTCCATGAAAAGCCTTCTGAAATCCGTCAGCGCGAACGCCGCCGCTTGGCCGCCCCCAAGAAGTTCGAAGGCATGCGCCGCCGCGAAGAAACCGGATCCTTCGGTTTCGGCGCCGCCTGACCGGTGCAACTCGGTGTGAATTTTCACAAAGCCTGCGGCCCGCATGCCGCAGGTTTTGTCTTTGCCTTATCCTGATCCCCCTATGGCCATCTCCAAAAAGAAACCCGTCGTCAAGTCCGCCGCCAAGCCCGCCAAGAAGGGGGTCAAGAAGGCCGCCGCCAAACCGGCCAAGGCTGAAAAGCCCAAGAAAAAAACCGTGGCCAAGCCCGTTGCGGTGGTCAAGTCCGCCAAGAAAGCCGCCACCAAGCCGGTGAAGGTTGCCGCCAAGCCCGCGCCCAAAGTTGCGCCCAAAGCCGTCGCGAAAAAAGCGCCGGTGAAAAAGGCCGCCGCCCCCAAGGCTGTGGCGCCAAAAGTTGCCGCCCCCAAAGCCGCGCGCCCGGCGGTTTCCAAAGCCCCCAAATTGCCCGCCGACCCCACCCGCGATTTGGCCATTGATCTGGCCCGCTTGGCCAGCGACCTGCACTGCACCGATGTGCTGGTGCAGGATGTGACGGGGCACTCGCCCCTGACCCGCTTCATGGTGCTGGTGACCGGCATTTCCAACCGCCAACTCAAAGCCGTGGCGCAAAGCATGGAGGAATTGGGCGCCGACCGCAACCATCCGCTGTACCGCACCGATGCCGACACCAACACCACCTGGGTGGTGCTGGATTTGGTGGACATCATGATCCATCTGTTCGAGCCGGCTTCGCGCTCGCACTACGACCTTGAAACCCAGTTTCCCGATGCGACGCCGGTGAAGTGGGAGCGGTGAAATCCTCGGACCCCATGAAAAAAGGCCGCGCCAAGCGCGGCTTTTTTCATGGGGTCA
>CAZKVP010000073.1:0-16533 GCA_964556215.1 uncultured Phycisphaeraceae bacterium
GTGTTATTGGAATCCTAACGGATGCCGATCATTTGTCAAGGTGTGATGCCTGTCCCAGTCCCTGTCCCAGTCCCTGAGTCCCATGGTGTTCCGCCCCTGGCGTAACGGCGTAACGGGTCTGACCCTTGACAAAAGCCAAACATACGATAATATTCGCCAAATGTTCGGTAAATCCTCCCCCCAACCCAAGGCAAGCCATGGCACGCCCCCTACGCCGCGATCAGGTCCGACTTGATGTCACCCGCCGTTACCACATCACTTCCCGCTGCGTCCGCAAAATGCGCTTGACCGACGATCCGGCGCGCAAGGATTTCATGCTTGGGTGGCTCAAAACCCTGCATGCCGTCTTTGCCGTCGAAGTCTGCCGCTACGCCCTGATGGGCAATCATTTTCACCTCATTTTGCGCATCAACCCCGAAATGGCCGCCGGGTGGAGTGACCGTGAAGTGGTGGGGCGTTGGGCCAGGTTGCATCCGCCCAAGGACGGGCGCCGACGCATGGAGGGTGATATGTTGGAAAATTGGATCGAAGTCCAAACCCACCGCGCTGAATTCGTCGCCGCCATCCGCGACCGCTTGGCCGACCTGGGCCAATTCATGAAAGACTTCAAGCAGCGCGTGGCCGAAATTTTCAACAAGGCAGACGAGGCTTCCGGCGCTTTTTGGCAAGACCGCTACACCTGCGTGCCGCTTGAAAGTGAATCCCAACTGCTCGCCTGCATGACTTATGTGGATTTGAATCCCCACGCCGCCCATCTGTGCGACAAGCCGGAAAACGATCCCCACACCAGCTTGCATGAAAGCGTGAAATCTCGCGAAAAAGAGGCGAAAAATCGCCAAAAAGCACGCCTGCCCGCCACCGAACCCACCCCGGCCAAGGCCATTCGCACCGCGCAGTTTGCGCAAGAGACGCGCTTGGTCGAAGTCGTGCCTGATGCCGAGCGCCATAGTTGGACCGTCCCCATCGGCGCGACTTCCGCCCATGCGCGCCAAGGGTTGTTCAAAAATCTGCGCCTTGAAGATTACCTGCGCCTGGTGGACTTCATCGCCAGGAAGTTACGCGATGCCAAGGCGCAACTGGATGATGCGGTGGAAAACATCCTCGAACGCACACAGGCGAAGGCGGAGGGCTGGATGTCGCAGGTGCTGGACTGGCTGAAAGGCGAAGGCTTGGGCAGCGCCAATTTGCGCCCCAACATGGCCTGACTTGATTATGAATGGCACCCGGCGATTTTCACCGCCGGATGCCGGAAAAACGGGAAAAGGAAAATTCCCCGGTGCTGCTCCCTATGACGGCACCGTGCCAACGCGACGGCAGTGCGGCCGGTCGCGCGGGTTTTCACTTGGGAAAGAACAGGGGGAAACGCCCAACTGCCCGAACACTGCTGGCGGGTGGGGTGTAATCCCCATCTTCCGACATCCGCAAGGCGGTTTTCACCGATTGTTTTCACCGCTTTCCCGCACGGGGGCCAGCCCCCGGATGAGTGGCGCTTCCAAACCTACGGCTCCACCCCCACCCCCCCAATATCCGGCGCCGCCGCCTTGATCCGCGCATACAGCGCCTGCATGCGTGCGCAATACTCGGCTTCAAACGTCGCCGCCGCCGCTTTGATGTCGGCCGGCGGGGCGTCGGCGGCCAGTTTGGGCGGCGTCATCGGGTCGCCAAAAATCATCCCGTAGCGGGTATGGCGCAGCCAGGCCCAAGCGGAGGGTTTGCCGTAAGCCACCGAGTTCAGAATCACCACCGGAATCACCGGCACTTGCGCCAAGATCGCGATGCGGCCAAGGCCGGGGCGGATTTTGCCGCCATGCACCACCGACTGGTCGCCGTGGCGAAAGCCGCCTTCGGGGAACAGCGCCACCACCCGCCCGCGTTCGAGCCGGTGCATGAGCTCGCGCACCGCGCCGCCATCGGGTTTGGAACGGTCCAAGGGAAAGGCGTTGGTGGCGCGGTACAAGGGGCCGATCACCGGATGGGTGCAAATCTCAATGGCACTGACAAAATCCAGGCGGCGCTTGGTGCTGTGGGCCATCAAGAGCGCGATGTCATAGGCACTGGTGTGGTTGGCGCACAACAAAAAAGCGCCTTGGCGGTCAATTTTCTCCACCCCCACCAGCGTGGGATTGCGGGAAAAAATAAACGGCGGGTGGCACACCGTGCGGACCAAACTGTAAAAAAGATCGCTCATGCGTCGTGGTCGTCCTTCAAATCCGTCGTGGCCAGCAATTCCCGGTACAAGGCCTGGTACGCCAGGCGCAATTGGTCGGCGGCGGCCTGCCGGTGGGCCCGGCGGTTGCCGGTGTTTGGCGGCGCGGCAATCGGCTCGCCCACATTGACCCACACCTTGCCGCGCCGGACCGGCAGCCACGGCCCCACCCTGCTCAGTTGCCGGGTTCCGGCCATCGCCACCGGCACGATCGGCACGCCGGTGCGCTGCGCAATGAACAGGGCGCCGCGCTTGATCGGGCCGCCGCGCAGGACGGAATCAGGCCCGATGAACACACCGCCCTCGGGGCAGATGCCCACCACCCGCCCGGCGGCGGCATGCCGGATGCCGGCCTTCAAACTGCTGGGCGCGGGCTTTTGGCGGTTGACGGGAAAGGCGCCCACCGCATTGAGCAGCGCCCGCACCCAGCCGTGTTTGTAAAACTCGATGCGCGACATCCAATGCACCTGGCGTTTGGTGTGCAGCGAGGCGATGATCGGCTCCATGTGCGAGATGTGCGAAGAGGCCAGGATGAAACCGCCCTGCCGATCAAGGCGCTCGCCGTGCAGCACCACCTTGCGCAGGCAGATGAAATCCACCGCGGTGATGGGGATGCGGAACAGTTCGTAGAGGGGCTTGGGCATGGGGCTGCTCTTACCTCTCCTGGCGCACCACATACACCTGCCGGGCGACCCCGACGGTGAACCAGTTTTCGGCACCGTTCAAATAACGCACCAAAACGGCCGGCTTGGCCGCGCCATGGGCAAAGGCGTGCAACTCGGCGTACTCCGCAACGACCCCGGCATAGGATTTGTCGGAAGCCAGATAAACCCTGGTCCCGGCCGCCGGTGCGGCCGGCAGCGGCGCCCAAGCCTCCACCGGCGGTGCGGGCACGGCGGCGGGCGGTGCGGCGGGCGCAACTCCCTGGGGCGCGGCCGGGCGCGCGCCGGGCTTGTTCACCACCGTGGGCGCAACGCGCGATTCGTTCCTGGGCACGGGGGCGGACCTTGGCCCGGTGTCATGGCGCAGCGGATCGATCAGCAGGTCATTGGGCGGCGGTGCGGCCGATGCCACGACAGGCTGCCCCTTGGGCTTGGCTGGCATGGTGGCCGCCATGGCCGGCTCCGCGTTCTCATCCCAGAAAAAACCGAGCGAGCCCTTGGCATTGGTGGTGCCGGGATAATCCACCATCCCCACCAAACGGTCGCCGGAAAACATCGCCGCGTAATGGCGGCCCGTCACCCGCCGCCCGTGGGCGGTGTCGACATCCATGACCACCGGCACGGCGTAGCCCTGCCACAACACCTTGTTGGAACCGAATGAAATTTTCGTGTGGTACGCCCTGGCCGGACGCCCGATCACGATGTTGTCCGGGGCGCGCTCGCCCAGTTTGGCGTTGATGTCCGCGCGGACCTGCGCATCGATGGCGCCGGTGACCGGCGGGGCGCCGTAGCCGGCGGGATCCAAATCCACGCTTGAAGCGCAGCCGGCCAGGGATGCGATCAACAACAGGCAAGGCGCAAATGCGGCGGCATGGACGGGTAAACGCATGGGCAAATCCGTGGGAATAAGGCGGCGGGTGGGCAAACAGCGGGCCAGCATACAAGGGCGCCGCAGTGAAAGCCAGCCCCCCCTACAATTCTTCCATGTCCGCCACCCCCGCCACCCCGCCCGCCGGCACCGCCGACCTGCCCCCGCCCTCGCTGCACCAGCGCGTGATGACGGTTTTAAACCGCATCCGCCCGGCCATCCAGGATGACGGCGGCGACTTGGAATTGGTTGAAATCACCAAGGATGGCATCCTGCGCATCCGTCTGCTGGGGGCCTGCGTGGGCTGCCCCTCCAGCCACATGACCCTGCACATGGGCATCGAGCGCTGCGTGAAGGAAAAGGTGCCGGAAATCACCGCCGTGGAGCAGGTGCATTAAGAGTCTTGAATGAAAAGGCCCTGAAAAGGGCCGTGAAAAACCACCGATCCGCCGACAGGCCTATTTGGGGGCTGTTTGGCATTCCCCCGTCAGCGCCCGTGCCACCACACCGTCCAGCCCCAGGCCAGCAGCACCCAAACCGCCAGAGCGACCCACACCCGCCTAAGTGAGAGCACCCGGCCGACCAGCTTGGCGCCGTTCATGCCGCTGTACGCCGACCAGCCGCCGATGAGCACCAGCATGGCGCAGGCGACGGCCAGCACGCAGCCGGCGGGCTGGGTGATGAAGGATCGCAGCAAATGGCCGTGCGCGGCATGGGCAAAGGCGGTGGTCATGCCGCAGGTGGGGCACGGGTAGCCGGTGCTTTGGTACATGCCGCAGACGGGCAGACCCAATTGGCGGTGCGTCTCAAGGCCGGTGCCGCTGGGCGTCAACCATGCGGACACCGCCAAGAGCGCCAGGGGCGGCAAAGCCATCAACGCGCCGGCCACCCGGTTTTGGTTCAATGAAGGCGGCGCTTGGGCGGGAAAATGCACTTGCCCGTCCTCCAAATGCATTGCCGCAACCTGTGCTTGGGAAGGCGGCGGGGGCGCTTGATCCGGGTCATTCTGGGGGTTGGACATGGCTTTAAGCCGCCTTTGCCGCAGGGGCCTTGCCCGGGCGCGCCGCGCGCAGCAGGGCCAGCGCCGGACCGGTCAGGGCATAGGCCAAAAAACAGGCCGGCAACACGTAATTGAATTTCACCACCGCCGCCCACACCAGCGCCAAAATCACCACCAACCGCATGATCTTGGCCCGGCCCCGGAAGGCGCGGTTGACCATGTGGGTGTAGCTCAGGCGCGAGACCATCGCCAGGCCCAGCAGGAACAACGCCACCACCACCGACACCGCCAAAACGGCCCGGGCCATCTCACCCTGCGGGCTGTCGTGATGGACGCCGAAGGTTTCATACAGCATGACCAAGCCGACCACCGCGCCGGCGGCCCCGGGCGAAGGCAAACCGGTGAAGCCGCCGTGGGCTTCGGGCGAGGCATCTTCGGTGTTGTAACGGGCCAGGCGCAATGCGGTGCACGAGGCATACACCGCCGCCGCGCCGAACACCGCCTTGTGCAGCACGCTGCTCCATTCCGGCGAGAAAAACGGCATGTCCACGCCCACCAGACGGCAGGCGATGATGGCCGGGGCAATGCCGAAGGTGACGACATCGGCCAGGGAATCCAACTCGGCGCCCATGCGGCTCATGGTGCGGGTCAGGCGCGCGGCGCTGCCATCCAACCCGTCACAGATCATGCCCAGCAGGATGAACATGCAGGCGGCGTACAAGGGCGTCCAACCGAAGGGCAGGCCCAGACCCTTTGCGGCCGGGTCTTTGGTGGCGGCGATGATGGCGGCAAAACCGGACACCAGATTGCCCAGGGTCAGCAAGGTGGGCAGCGTGCCGGCCATGCGCCGGCGCCGCACCTGGCGCGCCGTCAGCACGGAAGACGGCGGCGCAAGCGGGTCGGGGGTACCGGTGGAATCGGGGTTCGCCATGGTGCGCTGGGTTAGTTTTCGCCGAAACCGTCTTCAAACAACGCCACCACCGCCGCCACCGCGCCGGGCGCATCGGCGCCGCAGGCCTCCACCCGCATTTCGGTGCCTTGGCCGGCGGCCAGCATCATCAGATGCATGATGCTTTTGGCATCCACTTTTTGGCCGTCTTTGACCAGAAAAATGTCGCTGGCAAACGAACTGGCGGCATCCACCACCGACATCGCCGGCCGGGCATGCAGGCCCAGGCGATTCTTGACTTTGACGGTGGCGCTGTGAATTTCTGACATTGGGGGAATTCTAGGGGCTATCCCAAGGACCGGCCCAAGGATGGGATGCCGGCTGGAAAATCAGGCGAAGCGCCCGGCCATCCAGCGCGAGATTGCGGTGTCGTACTCGGCGGTGCGGGTGTAGGCGGCCAGCGCCAATTGCTTGCGCGTGGCCAAGGTGGTGGCGCCGTGGTTGGCCTTCATCTCGTCCTCCACCTTGGCGTATTGCGCCGGCGAGGTGACGATGGCGACAAACCCGTGGTTTTTGGCCGCCGAGCGCACCATTGCCGGGCCGCCGATGTCGATGTTTTCAATCGCGTCCTCTTCGGTCACATCCGGCTTGGCCACGGTTTTTTCAAAGGGATACAGGTTGACGCACACCAGGTCGATGGGCCCGATGCCGTGCTTGGCCATCGCCTCGGCATGGTCGGCCTTGTCGCGCAGGGCCAGCAAGCCGCCGTGGATTTTGGGGTGCAGGGTCTTGACCCGGCCGTCCATCATTTCAGGGAAGCCGGTCACCTGGTCAATCGGGGTCACGGCCAAGCCGGCCTCCATCAGGGTCTTGGCCGTGCCGCCGGTGGAAATGATCCTGACCCCGCGCGAGGCCAGAAACACGGCGAACGGCAGCAGGTCGGTTTTGTCGGAGACGGAGAGCAAAGCCGTGCGGATGGGGACAAGGTCAGACATGGGTTGTGGGGGCGGCAACAGCCGGTCAAAAGGGGTAAAAAAAGAGGCTGGATTGTACTTAAGGACGGGCGGCAAGGCGTCTGGAGCGAATACCCCTCACTTCACCAACCCATGGCTCACCGTCCACACATCCCCCGCCCCCATGGTCACGATCAAATCGCCATCGCGGGTGGTTTCTTGCAACTGTTCGATGATGGCGCCCAAAGGCGACATGTGCAGGGCGGCCACGCCGCACTTGCGCAGGCGGGCGACCAAATCGCCGGCGGTCACCGCGCGGCGCTCCTGCTCGGAATCGCGGGAGAAGAAAATCTCCGGCACCACCACCACATCGGCGGCGCTGAAGGCGGAGGCGAATTCTTCCATCAAAAAACGGGTGCGGCTGTGCTGGTGCGGCTGAAACACGCAGACCAAACGCTTGGGTTTGTAGAACTGGCGCAAGGCGCGCAAAGTGGTGTCGATTTCGGTGGGGTGATGGCCGTAGTCGTCGATCACGGTGGCCGACCCGGCCACGCCGGGGCGCTCGATTTTCATTTGGCCCAGGCGCTGCATGCGCCGGTCCAAACCGGCGAATGAGGTGATGGCTTGGGCGATCTGCTCCCAACCGGCGCCGGCGCGGTGGGCGGTGACGGCGGCGCACGAGGCGTTGTAGGCAAAGTGGTCGCCGGGCATCGGGCTCAGCCAGGCGCACACCGGCTTGCCTCGATGGAGCAATTGCACCCGCACGCCGTCATCGCCATGCTGCACCACCACCTGCCAGTCCGCCTGAGAGGCGAAGCCGATGGTTTCCACCTTGCAATCCAGGCCGGCGCAAATTTTGAAGCGGTGCGGCGATTCGTGATGGATCAGCAACGAGCCCACGGCCGGATCCTGCGGCAGGCGGCGGGCGAAAAAAGCGAAGGATTCCACGATTTCCTCAATGCCACTGTACACATCCAAGTGGTCGGCCTCCACATTCAAAATGATGGCATGGGTGGGGTGGAAGTTGTGGAACGAGCGGTCAAACTCGCAGGCTTCGGCCAACAGCACCTCGCCGCCGGTTTTGGTGCTGGTGCGGGCGCCGCCGCCGATCTGCGGGCAGTTGGCGCCCAGAATGAAGGACGGATCCAAGCCGGCGGAAATCAAAATATGGGCCAGAATCGAGGTGGTGGTGCTCTTGCCGTGGGTGCCGGCAATCGCCACCCCAGTGCGGCCGCGCATCATGGCGCCAAGCAATTGGGCGTATTTGATGATCTCCAGATTGCGCCTGCGGGCTTCGACCACTTCAGGGTGGTCGCTTTTGATGGCGGCGGAAATCACCAAAATTTCAGTGCCCCACGGCAAACTGGTTTCAGTCTGCTCCAGCGCCACTTCAAAACCCTCTTTTTGCAAGGCCGCCACCGTGGGGCTGGCGCCCTTGTCCGAGCCGGTCACTGCCGCCCCGCGCTGCTTGGCCATGCGGGCCAGGCCCGACATGCCGCTGCCGCCGATGCCGGAGAAGTGCAGTTTGCGGCCGGCCAGGGACATGCCCTGGGTATGGTCGGCATCGAGGGAAATCAGGGCAGCGGGCGCGGGGTGAGACATGAGGAAAAATCCGTTTCAAAAATGCGCCGACCATGGCGCGGTTAAACATCGCAAGGGGGAGGGCCGGCGGCCGCTCACCCCAATTCTTTTTCACCCAGCAACGTAAAGCCGCGATTGGCCAGCGTTTTGGCCGCATCGCGGTTGCTGTGGGTGTGCAGCGCCAACACCGGCGCCCCGTGCGGGCGCACCATGAGGGGGTAAACATAATCAATGGAAATTTGCGCCGACATCAGGGCCTCGCACACGCAGGCCAGGGTGTGGCCCTGATCCAACTGCACCGCCAGCACTTCGTTTTCGGCAAAGGGATATTCGTAGCGGAACAGCAGGCGGCGGGCCTGGGCGCAGTCGCTGGTGAGCACCCGCACCACGGCATGGCCGGTGGACTCCAAAATGGAGAAGCCGGCCAAAGTCAGCGGCTGATTGTCAAACACTTCCACCAAGGACAGCAGGCGGCCGACGCGGTTGTCCAAAAACACGCTGAACTGGATGTTGCGCGGCGCGGCGGCGTGCTCGGCCAAGGGCTGCGACTGCGGCTGGGTCAAATCCAAGCCCTGCAGGGAGGAATCACCCAACTCGCGCTTCATCTGCTCGCGGATTTTGGTCTGGCCGGGGTGGGCGGCTTGCGTGGATTTGGGTGGTTTGGACATGGGGGGATTATCGTCCGTCAGGGCCATGTTTGCTCAATACCGCCCGACCCCACCATCCACCGCCAAGCTCCACTGGTCAATTCCGGCCGCCATGCTGTCCGCCGCAATGCCGTTTTCACGCAAAAATTGCGCCACTCGCAGTGAGCGCACACCGTGATGGCAATGGATGACGACAGGCTGGGGCAGCGCGCGGAATTCTTCCAGCCGGGCCGGGATTTCATCCATCGGGATCCACACTGCACCGGCAATCTTGGCCACCGCCAATTCGGGCGGGCGGCGGCAATCCACCAGTGAAACTTGGCCCGCCTTAAGCGCCTCTGCCACTTGGGCCGGCGTCCATTCCCATTCGGGGCGGAAGGGATAACCCGCCGGCAACGAGGCATCAGGCCCGCGTGGTGGGCATGGCGTGCCGCTCATTGGCCGAGCACTTCCACCCGGGCCAAGGGGTCGAGATTGCAGACGAAAACTTCGCCGTCGGCTTTTTTGATGGTCAGGCGGTCCAGCCACAATTTATCGTTTTTGCCGTGGGCGAACCAGGAGCCGGTGGGTTTCTGTTCATGCTTGACCACCACCCCTTCAACGCAGGAGGTATAGGCTTGGCCTTGGCGCGCCACCTGGGTCGTGATGCGCACGCAGGCGCCCGGGACGTAGGCTTCAGAGGCGGCGGGTGAAGCGGCGGGAGCGGGAGTTGAAGTGGCGGTCATGGCGAAAATTCCAAAGCAAGGCCCCCCATGGGCCAAGGCGAGCCGCACATGGTATCATCCCCGCCCTCAATCGCAGGATCCCCGCAAGGGAATCGCAGGAAAACCCTTTAGGAGAGGTGGCCGAGCGGTTGAAGGCGCTGCATTCGAAATGCTGTTTAGGGAAACCTAACGTGGGTTCGAATCCCACCCTCTCCGCTTAAGACAAAACCCGCCATTGGCGGGTTTTGTCTTAAGCGGAGAGGGTGGGATTCGAACCCACGTTAGGCGGGCGGCGCACAAAGGAACCGCGACCGTCAGGGAGCGGGTGTGGAATAACCTTTTACGCCCGCTCCCTGACGGTCGCGGTTCCTTCACCCATTGTCCGACAAATCCCCGCACTCTCTGGACAAAACCCCGATGCGGGATAGACTTCCGCATCCGTTTTTGCTTTTCCCCTTTTTTGGAGCGACCCATGGGTGCTGCGTGCTGTGGAACAAAACCTTCGTGCAGGGTGGGGCAACCCGGTGGAGTCGTCACCAAACTCTCCATCATGATGTTTGTCCAGTTTTTCGTGTGGGGCGCGTGGTTCACCACGCCGGGCCTCGCACTGGACAAAGCCGGGCTTGATGTCGGCGTGACTTACGCCGCCTACGGCAGCGCACCCTTGGCCGCGATGATCGCGCCCCTGTTCCTTGGCATCATTGCCGACCGCTTCTTTGCTTCCGAAAAGGTGATGGGCATCCTGCTCCTGATCGGCGGTGCCGCTTTGTGCGCCGTCCCCCATTTCGCCGCCGAGAAAAACGGGGCCATGCTGGGTTGGCTCTTCCTCATTCACATGCTCTGCTACATGCCGACCCTGGGCCTTGGCAACACCATCGCCTTCGCCAATATCAAGGACGCCACCGCCTTCGGCAAAATCCGCGTGTGGGGCACCATCGGCTGGATCGTGGCCGGCCTGACCAACGGCTTCTTGGGCTGGTCCAACAGCCTCAACATGTTCATGCTGGCTGGCGGTTCCTCACTGCTTTTGGGCGTTTACAGTTTCATGCTGCCCACCACCCCGCCGCCAGCCAAGGGGCAACCCCTTAACTTGCGCGCCATCTTCATGGTGGACGCCTTCAAAATGCTGTTGAACCCGGCCTTCGCCGTGTTCATCGTCTGCTCGACCCTGATCTGCATTCCGTTGGCTTACTACTACGGCATTGCCCAAACTTACCTGGCCCATGGCGGTTTCCAGCAGCCGGCGTCGACCGAAACCATCGGCCAGATGTCCGAAATCATCTTCATGCTGCTGATCCCCTTCTTCTTCCGCAAGCTGGGCGTCAAGTGGATGATTCTGGCCGGCATGCTGGCCTGGGTCGCCCGCTATGCGCTCTTCGCCTTCGGCGCGCCGCACCAGACCCTGTGGATGATCTATCTGGCCATCGCCCTGCACGGCATCTGCTATGACTTCTTCTTTGTCACCGGCTTCATCTACACCGAAAAACGCGCGCCCAAAGACATCAAGGGGCAGGCGCAGTCCATGCTGGTGTTCTTCACCCAAGGCATCGGCATGTACTTCGGCTACAAGGTCGCCTTCAACGGCGCCGGCGACACCGTGGGCAACATCACCCATGCCGGCGAAGTGACCCATGCGCTCGGATTCGCCCAGGCCAACGCCGAGCAGACCGCCAGCCTCACCACCGCACAAGTGGACAGCATCGCCAAATTCGTCGCCGATACCGGCGATGCCTTGAAATCCGCCGATCCGGTCAAACACCTGGCGATGGAAAAATTGGATGGCGTCATCAATGCCTTCGCCCAAACCCAGCATCTGGCCTCGGAAAAAGCCCTCTGGCTCAAAGAACTGCTGACCGCCACGCCCAAGCCACACGCGCCCCTTTCCGTCATGGACAGCCTGGGCCAGATGTTTTCGGTCCATCAACCGGCCGGGCTCAACACTTCCGTGCTGTCCGACACCATGGCGCAATGGAAGACGTTCTGGATGTTCCCCGCCATCATGGCCGGCGCCATCGCCGTCATCTTCTTCCTGCTGTTCTGGGACAAGGTCAAAACCACTCCCACCAGCGCCGAAGTCGCCAAAGCCACCGGCGCCGAAGAGCTCCCGTAACCGCGACGACAATCGCATTTTTCCTCCCCTGCAAAAAACACCGGCTTCGCCCGGTGTTTTTTGCTTGCGGCTAAACTTAACCTTCGCCCCCTTTTCATTCCCTTTCAGGATCCCCATGGCCAGCGACATCCCCGGCGAAACCAAACCCAAACTGCCCTTCCACAAAATGCTGTGGAAGGAGTGGATCAAGCCGGTCGGCTCGGTGCTGCTCATCATGATCGTGGTGCGCTCGTCAATCATTGATTGGAACGATGTCCCCAGCGGCTCCATGCTGCCGACCATCCAGATCGGCGACCGCGTGGTGGTCAACAAACTGGCGTACGGCATCCAGATCCCGCTGGCCGGGCCGTACATCGACATCCCCTTCACGCAGATCCGCTTCAAAAATCCGCTGGCCAACGCGCCGATGCTGCGCTGGGGCGACGGCCCCAAGCGCGGGGACATCATCACCTTCTGGTCGCCCAGCCCCAAGCCCGAGAACCATGGCATCCGCCTGATCAAGCGGGTGGTGGCCATCCCCGGTGACACCATCGAGGTCGTGGAAGGCGTCATCCACCTCAACGGCAAGCCCACTTCCTACACGGATGCCACGCCAAGCGACCCCCGGGTGGAGGCCCACAAGGGCGTCGACTACAAACTCCGCGACGGCATCGAGCAACCGGCGGGCACCCCGGCCCACTATGTGCAGTTCATCGACAACCGCAGAAATTTGCGCAACATGCCCGCCGTCACGCTCAAGACCGACCAATACTTCTGCATGGGTGACGACCGGGACGACTCGGCCGACGCGCGCGAATGGGCCGAGCCCAGCGAGGCCCACCCCGACGGCGTCTTTTTGGACCGTCGCCAGATCACCGGCCGCGCCTTCGGGGTGGCTTGGAGCCTGGACGGCTGGTCGCCGCGCTGGAACCGCACATTCATGAAACTCAACAAAACGCCGGAAGTTCCTTCGCCGGCCGAAAAATGAACGAGACCCGTGAAAAAGCCCCGCCAAACGGCGGGGCTTTTTTGTTTGCGTTTCATCTGTTTGCGTTTCAACCGGGGGCGGCTTCAGTCCTGCTTCAAGACGAAGTTCACCGGCACCGTCACCACGCTGGCGATGGGCTTGCCGCCGCGGGTGGCGGGGCTGAACTTCCAGCTTTTGGCGGCGGCTTCGGCGGCGGCCTTCAGGGCCTCCGAGTCGCCTTGGGAAGTGACGGATTCCACGGCGCCTTCGGCATTCACCTGGGCAACGATGGTGACGGTGCCGGTCTGGCCGCTGCGGCGGGCGGCTTCGGGATATTCCGGGGCGGCGACGGCGACGGACTTGGCCGGCTCGATGCGGCGGGCGGCCTCTTCGGCGGCCTTGCGCTGCGCGGCTTCCTTGGCCAAACGCTCGGCTTCGGCCTTGGCGGCTTCTTCGGCGGCGGCGCGGGCCTTGGCTTCCTCGGCGGCCTTCTCTTGCGCGGCTTTGGCGGCAGCGGCACGTTCGGCTTCAGCTTGGGCTTCGGCTTGGGCCTTGGCTTTGGCGGCGGCTTCTTCGGCCATTTTGCGCTCGGCTTCGGCCTTGGCGGCCGCTTCGGCGGCTTCGGCTTGGACGCGGGCCTTGGCTTCCTGATCGGCTTTTTCCTGCGCAAGCTTGGCGGCGGCTTCGCGCTCGAGGGCGGCTTTGGCCTCAGCTTCGGCCTTGGCCTTGGCGGCGGCCTCTTCGGCGGCTTTGGCCTTTTCGGCTTCGATCTTGTCGGCGGCTTCCTTGTCGGCCTTGGCCTTGGCATCGGCGGCGGCCTTTTCGGCGGCGGCCACATTGGCCTTGGCGCCGGCATCATCGGTTGCCGCCGGCGCGGTGCCGGTCTTCACGGAGGAGGGTTTCTGGTCGCAGCCGGCCAGGGTGACGGCGCACACGGCGGCGGCCAGCGAAAGGGGGAGCAGGGTCTGGGTGGTTTTCATGGGTGGAATGGAAAGAAGAGTCGGAAATCAGGGGCGCATGGAAGTGCATGGGCAGCGCATTCAAGGCCGCACAAGCAGGGAGGTTTATCAGAAGTTGTACGCCAAGCCCAGGGCCAAGCGCGGGTGGGCCGGGCGGTCATTGCCGCGCACGCCGGCCACCAGGGCCGCACCGGTCACAGTGATGCGGCCGGTCGGGCGCCAAGCGGCGCTCGGGCCGGCATACAAGGCCACGCCGTTTTCGTAGTTGTCCGCGCCCAAATGGGTCTGGGTGGCTTCGGCGACCGCTTCAAGGCCCACAGTCAACCGGTTGTCGATCAAAGCGTACATGGCTCCGCCGCTGACTTCAAAACGGTTGATGCGGGAGGCATCAAACCCATGCGACCACGAGCCGTTGAGCGTCCAGGAAACCTGGTCGGTGACATTGCCGCCCAGCAGCGCGCCAAGTTTGAGGGTGTCGCGGCCCTCTTCGAGCTTGGAGTAGGACGCCGCCACCGTGGGGTTGCCCCAGATTTCGCCCCAAGGGGCGACGGCCTTGCGCACTTCCAAGCGGCCGCCGAGTTCGGTGCTGTCGAGCGTGCTGTTGCGGTCCTGCAGGAAGGACACGCCGACCTGCCAACCCTGGCCCAGACCGACGTCGACCGTCTCGGCCAGCGCGGTGGTGGTGGCGGTGTCAAAACCAAAATCGCTGACAGCATTCACGCTGGCGGTGCGCACACCTTCGGGCAGCGCGTACACCTGGGAGAACGAGAAGCGCGGGACGGTGGTCCACACGGGCTGCTTGGATTGGCCGACCGGGTCCAGTTCCTTCAGGGCCGGCAAGGAGGTGGCCTGGACCTCAACGGCGGGCAGGGTGAACGCGGGGGCATCTTCCGCAAAAGCGGGAGCCGAAGCCAGAATCAAACCAAGCACGGAAAAAGTTTTGCGCATCATGAAAATTCCGATGGAAAGAGGTGAGAAAAAGATGAGACAGTGAGCCCGAAAAGGCAAATGATACCCGTTTTACAGCATTTCGCGGGCGCCTTGGGCCAGCAATTGGGCCGTCGCCCGTTTCACCAGCCTGGCCAACTCTTTGGCTTTGCCATGCAAATCGACTTCCAGGCAACGGCTGCCGTCGGCCGCCAGCACCCGGGCCCGCACCCGGTAACCGGGGAACCCGTCTGCCGTAAGGGATGCTTCCACCAGCGCCGCCACCGGCGAATGGCAGCCGGCCCCCAAGCCCCCCACCAAGGCCCGCTCGCCATGGGCGCAGGCGGCGGCGGTGGAATCGTTGAGCCCCATGCAAACCCTTAAGGCCCGCGGGTCGCCGATGCGGGCCTGGATGGCAAGCGCACCCTGGCCGGCGGCCGGCAGCATGTCGGAGAAGTCCACCGCAATGCCGGCGGCAAGCCCCAAACGGCGCAAACCGGCCGCCGCCAAAAAGGTGGCATCCACCCCGCCAGCGTCCAGGGCGTCGGCGGTGGCCTTGCGCAGGCGGGTTTCCACGTTGCCGCGCAGCAATTCCACCTTCAAATCGGGGCGCAGGCGCAGCAGTTGCGCCTGCCGGCGCAAACTGGCGGTGCCCACGCGCGCACCCTTGGGCAGCTGGCGCAGGTCCGTCACCGGAGCCCCGGCCGCGTCGCGGGCCACCAGCACGTCGCGGGGGGCCTCGCGGGCGGGCACGCATATCACCGACAGGCCCGGCGTCAATTCCTCTTTGCACACCGGCATGTCCTTCATCGAATGCACGGCAATGTCGGCGCGGCCCTCCAGCAACAGGGCCTCGACCGACGAGGTGAACATGCCCTTGCCGCCGGCATCGGCCAGGCGGCCGGTGAAGCGGTCGCCTTCGCTCTCAACAAACAGGTGCTCCACCGCCAAGCCGGGGTGGCGGGCCATCAATTGCGCCCCCACCCATTCGGCTTGCACCACGGCCAGGCGGCTGCGGCGGGAGGCGATGATCACAGGGCGATGGAGGATGAAGGCGGGCATGGGCCCTAGAGAATAAGGGCGACGCCGGGTTTTTGCCTTCGGCCGGGAACGGGCGGCGCTATGCTTTCGCTTCCTCGTTTTGGAGTGTTTATGGAATATCTCGTGCTCGCCTTGTCCGCCCTTGCCGCCGGCGCCGCCATGGGCGCCTTTTGGCGCGCCGGCCAAACTGCCGCCACCGATCCGGCCCTGCTCCAGCGCTTGGACGCCTTGGAGGCCAGCCAAGCCACCGCCCGCGAAAAAGCCGAAGCGCAATTGCGCCAGGAATTGGCCGCCGCCCGCCAGGAAGCCGACGCCCGCGAGCGCGCCACCCGCGAAGAGGCGGCCAGCCGCTTTGACGCGTTTCAGGCCGGCGCCTTCCAAAAATTCGACGCCTTGATGCAGGCGCAAAAAACCGGCTTGGACGCGGCCGGCGCCGAAACCAAAACCCTGACCGCCACCCTGCAAAAAGACGGCCTGCAACTGCGTGAAGTGATGCAAAAAACCGCCGACATGCGCCGCGAGGAATCCAACCAATTGCGCCTGGCCTTTGAAGCGCGCTTGGAATCGCTGCAAAAAAGCAACGAACTGCGTTTGGAATCCATGCAGAAAACCGTGGATGAAAAACTGCAATCCACCCTGGAAAAACGCCTGGGCGAATCCTTCAAGCAGGTCAGCGAACGCCTGGAGGCGGTGCACAAGGGGCTTGGCGAAATGCAGAAACTCTCCGGCGGGGTGGACGACCTGAAGCGGGTGATGACCAATGTCAAAACGCGCGGCGTGTGGGGCGAGGTGCAACTTTCCAACCTTTTGGAACAGGTGCTGACGCCCGAGCAGTTCGAGCGCAATTTCAAACCGCGCGCCCGCTCCGGTGAAATGGTGGAGTTCGCCGTCAAACTACCGGGCAACGGCGACGAGCCGGTGTACCTGCCCTTGGACGCCAAATTCCCCACCGAGGACTACCAGCGCATCGCCGAAGCCGCCGACCGGGCGGATCCCATTGCCTTGGAAAAGGCGCAAAAATCGCTGGAAACCGCGGTGCT